>NZ_JBSXPP010000009.1:0-211214 GCF_054073305.1 Mycolicibacterium sp. CBM1 | reverse complement strand
AGGCCTCCGACGAAGGTGGTGGCCATCAGTTGCGGGTCGCCGGTGAGTTCGATCGACGTGATCCGCGGGACCAGCTCGGTGAAGAAGCTGTGCATCTCCATGCGCGCGAGCGCTGCACCGAGGCAGAAGTGCACCCCGTAGCCGAATGACAGGTGCTTGTTGGGGTCACGGCCCACGTCGAAACGCATCGGATCGTCGAACACGTCCTCGTCGCGGTTGGCCGAAACGTAGGACAGCAGTACCGATTCGCCCTTGGCGATCGGCACGCCGCGGACCTCGGTGTCGGCCTGAGCGGTGCGCATGAACTCCTTGACGGGCACCACGCAGCGGATCATCTCTTCGACGGCGGTGCCCATCAGGCTCATGTCGTTCTGCAACCGCGCCAGCTCACCGGGATTGCGCAGCAGCTCCAGCAGTCCGCCGGCGATGCCGGCGCTGGTGGTGTCGTGTCCGGCGCTGGCCACGATCACGTAGTAGGAGGCGGTGTCCATATCCGACAGCGGCGCACCGTCGATGGTCGCGTTGGCGATCGCCGAAGCCAGGTCCTCGGTGGGTGTTTCGCGGCGAGACGCGGTCAACGCGGCGAAGTAGTTGAAGAAGTCGAGCAACACCGCGAGCATGTCCTCGGTGGTGTTGCCGCGCTGGAATTCGCTGTCCTCGCCGCCGAACATCTCCTGGGTCAGCTTGAGCATGCGGGGGAAGTCCGACTCAGGCAGACCCAGCAGCGACAGGATCACATACAGCGGGTAGTTGACCGCGATCTCCTGGGCGAAGTCCAGCTCCGGGCCGCGTTCGACCATCTGGTCGACGTACATCTTCGCCAGCTCGTCGCACCGGGTTTTCAAGGCGCGCATGGCTTTCGGGCGGAACCAGTCGGCGCCGATCTTGCGTAAGTCGCGATGGTGCGGATCGTCGATGTGGATCAGGGTGCTCAGACCGATCCCCGCTTCGCGGTCGGCAAGCAGCTTCGCGTCGAGCTCCGTCTCCATGAGCAACGGGCGGGGAGCGTTGGTGAACAGGTCATTCTGCCGCTCGATGGCCATCACGTCGGCGTGCTTGGTGATCGCCCAGAACGGCTGATAGTTCCTCGACTCGACCCAGGACACCGGAGCATGGGCACGCAGATGCGCCAGCGCCTGATGAAGCCGCGCCTCGTCGGCGTAGGCCTGTGGTTCGGCCAGCACCTGGGCCGCGTGATCCATGATCCGTGTTGTCATCGCCTCACTCCTCGTGCGCCGGCCGCGTCACCGCCGGGGGTAATCTGGAACGCGTTCGTTCTAGATTATGGCGAAGGCCACAGATGGGTCAAGATGGGCGGCATGTCCGGAGGTCAGGAGGGAACCAAGCTCGAAGGCCGCACGTACGCGGGGCTCACCGCCCAGCAGCGCTCAGCGGACCGGCGCGAACGTCTGCTGGCGGCGGCGCGCGCCCTGATCGCCGAGGACGGCCTGGCACCGCTGACCGTCGAGCTGGTGTGCGGGCGCGCCAACCTGAGCAAGCGGTACTTCTATGCCGAATTCGCCGGCAAGGACGAACTGCTCGACGCCTGTGCCGCGGATCTGTACACGCGACTGAAGTCGGCGATGGAGGTCGTGCTTCGCGAGGAGCCAATGGCCGACCGGGCCCATGGCGTGCTTCACACCGTGGTGGCGACCCTGGTCGCCAGCGCCGCCGACGCCCGGCTGTACATGGAGTCGCCCGGCTTTCCCCGGCTGCGCTCCCTGCAGCAGCGGGAGATCGGGGTATTCGCCGAGCGTGTCGCAGCCGAGGCCATGCCGTTCAGCGGGCCGGCGAAGCCGTCGGTCGACCGCGCGCTGGCCGCACGAGCCATGGTCACCGCCGCGACGGAGCTGATCATCGCCTGGTTGCACGGTGACATCCAGACCGACGAGGAGACGCTGGTCGCCACGCTGACCGCCACCACACTCGGCGCGGCGGGGGCGGTCTAGGACCCGAAGGCATCCATCCCGCGCCGGTGGGCGGCGCCCGCTCGGGCGGACCCCCGCAGCGGGACGACGCGGGGGTCCCCACATCCCTGGAGTGATTAGGCTAACCTAACCCGAATGAGCTTCTCGGATGCGTACGTCATCGAGACCCTCCCGCTGAACCCGCGGCTACGCCGAATCAGTCTGCGCGTCGAGGCCCCTGAAGCCCTCGCCGTCGCGCCGGGTGGCGATTCCGCGGTGGGGGTCTACTTCGACCCGGACTCGCCCGACGAGGGCCGCAACTATTCGGTGCGCCACCACGACGGTGACCGCATCGACCTCGACATCGTTCTCCATGCCAGCGGCCCCGGGACCACATGGGCACGTACGACGACCGCAGGTGACCGAGTGCGGCTCGACCACGCGCGGTCCTGGTACCGCCCAGCGCCCGGCATGGACTGGCAGCTTTTGGTCACCGACCTTTCCGGCTTGCCCGCCACCGCCCGCATCGTCGAGGAACTACCCCCGGCCGTGTCCACTGTGGTGATCGTCGAAGCGGCCGACCACCACGACCTCGACTACCTGCCAAACCGGCCCGGCGTCACCATCATCCCCAGCCTCGGCACCGGAAACGGCTTCGGCCCAAGCCGGTTGGCGAAACTTGTTCGGCGGATCGACCTGCCGCCCCAGGGCTACTGCTGGTTCGCCGGTGAGGCCGCGCAATCCCGCGAGGTGCGCAAGTACCTGCGCGGGCTGGGATGGAGCATCGACCAGTACGACATCACCGGGTACTGGCGTTACGACTCGGAGTCCTGGGACGCGAGGTTCGCTCTCGTCGAAGACCAGGTGCTGGCGGTCTACGAGCGCGCCCTCGCCGACGGTAAGGGGGACAAGGTGGCGTCGGAGGAGTTCGACGACGCCCTCGAACGAGTTGGCCTGTAGCAGCGTGTCCGCGCCACCGGCGGCGGCGACGGAACTGCGCACGGCCGTCCACCTGCACACCCGGCGCCGACGGAGCACCGGGCTGATCGTGGCGGCCGCACTGCTGCTCCTGACCTGCATGGCCAGCCTCGCGATCGGCACCCAGACTGTCTCGTTGCTCACCGTCTGGCAGGCGGTCACCGATTACCGGGATGTGGGTGAGCAATGGATCGTGCGCGACCTGCGGATCCCCCGCACCGTGCTGGCATTGTTGGTCGGCCTCGCCCTGGCCCTGTCCGGCACCCTGATCCAGGCGGTGGGGCGCAATCCGCTGGCCGATACCGAAATCCTCGGAATCAACTCGGGGGCAGCTCTTTTCGTGGTAAGCGCGATCGCGTTCCTCGGGTTGCGCGGCATCTGGACCTACATCTGGTTCGCCTTCGCCGGTGCGCTGGCCGCCATGGTCCTGGTGTATCTGGTCGGGATGACCGGGCGGTCCGCGGTGACCCCGGTGCGGGTGCTTCTTGCCGGGGTCGCGGTGGGTGCGGTGATGGACGGCGTCGGGTTCGCCATCCGGCTACGCAATCCGCGGGCCTTCGACAACATGCGATTCTGGGACGCCGGTGCACTCGACGGGCGCCCACTGGACGTCGCTGCGGCGGTCGCCCCGTTCATCGCCGTCGGTCTGGTGTTGTGCTTGGTGGTCAGCCGGTCGCTGAATGTCACCGCACTGGGTGAGGACCTGGCCCGCAGCATGGGCGGCAATGTTGCCCGCACGCAGGCGCTGAGCCTCGTCGCGGTCACGCTGCTCGCCGGGGCGGCGACCGCGGGAGCCGGCCCCATCGGTTTCGTCGGTCTGCTGGTGCCGCATGCGGTGCGCCGCTTCACCGGACCGGACTGGCGCTGGATTCTGGCCTACGCCTGCCTCGTCGGGCCCGCGCTGCTGCTGGCCGCGGACATCGTGGGGCGCCTCGTGATCCGCCCCGCCGAGCTGCCGGCCGGCATCGTCACCGCCTTCCTCGGGGCGCCGGTGCTGATCTGGCTGATCCGCCGACAGGGAGCGGACCGATCGTGACAACGACGGACTTCGGGCGACGCCAGTGCGTCGTGCGCCTGGGGGCGATCTCCGCGCGAGCCTCCTGGCGCGCGGTCGCCGTTGTCGCAGCGCTGGTGGCCGCCTGCGCCGTGATCGCCGTCCTCGCCGTCGGGCTGGGCCGGTACGCCGTCGCACCCGCAGACGTGCTGCGGGTGCTGCTCGGTGTCAACACCTCCTTCGACCGCGTCGTCGTGTTGCAGTGGCGGATGCCGCGCATGGTGATGGCGCTGCTGATCGGTGCCGCACTGGGCGTGTCGGGTGCGATTTTCCAAGCGCTGACCCGCAATTCGCTGGGCAGCCCCGACATCATCGGCATCAATTCCGGCGCCTACACCGGAGCGTTGGTGGTGCTGGCCGGGTTGGGCGGCGGCTACTACCTGGTGGCCGCCGGTGCGCTGGTGGGGGGGCTCGCGACCGCCGTGCTGGTCTATGGCCTCTCCTATCGCAATGGGGTGGCGGGTTACCGGCTGATCGTGGTCGGCATCGCGGTCGGCGCGGTGGTGAGTTCGGTCAACCAGTGGATCGTGATCAAGCTCGACTTCCACACCGCGGTCACCGCCTCGGTGTGGCAGCAGGGCACGCTCAACGGGCTGGGATGGCAGCAGGTGGTGCCGATGACGGTGTGCCTGGGCGCCGCGACCGTCGCCCTGGTCGCGCTGGGACCGCGGCTGCCGGCACTGCAGTTGGGCGACGACGCGGCCGGTGCCATGGGGGTACGCCCAGAGCCCACCCGACTGGGCTACCTCGTGGTCGGTGTCGGTCTGGTGGCGCTGGCCTGTGCGGCCGCCGGCCCCATCACCTTCGTCGCGCTGGCCGCTCCACAGATCGCCCGGCGGCTGACCGCCAGTCCCGGTGTCGCACTGGTGCCGTCGGCCGCGATGGGCGCCCTGCTGCTGTTGGTCAGCGACGTGCTGGCCCAGCAGCTGTTCGCCGGCAACGAGTTGCCGGTCGGCGCGGTCACCGCATCACTGGGCGGCGCCTACCTCGTCTATCTGCTCGTCACCCAGGCGCGAAAGGGCAACCGATGACTCCCAGCCGGTTACGCACCCACAAGCTCTCCATCGGCTACGGGGCTCCGGTGATCACCGACCTGTCCGTCGAGGTGCTCGACCATCGGGTGACGATGATCGTCGGCCCCAACGCGTGCGGTAAGTCCACGCTGCTACGCGGACTGGCTCGGCTGCTCAAACCCGTTAACGGTCAGGTCATCCTGGACGGCGAGGACATCGCGACCCTGCACACCAAGGAGGTGGCACGCCGGCTGGGCCTGCTGCCGCAGTCGTCGGTGGCACCGGAAGGCATTACCGTGGCCGACCTGGTCGCCCGCGGCCGATACCCGCACCAAAACGTGTGGCGGCAGTGGTCGCGCGACGACGACGACGCGGTCACCGAGGCCATGCACGCCACTGCGGTGACCGAACTGTCCGGCCGGCTGGTCGACGAACTGTCAGGCGGCCAGCGCCAACGGGTCTGGGTGGCGATGCTGCTGGCCCAGCAGACCCCGCTGATGCTGCTCGACGAACCCACCACCTATCTGGACATCACCCACCAGGTGGAGTTGCTCGACCTGTTCGCCAGGCTCAACCGCGAACAGGACCGGACGGTGGTCGCCGTCCTGCACGACCTGAATCACGCCTGTCGCTACGCCGATCAGATCATCGCGATGAAGAGCGGACGCATTGTGGCCCAAGGCCCGCCGGGCGAGGTGATCACCGAGGAGCTGGTCGAATCGGTCTACGGGCTGGCCTGTCAGATCATCGACGACCCGCAGACCGGGACCCCGCTGATCATCCCGCGGGCCGCGCCGCACGTCAGGGCGCGGCGGTGAGATACCCTCCGCCGCGGCCGAAGAAGCCCAGCGCGTGGTGATCTGCCCCATCCTCGGTGCGCACCACGTCGAGCACCAGCCCCGGAGATTCGCCGCGGTAGGCCTGCGCGCCGGCGACGATGACCATGCCGCCGTCCTCTTCGATGAACACCCGCCCCGGCGTGCCGCCGTAGGTGCAGCGCGAGACGTGCGAGGAGATCAGCCGCAGCCGTTGACCACGGAAATACGTGTAGGCGTTGGGATACGGATCGGACAGGGCACGGATGAAGCGCTCGATGTCCGGAGCCGGCCAACTCCAGTCGACCAGGCCGTCGCGGTCGGAACGCTTGTGGAAGAAGGTGCGCCGGCTCAGGTCCTGCGGCACGGCGACCGCTGTTCCGAATTCCAGCCCGTCCAGCGCCTCCTCCAGCACCTCCGGCACCAGGTCGAGGGTGTCCAGCACCAGGCTGGTGCCGGTGCTCGTCGGGGTGATCTCCACGGACCGCTGCACCAGGATGTCGCCGGTATCCAGTTCGGCGTCCATCAGGTGCGCGGTGAGCCCGGTGCGTTCCGAGCCGCTGATCAGCGACCAGATCACCGGAGAGAACCCGGTGAATTGCGGCAACAGCGAATCGTGAAGATTGACAGTGCCATACGCCGGGATCCCGAACAGTTCCTGCGGCAAGCGGGTACGCCAGTTGTTGGCCACCATCACATCGGGTGCCAACTCTCGCACCCGCTCGATCAGCTCCGGAGTCGGGCGCTTGGCCAGGAACACCTCGATACCGGCCTCACGGGCGAGGTCCTCGACGGAGTCTGCCCAAATCGATTCGTAGGCATGATCACTCACCGGATGCGTCACCGCCAGAACGACCTCGTGCCGCGACTTCAGCAGCGCTGCCAGCGTGCGATACCCCCACGTCTGGTACCCGAACATCACGACGCGCACGTCGACCCTCCCTGCCCACTAGGTAGCTCACTATGGTTAGCCTTACCTTTGATAGCATGCCGGACGTGCCATTCGTGGGTCTACCCCACCGGCAATGCGCGACACGAACGTACGGGAGGAACGTCTTGTCCACCAATCCCTTTGATGACCCAGACGGTCGATTCTTGGTCCTCGTCAACGACGAGGACCAGCACTCGCTGTGGCCGACCTTCGCCGCCGTCCCCGCGGGGTGGACGGTCGTGTTCGGCGGTCCGGACGGCACCGACCGGGAAGCCGCGCTGAACTACGTCGACCAGAACTGGACCGACATGCGGCCACGCTCGCTGCGCGAACACCTCAGCCGCGCCGACGGCGTGACCGCATCAGCTTGAGCACCACCACCGGCGTGACCACCGGCGTGCGGTGGACCGGCCCAGGCGTCTTGCGCCGGACCGTCACCCGCAACCTGCGTTGGCTCGCGCCAGGCTCAGGACTCATCGCACTGCACCAACTGTGCGAGGTCTCGGTGCCGGTACTGATCGGCATCATCGTCGACCGGGCGGTCAGCACCGGCAGCGTCTCCGCGATCGCCGGCTGGATCGGGGTGCTCGCCGCCTTGTTCGTCGTACTCACCGTGGTGTATCGCTACGGTGCCCGGTTGCTGATGTTCGCCATCGCCCGCGAAGCTCATCTACTGCGCGTCGAGCTGAGCGCCAGAATCCTGCACCCGCTGGGTATCCGAACCGAGCTGCAGACCGGGGAGCTGTTGTCGATCTCCTCGACCGACGCCGACGAGACCTCTTACGTGCTCGACTACGTCCCCCGCGTCACCGGCGCGGTGGTGGCGACCATCGCCTGCGGGGCAGTGCTGCTGCGCATCGACGTGCCGCTGGGCTTGATGGTGCTCATCGGTGTGCCGGTCGTGGTGGCCGCGTTGCAGACGACGGCACCGATCATCGCCCGCCGCGTCGAGGACCAGCAGGCCGAAGTCGGCCGCGCCACCGCGCTGGCCACGGATCTGATCAGCGGACATCGCCCCCTGCAGGGCATCGGTGCCCAACGCAACGCGGCCGCGCGCTACCGTGCCGCCAGCCGCCGGTCATTGGGCGCGACCCTGCGGGCGGCCCGCATCCAGAGCGCCCACGAGGGCGCCGCGGCCGCTGCCGGCGGGCTGGCCGCGATGGCCGTCGCGGTGGTCGCCGCCTACTTCGCGCTGCACGGCACGGTGTCGGTCGGCGAGTTGATCACCGTCATCGGCCTGGCCCAGTTCCTCGTCGAACCGTTCTCGCTGCTGGCCATCGTGCCGAGCTGGGTCGCCGAAGCACGCGCATCGGCCAACCGGGTGGCCGGCGTACTCAACGCGGCGCACCGCCACGACCAACTGCCGGCCGTCGATCCGGCGACACCGGGCACCCTGACGGTTGAGAAAGCCGCGCACGGCGCACTGCAGGGCCTGTCCCTGGACATCGCGCCCGGCGAGTTCGTCGCCGTGCTGACCTCCGACCCACGTGAGGCCGGCGCACTGATCGACCTGTTGTCCGGTCAGGTCCGCGCCGGCGGTGAAGTCCGGGTCGGTGGTCGGCACATCGGGGAGATCCCCGCAGGCCGGCGCCGCACCACACTGCTCGTCGAGCAACATCACAGCGACTTGTTCAGCGGCACTCTGCAATCCAATCTCGACATCTCCGGAGCCGATCCCGTAGCGATCCGCGATGCGCTGGAGGCGTCCTGCGCGCTCGACGTCGTCGAGCTGCATCCCGACGGGTTGGCGCACCCCGTCCACGAGCGCGGCGCCAGCATGTCCGGTGGACAGCGGCAGCGCTGGACGCTGGCCAGGGCGCTGGCCGCCGATCCCGAGGTGCTGGTGCTGCACGACCCGACAACGGCAGTCGACGCCGTCACCGAACAGGCGATCGCCGACGGCATCCGCAGGCTACGGTCCGCCCGGCGCACCACCGTCGTCGTCACCAACAGCCCGGCGCTGCTGGCCGCCGCGGACCGGGTCGTGCTCATCGACGGCGGCGTCGTCGCGGCCGACGGCACCCATCGCGACCTGGTGGACGGCCACGCCGGCTACCGGCAGCGGGTGACGCGATGACGGTCACCGAATCGATCACGCCGCCGGTGCTTCCGGTCGCGAGCACCGCACGCACCGCGCGCTGGCTGCGCGCCGACCTGCTGCGCCGGCGGGGTGGCACGGCCGGCGCGGCGGTGGTCGGGCTGGCCGCCGCAGCGGCCTCGACCGTCCCGGTCTATCTCCTCGGCACCCTGGTCGACCGGATCCGCGACGGCGACCCCGCCGCCAGCCTTACCGCCCTGGCCACGGTCATCGGAGTGACCGCGCTGATCGGCGGACTCGGCACCGGCCTGTCGTCCTACCTGATTGCACGCCTCGGCGCGCACACCGTCGCCGATCTTCGCGAACAGGTCATGCAACGAGCACTCGACCTGCCCGCCACCACCATCGAGGAAAGTGGCCGTGGCGACCTGCTGTCCCGGGTCGGTGCCGACGTCGCCACCGTCGCCAAGGCCGTATCCCAGGTGATGCCGACAATCCTCAACGCCGTGTTCCTCGGCGTCGTCACGCTGGCCGGGATGACCAGCCTGGACTGGCGCCTGGGTCTGGCCGGTGCGTTGGCGATCCCGGCCTACGCCGCCGGACTGTGGTGGTACCTACCGCGTTCGGCACCGATGTACGCCGATGAGCGCCTGGCGATCGCCGCCCGCGCGCAGGTCACCGTCGAGTCCATCCAGGGTGCAAGGACCATCGAGGCCTACGAGGTCCACGACACACACCTCGCCGAGATCGACCGGGCCTCGGCGCGGGCCCGCGACATCTCGATCACGGTGTTCACCTTGTTCACGCGGCTGGTAGGTCGGGTGAACCGGGCCGAATTTATCGGCCTGACAGCAACATTGGTAGCCGGGTTCCTGCTGGTGCGCTCCGGGTCGGTCACGGTCGGCGAGGTCACCGCCGCCGCCCTGATGTTCCACCGCCTGTTCAACCCGATCGGCATGCTGATGTACAACTTCGACGAGGCGCAGGAGGCGGCCGCCAGCCTGGCTCGGCTGGTCGGTGTCATCGACATACCCACG
Organism: Mycolicibacterium sp. CBM1; assembly: GCF_054073305.1. NCBI lineage: Bacteria > Bacillati > Actinomycetota > Actinomycetes > Mycobacteriales > Mycobacteriaceae > Mycobacterium > Mycolicibacterium sp. CBM1. The sequence goes on along the minus strand of NZ_JBSXPP010000009.1, from coordinate 201,441 downwards.
CCGGGCCCGCTGAGCGGGTCGCAGACCGCCGAACCCGCCAGCGCCGACGTCGACATCGAGCGGGTGTCGTTCGCCTACGGTGACGGGCCGGAGGTGTTGCACGAGGTCTCGCTGCGGATCCCGGCCGGAACCCGTTGTGCCGTAGTTGGTTCCACCGGTGCAGGCAAGACGACGCTGGCCGCCGTGGTCGCCGGGCTGCAGACACCGACCCGAGGCCAGACCCGGATCGGCGGTGTCCCCGTGGAGCACATCGCCGGTGACCGGCTGCGTCACTGGGTCGCCACGATCACCCAGGAGGTGCACGTGTTCTCCGGTCCGCTGATCGACGACCTGCGCCTGGTCGCTCCGCAAGCCAACCGCGATCAGATCTGGGCCGCGCTGCGCACCGTCGGCGCCGCCGACTGGGTCGAGGCGCTCGAGGACGGGCTGGACACCGCCGTCGGCGAACACGGCGTCGACCTGACCGCCGCCCAGGCCCAGCACATAGCGATGGCACGGCTGGTCCTGGCCGATCCGGCCGTCGTCGTCCTGGACGAGGCCACCGCCGAGGCCGGCAGCGCCCACGCCGCCGAACTCGAGGCGGCTGCCGCGGCCGCTACCGCGGGGCGGACAACGCTGATCGTGGCGCACCGACTCACTCAGGCGGCCGCCGCTGACCACGTGGTGGTCATGGACGGCGGCCGAATCCTTGAGAGCGGCTCCCATGACGAGTTGATCGCCACGGACGGCCGATACGCCCACCTGTGGCGGGCCTGGGCCGCGCACAACTGAGTATCGGCGGCATCTCTGCCGGTAGCTCGGCCGGCAGCTCGGCCGCCCAACAAGATTCGATGTCGACACCGAGAGGTTGCACACGTTCGTGACCACAGACTCACTGGATCTCGTCGAACTCCTCGAGCAGTGGAACAACCACTCCACGCCCGAGTCCACCTCGACGGTGCCCGCGCTGTTCGCCGACCAGTGCGCGGCCACTCCCGATGCCGTCGCGGTGGTGCACGGCGAACGACGGCTGACCTACCGGGAACTCGGTGACCGAGTCAACCAACTGGCGCACGCGATCCGCGCCATGGACAACCGGTCCGAGGCCGTCGTCGCCGTCGGTGTTCCCCGCTCGGCCGAGACGGTGGTGGGTGTACTGGCCGCGATGACGGCCGGTGCGGCGTTCGTGCCGCTGGATCCGGCGTGGCCGGCGCTGCGCCGGGAACAGGTGCTGGCCGACGCGGGCGCGACCATCGCGCTCGTCACATCCGACGACGAGTCAGATTGGGCTGCAAAGGTATTGCGGATAGACCTGGGCTCCTGGGGCCATTCCGCGCTGCCCACCAGCGCCCCGGACGTCGCGGTGGCGCCTGGGCAGCTGGCCTATGTGATCTTCACATCGGGTTCCACCGGCAAGCCCAAGGGTGCGATGATCCGCCACGAGGCCATCGCCGAGCGGCTGGCCTGGCAGCGCGACCAGATCCTGGGCTTCGGCGCGGAAGACGCCGCACTGTTCAAGGCGCCGCTGTCCTTCGACATCTCGGTCAACGAGATCCTGCTGCCGCTCATCAGCGGCGGCCGGGTGGTGGTCACCGACCCGGGCGGCGAGAAAGATCCCGAATACCTGCTCGGCCTCATCGGCTCGCAGCGGGTGACGTTCGTCTACCTGGTCTCCTCAATGCTGGACACCCTACTCGAATTGGACCGGGTCGCCGTCGCGGAGGGCGCCCCGAGCGCGCTGGCCGTCCTCCGCCATGTGTGGTGTGGCGGCGAGGTTCTCACCCCGGGCCTGTTCGCCCGATTCCGCCGCCAGTTGTCCACCACGCTCTACCACGGTTACGGGCCCGCCGAGGCCACCATCGGTGTTTCGCACGTGATCTACCGCGACACCGCGGAGCGGATCGCCACGTCCATCGGGCGGCCCAATCCCCACACCCAGCTCTACGTGCTCGACGACGACATGCGCCCGGTGCCGCCGGGCGTCGGCGGCGAGTTGTACGCCGCCGGCTTCCTGTTGGGCCGCGGTTATGTCAACGCGCCGTCGTTGACGGCGTCGCGCTTCGTCGCGAACCCCTTCGACCCCAGCGGATCCCGGATGTACCGCACCGGCGACCGGGCCCGCTGGACCAGCGACGGGTCGCTGGAGTTCCTGGGCCGCACCGACAATCAGGTCAAGATCCGCGGGCGCCGCATCGAGCTCGAGGAGATCGAGTCGGCGCTGGGCGACCACCCCGCGATACGCCAGGCGGTCGTCGACGTCTATCGGCACGGCGGCACCGAACAGCTCGTCGCCTACTATGTCCCCGGTACACCCACCGTCCCCGGTACACCCACCACCGAGGCCGACATCAGCGACTGGTGCCGCGAGCGGCTGCCGGACTACATGGTGCCGACGCTGTTCATGGCGCTGGACCGGATTCCCCTGACCGCCAACGGCAAAGCCGACCGTCGCGCGCTGCCCGCGCCGCAGGTGACGCGGAGCGCCACCCCGCCGCGCACACCTCGGGAAAGCGTGCTGTGTCGCGCCTTCGCCGACGCGCTGGACCTGGACACCGTAGGTGTCGACGAGGACTTCTTCGCACTCGGTGGTGACAGCATCGTCGCGATCCGCGTGGTCAGCCGGGTTCGCGCACAGGGCTACTCGCTGCGGCCCCGCGACATGTTCGCCCACCGCACCGTCGAATCCCTCGCACCGATGCTGACCCGGTCCGGCCACAGCGAGCCCGTACCGGCCCTGGATCCGACCGGTCCGGCCGCGGCCACCCCGATCCTGCGCTGGCTCGACGACATCGGCGGCCAGGACGGCTCGGTACTGCACGGCTTCTACCAAGGTGTTTCGCTGACCACCCCGACAGGCCTCGACGAGGAAACGCTGCGATCCGTGCTAGGGGCCGTCCTTGCCCGCCACCACGTGCTGTGGGCGTCCGCCGACGGCGCCGCGGCACGGCTGGCGATACCGCAGACGCTGCCCGAGCCTCGGGTGATCGTCGGTGGCTCTGACGACGATGTCGAGACCGTGCGTGACCGGCTGGTCGCCACGCTGGATCCCACCGGCGGCGTCATGGTGGCTTTCGGCTGGCTGCCGGGTGCCCGCCGCCTGCTCGTCGTCGCCCACCACATCGTCACCGACGGAGTGTCCCTGCGGATCCTGGCCGAGGACATCGCGTCGGCGCACGCACTCGTGGCGGCCGGCCACTCCGGCACGTTGCCCGTGGTCGAAACCTCCTGGCGGACCTGGGCGCAGCACCTCACCGACACGGCGGCCGACGGCGCCTTCGACGCCGAACTGCCGCACTGGCGGCAGGTCTGCGCTACTCGGCAACCGCTGTGGGACGGCCAGCGCAACGACCCCAGTCGCGACGTCGTGGCCACCGAGCAGCGGCTGACCGTCGAACTGCCCGCCGCCGTCACCGAGACGATCCTGTCCACGATCCCCGAGCGCATTCACGGACACGTCAACGACGCCCTGGTCGCCGCGCTCTACCTGGCGCTGCAACAGTGGCGCAGCGAGCACGGCCACGACGACGGGGCACTCGTCCTGGAGATGGAGGGGCACGGTCGCGAAGGCCAGCATGTCGGCGACCTCGATCTGTCGGAGACCGTCGGCTGGTTCACCACCCTCTACCCCGTCGCCCTCAAGGACGACGGATTCGACTGGCGCGCAGCGCTGACCGGCGGCCGCGCCCTCGGCGCCGCAGTGTCCTCGATCAAGGACCAGCTGCGCTCGGTGCCCTCACACGGGCTGGGCTACGGCGCGTTGCGTTACCTGCGTGGCGACGAGACGCTGGTCAGCCGCCCGCAGGTGCTGTTCAACTACCTCGGACGCTTCGACACCGGACGCGGCGACTGGTCGTTCACCGACGATCACACCGTGCTGGAGGACCGCGATCCCGCGATGCCGCTGCCCCGGCTGCTGGAGGTCAATGCCGAGGCCGTCGGCGGCGAAGACGGCACGGTGCTGCGCGCCACTTTCAGCTGGCCGGCCGCCGCCGCCGAGCGGGCCGAGGTATGTGCACTGGCACAACACTGGGTCGACCTGCTGACCGCGATCGCCACCACCGACGGGGTGGGCGGGCACTCGCCGTCAGACTTCGCGCACCTGGCGCTGACCGCCGACGATGTCGCCCGCTTGGAATCGGGCTATCCGCAGTTGTCCGACGTGCTGCCGCTGACCCCGACACAGCAGGGCATCTACTTCCACTCCACGTTCAGCCGCCATCACGATCCCTATGTGGTGCAACAAATCGTCGACATCAGTGGGCCGCTGGACGTTGAGCGGTTCCGACGCGCCACCGCGACGGTCGCCGCGCGCCATCGGGCACTGTCCTCGGCGTTCACCACGCTGGCCGACGGCACGCCGGTCGCGGTCCACACCACCGGCGTGGCGCCCGACTTCGAGTACACCGACCCCGACAGCAGCGATCAGGACGGCGCGGCGCTGGTCGCGCACCTGGCCGAGCGGGACCGGAGCCGGCGTTTCGATCTGGCGTGTCCACCGTTGACCCGTTACACGCTGGTGCGCCGTGGCACCGACCGGCACACCATGATCCAGACCGTGCACCACATCGTCGCCGACGGGTGGTCGGTGCCGGTCGTCTTCGATGACCTGCTGACGGCGTATCGTGGGGCTGACTTCGACGGTCCCGCAGCGCAATTCGCCGACTTCGTCGAGTGGCTCGGTAGCCGTGACGCCGAGGCAGATCGGGCCGCGTGGGAGCCGGTCCTGGCCGGCATCGACAGCCCGACGCGCATCAGCGCCGTCGACGGAACCGGCTTGACGGCAATCGGATTCGGGCGCCGCACCGTAGCACTCGGTAGCCGCGGCGCACTGGCGGCCGCGTCCGCACGGGCCTCGGTGACCGTCGGCACCCTGCTGCACACCGCCTGGGGGCTCACCCTCGGACGGCTGACCGGTAGCGAGGACGTGCAGTTCGGGACCGTGGTCTCCGGACGCGATGGAGATGTCCGGGGCGTCGACACCATGGTGGGTCTGCTCGTCAACACCGTCCCGGTGCGGGTGCGGTGGTCGGCCGACGAGAGTGGGGTGGCGGTCGCCGGACGACTCGCCGCGGCCGAAGCGGCGGTGATGGACCACCATCACCTCCCGCTTCCCGAGGCACACCGCATCGCCGGCGTCGATCCGCTGTTCGATTCCCTGGTGGTCATCGAGAACCTGGGCGCCACACAGCATTCGGACGGCGATCTGGCGCTCGGTGAGGTTGAGGTCGTCGAGGCTCCGCATTACGCGCTGACCGTGATGGTGGCTGTCCACGACCGGGTCAGCGTCACCGTGACCAACGACCGCGCGCAGGTGTCCGACGTGTTCGCCGACACCGTCGCCGCCGCGCTCGCCGATGTCCTGGCCGCGCTGGCCGCCGACCCGTCCGCGCCGTGCGGCAGGCTCGCACTGGCCACCGCCCCCGTCCCCGCTGTCATGCCGGGGCTGCGCACCGTCTCCGACCTGCTCGCCGAGGCGTTCGCGGCCCACTGCGACCAGACCGCGCTGGTCGCCGGACAGCAGCGGTTCACATATGGCGAACTCGACTCCCGTGCCGCGGAATTCGCGCAATCCCTGGCTGCTTCCGGAGTTGGCCGCGGTGACGTCGTCGCAGTGGCGATGGCACGGTCGGCGGACCTGGTAGCCGCCATGTGGGCGATCATCTCGGCGGGCGCCGCCTATCTGCCCGTCGACCCGACCTACCCCCGGGCCCGGATCGAGTTCATGCTCGGTCACGCCCGGCCGCGCGCGATCCTCATCGACGCCGTCGGCGCGGCCGCCGTGGCGGGTGCCGTGCCCGACGGCACCGCCGTCGTGCAGGCCGGCACCACTGCCGGGGCCGCGAGTTTCGACCGCGTCGAGGTGGAACCGCTCGACGCGGTGTCGGTGCTGTACACCTCCGGATCCACCGGCGAACCGAAGGCCGTGGTGGGAACCCATGGTGCACTGGCCAATCGGCTGGCGTGGGCGGTCACCGACTGGCCGGCACCGGTCCGGCTGGCCAAGAGCTCGCTGTCCTTCGTCGACGGCACCACCGAGCTGCTTGCCGGGCTGGCGGCCGGTGCCTGCGTCGTACTAGCCGACGACACCGCCGCCCGCGACGGCCGCGAGTTGGCCGGCCTGATTGCCGACCATGCAGTCGGCCAGGTGCTGGCCGTGCCGTCGCTGGCCACCGCGCTCGCCGAGGAGCACCCCGGCGAGCTAGCCGGGGTGCGGCGCTGGATCCTCAGCGGTGAACCGCTGGAGGCCGCGCAGGTCGCCGCACTGCGCGCGACGTGCCCCAAGGCGACGATCGTCAACTCCTACGGCTCCTCGGAGGTCGCCGGTGACGTTCTGACTGGCGAACAGGACTCCGGGACGACGACATTGGGAACGGCAGTGCCCGGTGCCGACATCCGGATCCTGGACGGGGCGCTCGGTGATATGCCCGTCGGGGCGATCGGTGCGATCTACGTCGGCGGCGTGCAGCTGGCCCAGGGCTACCTGCACCGACCAGCCCAGACCGCGGCGGCGTTCGTCGCCGCTCCCGGTGGCCAGCGGATGTACCGGACCGGCGACCTCGGGGCCCGGCTCCCCGACGGCCGGGTGGTGTTCGCCGGCCGCGCCGACGACCAGCTGAAGATCAACGGCCATCGGGTGGAACCCGGCGAGGTCGAGGCGGCGTTGACCGCGTACACGGGTGTCCGCGAGGCCGCAGTCGTCGCCGACGGGGCCACCCTGAGCGCATTCGTGGTCGCCGTATCCGGCGACCCGGACGAGCTGCTGGACTGGCTCGGCGACCGCCTGCCACGTCACCTGATGCCGAGCCGTATCACCGTCGTCGACGCGATTCCGCTGCTGCCGAACGGCAAGCGCGACAAGACCGCGCTGCGCACCTACGCCGCACCCGCCGACACCGACCCGACCGAACCTCTTGCCCCGGCCGACGATCACCAACGTCTGATCGTCGAGGTCATGGCCGGCGTCCTCGGCCGCGACACCATCGGCGCCGACACCGACTTCTTCGCCGCCGGCGGCGACAGCATCGCCGCGATCCGGCTGACCAGCCGGCTGGCCCGCGCCGGGCACGTCATCAGAGGCGAGGACGTGTTCCGCCGGCGGACCGCCATCGCCCTTGCCGAGCTGCTGCAGACCTCCTCGGCCATACCCACGGTCCGCGCGACCGACCGGTACGGCACCGTCCGGCTGTCCGCCGCCGCCATCGAACGGGTCGGCCTGAACGCCGGCACCGAGATCGAGGACATCTGGGCGATGTCACCGCTGCAGCAGGGCGTCTACTACCAGAGCACCCTGGACGCGGCCGGCGCCACCTACATCGCCCAGAACACCTTCGACTTCGATCGCCGCATCGACGCCGATGCCATGCGTCAGGCGTTCACCGCACTACTGCGCCGGCACCCGCAGCTGCGGGTGGGCTTCCGCACTGTCGAGGACGACGACGCCACCGCGCTGGTGCAGGTGGTCGCGGCCGCCGTGCCCGGCGACATCGATGTCGTCGACCTGTCCGGCGACCCCGATGCCGGCACCGCCGCTGCGGCCGTCGCCGACGCCGACCGCACCCGCCCGTTCGACGTCGCCGCGCCGCCGCTGCTGCGGCTGACCTTGCTGCGCTTGCCCGACGGCCGAGACCGGCTGTTGTTCACCTATCACTTCCTGTTGTTCGACGGCTGGTCGCGCGAACTGGTGCTGCGAGAGCTCTTCTCGCTGTACGGCTCCGGCGGTCGCACCGGAGCCGTACAGCCGCGCCCCGACGTGGTGCTCGGTTACCTGAACTGGCTGGATGCCGTCGGCGACGCGGACGCCACCGACGCCTGGCGCGCACTGCTGGCGGGGCTGGCCGAGCCAACGCTGGCCACCGGTGTACCGCCCGGCCAGCCCGATGCGGCAGCGGACACCGAGCCGGGCCGGATCGTGGTGACGGTGCCCGCGACGCTCACTGAGCAGCTGCAGAGCAGGGCCAACGAGCTTGGGGTGACGTTGAATTCGGTGGTCACCACCGCCCTGGCCATGGTCACCGGCTACCAGGCCGGCAGCGCCGACGTCGTATTGGGCACCACCGTCGCCGGGCGACCAGGCGAACTGATCGGGATCGACGAGACGATCGGATTGTTCCTCAACACCGTTCCGGTGCGGGTGGACCTGTCCCCCGCCCGTTCGGCGGCTGCGGTGATCCGCGGCATCGACGAGCAGCGGATCTCGATGATGCGCCACGACCACCTCGGGCTGGGCCAGATCCAGCGCGCGGCGGGCGATTCGGCCGCGGCACTGTTCGACTCGCTGCTGGTCCTGCAGAATTTCCTCGACGACGACACCTTCAGCGACCTGGAGTCCGCGCACGGCATCGACGCCGTGAACTACCACGACACCACGCACTTCCCACTGACCTGGGTGCTCACCCCGGGCCGCGAGCTCACCGTGAAGCTCGAGTACCGGGTCGTCGGCGATGACCGGGCCCGTGACATGGTCGACCAACTGTTAGTGGCCCTCGCGGCGGTGGCCGCGGACCCCGGCGGCGCCGTCGGTGGCATCGAACTCATCGGCACCGACCGGCGAGCCGAGCTGCAGCGCCGGTGGTCGGCTACCGAGCACCACCTCGACGACGTCACCGTCGCCGAGCTGCTGGCCCAGCGCGCGGCCCGCGACCCGGAGGCCACCGCCTTGGTATTCGGCGACCAACGGCTGCGCTTCGGCGAATTCGACGAGCGGGTCAATCAGCTGGCACGGTTCCTGCGCCAGCACGGAGCACGGCCGGAAACCTTTGTGGCCCTCGCCCTGCCGCGGTCGGCGGAGATGGTCATCGCACTGTTCGCGGTGCTGCGGACCGGTGCGGCGTACCTGCCGCTGGAACTCGATCTGCCCATCGACCGGTTGCGCACGATCATCGACGACGCGCATCCGGTGCTGCTGCTCACCACCGACAGCGTCGACGGTATCCTCGCTGCCGAACTGAGCGACTGCGCGCGCCGTACCGGTGCGAACGTGCTCACCGTCGACGACCCGGCCGTCGCGGCGACCGAATCGCATCCGCTGACCGCCGCCGAACTCGCCGACTTCACCGGCGACCGGCGACTGCAGCACCCGGCCTACCTGATCTACACCTCCGGGTCCACCGGGCGCCCCAAGGGTGTGCTCACCGGATACGCCGGGCTGACCAACATGTTCTACAACCACCGCGAGGCCATCTTCGCGCCGACGGTCGCGCGGGCCGCTGCGAGCGGTCGCGACCGCCTGAACATCGCCCATACCGTGTCGTTCTCCTTCGACATGTCATGGGAAGAGCTGTTCTGGCTGATCGAGGGCCACACCGTGCACGTCTGCGACGAGGAGTTGCGCCGTGACGCCCCGGCACTGGTGGCGTACTGCCACGAACACGGCGTCGACGTCGTCAACGTCACCCCGACCTACGCTCATCACCTGCTGGACGCCGGGCTGCTCGATGCCGGCCCGCCTTCTACCGACCGCGCGGACACCGGTCATGTCCCGGCCCTGGTGCTGCTGGGCGGCGAGGCGGTCAGCGAGCACGTGTGGTCGCGGCTGCGCGACCAGCCGGACTGCGCCGGCTACAACCTGTACGGGCCCACCGAGTACACCATCAACACCCTGGGCGGTGGCACCGCAGACAGCGCGACTCCGACTGTCGGTCAACCCATCTGGAACACGAGGGCCTACATCCTCGACCAAGCGCTGCGGCCCGTCCCAGACGGCGCCGTCGGGGAGCTCTACATCGCCGGCGTCGGGCTGGCCCGCGGCTACCATCACCGGCCGGGCCTGACCGCCGCGGCGATGGTGGCCGACCCGCAGGTGCCGGGCGACCGGATGTACCGCACCGGTGACCTGGTCCGCCGGCGCGCCAACGGCAACCTCGACTTCCTGGGCCGCGCCGACGACCAGGTCAAGATCCGCGGGTACCGGGTCGAGCTCGGCGAGGTCGAATCGGTGCTGGCCGAAGCGGACGCGGTGGCCCGCTGCGCCGTCGTGGTCCGGCCTGGCGCGGGCGATCCGCCGGCGAAAACCCTTGCCGCCTACGTGATCCCCCACGATCCGTCGACAAATCATGGCGAGCTCATCACCGGACTTCGCGACTACCTCACCGCTCGACTGCCCGCCTACATGGTGCCGACCCGCTTCGGCCTGGTCGAGGAATTGCCGCTGACGGTCAACGGCAAGCTGGACACCGCTGCCCTCCCGGAACCGGTGGCGGCTGTCAGCGGGGCGGGCCGAGCGGCGCGCACGGCGCAGGAGACCACGTTGCTCGGCATCGTCGCCGCGGTGCTCGGACTGGACGCCTCGGTAGGCATCGACGACGACTTCTTCGCCCTCGGCGGAGACAGCATCTCCTCGATCGCCGTGTGCGGTCGAGCCCGCAAGGCTGGCCTGCGCATCACCCCGCGCGACATCTTCCGGCGGCGAACCGTGGCCGCTCTGGCCGCCGCCGCGGAGTCGACGACGGCGACGCTCACCGCCGATCCCGGGATCGGAATCATCGAGCCGACACCGATGCTGGCCGAGACCGCCGATGCGGCCACACCGCTGAGCGGCTTCTACCAGTCGATGGTGCTGCGCACACCGACCGGGATGAACCGGACACAACTGCAGGCGGTGCTCGACACGATGCTCGCCGCTCACGGCATGCTGCGGGCCCGCCTCACCGGCACCGGCACCGGCTGGACGTTGACCGTGCCACCGGCCGAGGAGGAAGCCCGCGCCGCGCTGAGCGTGGAACCCGGTCCACTGGCGGCACCGGACGTCGCCGCAGCGGCCGCAGCTGCCGCCGCCCAGCTCGATCCCGCCGCCGGCGTCATGCTCCGCGCGGTGTGGCACGAGGTCCCCGGCGAGGCGGGTCAGCTGTTGCTGGTGATCCACCACCTGGTCATCGACGGCGTGTCCTGGCGCATCCTGAGCGAGGACCTCGCCCGGGCGTGGGAGGACGTCGCCGCGGGCCGTCCCGCAACTGCCGAGGCGGTGCCGACCTCCTTCCGAACCTGGGCCGCCGCACTGGCTGGAACCCGTTTCGACGATGAGGCCGACTACTGGAGCGCCGTGCTGGCCACCGCGGATCCGAACCTCGGGGCGCGTGCGCTGGACCCCGCGGTCGACATCGCGGACACCGTTGTCAGCCACAGTTTCTCGCTGCCCAGCCCGGTCAGCGCCGCACTGTTGTCGGCGGTGCCGGCCGGCTTCCACGGCGGGGTCAACGACGTGCTGCTGAGCACCCTGGCGCTCGCGCTGGCGCGCTGGCGGGCTGATCGCGGACACACCGGCGACACCGCCGCGGTGGTGAACCTGGAGGGCCACGGCCGGGAGACCGACGTGGTGGCCGGGCAGTTGGATCTGTCCCGCACCGTCGGCTGGTTCACCGCGATCTATCCGGTGCGAGTCGATCCGGGCCTCGTCGACTGGGACGACGTGCTTGCCGCGGGGCCGGCTCTGGCCGGCGCGGTGAAATCGGTCAAGGAGCAGCTGCGCGGTGTGCCCAACGCGGGCCTGGGCTACGGGGTGCTGCGCCACCTGGCCGCGGACTCACCGCTACACGGGTCCGCGCCGCAGATCCTGTTCAACTATCTGGGTCGATTCAGCGGTGGTAGCGGACGCGACTGGGAGGCTGTGGGAGACGGCGGCGCCCTGCGCGAAGGCGTCGACCCCACCAATCCTGCTGTGGCACTGGAGATCAATGCACTGGCCGAGGACCGGCCGGATGGCGCGGTGCTCACCGCCACGCTGTCCTGGCCCGGCGGCCTGCTCGACGCGGCCGATATGCACCAACTGGCCCGGCTGTGGGCCGACGCCCTGACCGCGCTCACCCGATGCACCGCGCTGAGTGGGCACACCCCGTCGGATTTCCCGCTGATCACCGTGACGCAGAACGACATCGACGACTGGGAGCAGGCCGGGCCGATCGAGGAAGTGCTGCCCCTGCTCCCGTTGCAGGAGGGGATGTACTTCCACAGCGCGTTCGGCGAGGGCACCGACACCTACCGGGTGCAGCAGATCGCGGAGCTGACCGGACCGGTCGACCCCGAGAGCCTGCGCGGCGCCGTCGAGTCCGTCCTGCACCGGCACCAGGCGCTGCGGGCGGCCTTCCGGGAGCTGGGCGACGGGCGCCTGGCTCAGGTCGTCTTCTGCGAGGTCCCCGTAGAGTTCCGCGCCATCGACGCCGAGCCGGCGCAGTGGGACGCCATCGCCGCGGCGGAACTGGCCAAACCGTTCGATCTGGCGCAACCGCCCCTGGTCCGCTACACCCTGATGTCGGCGAGCGACGGCGAACACCGGCTGATCCAGACACTGCACCACATCGTCGCCGACGGCTGGTCGTATCCGGTGATCTTCGGTGACATCGTCGCGTCCTACAACGCCGCCGTCGGCGCCGGGCCGGCACCGGCACCGGCCCCGGTGCGGCTGCGCGACCACATCGAAGCGCTGACCGGCGCAGACCATGACAGCGTCCGCCAAGCCTGGTCACTCGCCCTGGCCGACGCCGCGCCGACCGTCCTGTTCCCCGACGCCACCACGGTCGGCGAGCACCGCAGCGTCGTCCGGCGGCTGTCCGCCGAACTGACCGACGCACTCGGCACCCGTGCCCGCGAGCGCGGGCTCACGCTCAGCACCGTCCTGCACGGCGCGTGGGGCCTGCTCCTCGGCACGCTGACCGATCGCGACCGAGTGGTGCTCGGCTCCACTGTGTCCGGGCGCGGCGGCACCCTGGCCGGCACCGAGTCACTGGTCGGCCTGCTGATCAACACCATCCCGGTGCCCATGTCCTGGCGTCCCGACGACTCGCTCGAATCGGTGCTGGCTGACCTGCAGGACGTCCAGACCGGCCTGCTCGACGCGCAGCATGTGGGCTTGCGCGAACTGGCCCGGCTGGCCGGCGTGCGGGAGTTCTTCGACACCATGGTCGTCGTCGAAAACTTCCCGGCCGCCGCCTCCGATGCCGACCTGGCACCGGATGCACTGCGCTACAACGGATTCACCGGCACCGACGCACCGCATTATCCGGTGGCGTTCGTCGCCTACCTCGACGAGAGGCTGACCGTGGAGATCAAGTACGACACCGCCAGGGTTACCGCGGCGCAGGCCGAACGCTTCGCCGAACGGGTCGAGACAGTACTGGGCACCTTCGTCGAACGCCCCGACCAGGCGGTCGCGGCGCTGGATCTTCGCACCGGTGCCGAACGTCGACTCGGGGGCCAAACCGCCTCGCGGCGTGGCCCGGACCGCACGCTGCGCGACGCGTTCGACGACGCGGTGCGCCGCGCACCGGACGCCGTGGCGGTCAGCCACGGTTCGGATCAGCTCAGCTACGCCCAGCTCGACGAACGGGCGTCGGCAGTTGCCACGACGCTGATCGAGCTGGGGGTGGGGCCGGAATCACCGGTTGCGGTGGCGTTGCCGAGATCACTCGACCTCATCGTCGGGCTGCTGGCGGTCGTCAAAGCCGGCGGCACCTATGTTCCGCTCGACATCGACTCTCCCCCAGCCCGTTTGCGACACATTCTCGACGACGCCGCCCCGATGTGCGTACTCACCGACCGGGCCGACCGCGTCGCGGCGAGCGCTCCGATCGTAGTCGTCGGCGAGGCGGCTGCCCGGCCCGCCGGTGCGCTGCCGCCAGTGCGGGTCGACGCCGACGACGCCGCGTACGTCATCTACACGTCCGGATCGACGGGTGTTCCGAAGGGGGTGGCCGTCACCCATCGCAACGTCGCCGCGTTGTTCGACGGTGCCGCCGAGCACTTCGACTTCTCCTCGACCGACGTGTGGACGATGTTCCACTCGGCCGCGTTCGACTTCTCGGTGTGGGAGCTGTGGGGTGCGCTGCTGCACGGCGGCCGGCTCGTGCTCGTCGACCAGGAGGTCGCGCGCGATCCCGACCGATTCGTCCGGTTGCTCGGCGACGAACACGTCACCGTGCTCAACCAGACGCCGTCGGCCTTCTACCCACTGATCGAGGCAGACCGGCGGCTGCGGCCGCGATTGTCGCTGCGGTACCTCGTTTTCGGCGGCGAGGCGCTAGACACCAGCCGGCTGGCTGGCTGGTATGACAACCACGCGCCCGACGCACCGCGACTGGTCAACATGTACGGGATCACCGAGACCTGCGTGCACGTCTCCTACCGTCCGTTGACGGCGGCCGACGCCGACCGCGATGTCAGCGTGATCGGCGGCGCCCTCCCCGGCCTGGCTATCCACCTGCTGGATCGCCACCTGCGACCGGTGCCGACCGGCGTGGTCGGTGAGATGTACGTTTCCGGTGGGCAGGTCGCCCGCGGCTACCTCGGCAGGGCCGCGCTGACCGCCAGCCGGTTCGTGGCCAACCCGTTCGATGCCGGCGGTGAGCGGCTCTATCGCAGCGGCGACACGGCGATGTGGGGCGAGGACGGCGAGCTGGTCTACCTAGGTCGCTCCGACCACCAGGTCAAGGTGCGGGGCTACCGCATCGAACTCGGCGAGGTCGAGTCGGCGCTCGCCGCGCTGGCCGGTGTGGACAACGCGGCCGCTGCCGTGCACACCGACCAGAACGGGCGCGCCCGCCTGGTCGGCTACCTGGTCGGCCCCGGTGGCTCCGACCTGGCACAGGTACGCGCGGAACTGGCCCGACGCCTGCCCGACTACATGGTGCCGTCGGCCTTCGTCACCCTCGCTACGCTTCCGCTGACCGTCAACGGCAAACTCGACCGGGCCGGCCTGCCAGCTCCGGCTGAGAGCGTCCCGAGCCGGCATGCCGCCGGGACGGCGGGCGCCGAACTGATCGCCGCTCTGTGCAGCGAAATCCTCAGCGCGGCGGTCGGTGTCGACGACGACTTCTTCGCCGTCGGCGGCGACAGCATCATCGCGATCCAGTTGGTCAACCGCGCCCGGCGGGAGGGGCTGCGGATCACACCGCAGCAGGTGTTCACCTGCCGAACCCCGGCCGCATTGGCGCAGGCAGCCGGCGGCGGTGCCGCGGACCCGCTCGACGCGGCGGACACCGGACCGGATCTGGGGGAAGTGATGCTGACCCCGATCGTCCAGCGGCTCGCCGAGCTGGGCGGCTCGATCTCCCGGCTGAACCAGGCCGAGCTGCTGCTGACGCCCGCCGGCTTGACCGAGAGCGAGCTTCGGTCCGCGCTGGACGCCGTGGCCGCGCGCCACGATGCGCTGCGGTTGCGCCTGCAGCGTCCCGCGCCGATGCTGTGGTCACTGGAAGTAACCGCCGATGCAGTACTGCCGCTGCACCGCGTGGCCGCCGCCGAGCTGAGCGAGGACGCGTTCTCCGAGGCCATCGGCGTCGAATCCGATGCCGCTGCCGGGCGGCTGGACCCCGACACGGGGGTCGTCGCGCAGGCGGTGTGGTTCGACCGCGGTGCGGATCGGCAGGGTCGTCTCCTGCTGGTGATCCACCATCTGGCCGTCGATGCCGTGTCGTGGTCGACCCTGCTCGAAGACCTGCGCGCGGCTCACGCCGGGGCCCGGCTGCCCGCCGTGGGCACGTCGATTCGCGCCCATGCCCGGCTGGTCAACGAGCAAGCCCAGAGCACAGCACGATTGCCCGAGTTCGAGCACTGGACCACGACGTTGGCGCCCGGCGCGGAACTGGATCCGCAAGCCGACACCATCGGGCTCACGGTGGGCGCAACACGCGAGCACGAAGTCCGGCTGACGCCGGCGCAGACGTTGCCGTTGCTGACCAGTGTCCCGGCGTCGGCCAACGCCGACGTCACCGAAACCCTGCTCACCGCGCTGTACGTGGCGGTGGCACGGTGGCGGGCGGCGGGGCACGGTGATCCGGCGGCCCCCCTTGCCATCGACCTCGAGCGGCACGGCCGCGACCGCTGGGGCGAGGACGTCGACCTGTCCCGCACCGTCGGATGGTTCACAACCATCGCACCGGTGCGGCTGGGCACGGATGCCACCGAACTGGTGAACGCGCTCAAGGATGTCAAGGAACAGCTGCGCGCGGCACCGGACGGTGGACTGGGCTACGGGCAGCTGCGCTACTGCAATGCGCGCACCGCGGCGGCACTGGGCCGGCTACCCGGCCCGCAGGTGCTGTTCAACTATCTGGGCCGCTGGCCTGCGGGCAGCACCGACGACTGGTCCACCGCGCCCGAAGAAGGCGCCCTGCGGGTGGCACCCGACCCTGATCTGGGTACGCCATACCTGTTGGAAGTCAACGTATTCTGCGAGGACGGTCCCGACGGCCCCGCCCTGCGGGCCATCCTGACCTACGCCGAGGACGGGCTGGGCCCGCGCGCCGCCACCGAGTTGGGTACGCACTTCGCCGCGGTGCTCGACGAGTTGGGCCGCGGCGTGGACGACACGGCGGCACCGGGGTTGACTCCGTCGGACCTGCCGTTGGTCACGCTGGACCAAGGCGACATCGACCGGGTCACCGGCGCGGCACCGGGACCGGTGGAGACGATCTGGCCGTTGTCGCCGCTGCAGGAAGGCGTGTATTTCCAGGCGCGCTATTCCCAGACCGCTGTCTACATCGTGCAGAACGTATTCGACTTCACCGAGCCCGTCGACGTGGCGGCGCTGCGCACGGCCTACACCGCGGTGATGCGCCGAAACCCGGTACTGCGCTCGGGCTTCCATGCCGACGAATTGCCGCAGCCGGTGGCTGCCATCGCGCTGGCGCCACCGGTCGAGCCGGAGGTGGTCGACCTCAGCGGGCTGCCGCCCGCACAGATGGATACCCGCGTCGGGGAGATCACCGCAGCCGACCGGCTGCGCACCTTCGACCTCGGTTCCCCGCCGTTGGCCCGGCTCACCGTGATCCGGACCGGCCGGGGCGACCGGCTGATCTTCAGCTACCACTTCCTGCTCCTGGACGGCTGGTCGCGCGAGCACCTGCTACGGGAGTTGTTCAGCGAGTACACCGCTGCCCGGACCGGCGTCGCCGCCGAACTGCCCCTTCCCGCCGCGGGATTCGACGATTACCTGCGCTGGCTCGACAGGCGGGACCGCGAGGACTCGGCGCGGCACTGGGCCGAAGCGCTGACCGGGCTGGCGGCACCGACCCTGGTGGTGCCTTCGGCGGTCGGCACCGAACCGAGCCTGGCGCTGCGGCTCGATTTCACCCTCACCGAGGAACAGACCACAGCGCTGCGCCAGGCTGCCCGCGACAGCGGCGTCACGCTCAACGCGCTGATCAGTACGGCGCTGGCGCTGGTGTTGGGCTATGAAACCGGTTCGGCCGACGTGGTCTTCGGATCGACAGTCGCCGGCCGCCCCACCGAGCTGGACGGCATCGACGAGGTGATCGGGCTGTTCCTCAACACCGTTCCCACCCGGGTACGGCTGGACCCGCGGCGTACAGCCGCCGAAACCGCCCGCACCGTACAGTCCGACCGGCTCACGCTGATGGACCACGAGTACCTCGGTCTGGGCGACATCCAGCGCGCGGCGGGGAGCGCCGCCCCGCTGTTCGACAGCCTCTACGTGCTGCAGAACTTCCTGGACGACGACACCTTCACCGACCTGGAGACCGAACACGGAATCGTCGGCCACGACTCGGTCGACGCGTCGCACTATCCCCTGACCTGGGTGGCCTCCCCGGGTCGGCAGCTGTGGGTCAAGCTGGAGTACCGCCCAGACGTCGTCGAGCGCGCGCACGCCCAGCGACTGCTGGACCGGCTCCGCCAGGCCGTCCTGCACCTGGGCGAGCAACCCACCGCCACTCTGGTGGCCGTGCCACTGGTATTACCCGGTGAGCAGACCGCCCTCGCACAGCGGGACGATGCGACCCGGCACCCGGTGCCGCCGGTCACCGTCTGCGACCTGCTGGCCGAACACCGCACCGACGCCGCGACGGCGCTGGTCTGCGGCGACCAGCGGGTGGACTACCGCCAGCTCGACGACCGGATCGACCGGCTGGCCTGGTCGCTGCAGCAGCGCGGCATCGGCCGCGAATGCACCGTGGCGCTGGCCATTCCGCGCTCCATTGACACCGTGGTGGCACTGTTCGCGGTGCTTCGGGCCGGTGCTGCGTATCTACCGCTGGAACTCGACTATCCCGACGAGCGACTGGCGATCATGCTCGACGACGCAGGGCCGGCGTGCGTGCTGACCACACCGGCGACCGCCGACCGGATCGCCGCCCTGGCCGGATCGTGCGACGTCGAGATCCTCGGCGAGGATTCGGAATTGCCTGCACCACAGCCTGACTGGGCTCCGGCAGTGCCACACCCCGATGACCCTGCCTACTTGATCTACACCTCCGGGTCGACAGGCAAGCCGAAGGGCGTCGTCACTGCCCACCGCGGCCTGACCAACATGCATCTCAACCACCGCGAGGCGATCTTTGCGCCGGCCATCGCCAAGGCGGGCGGACGCAGGCTGCGGATCGCGCATACGGTGTCGTTCTCCTTCGACATGTCATGGGAGGAACTGCTGTGGCTCATCGAAGGCCACGAGGTGCACATCTGCGACGAGGAACTGCGCCGCGACGCCACCGCACTGGTGGCCTACTGCCACCGGCACCGCATCGACGTCGTCAACGTGACCCCCACCTACGCCGGGCTGTTGTTCGAGCAGGGTCTGCTCGACACCGAGGGCCATCCGCCGGTGTTGGTGCTGCTCGGCGGTGAGGCGGTCTCGGCGGCGGTGTGGGAGGAATTGCGCAACAGCGATACGAGCTACGGCTACAACCTCTACGGCCCCACCGAGTACACGATCAACACTCTCGGGGGCGGCACCGACGACAGCGCGACACCGACGGTCGGGCAACCGATCTGGAACACCCGCGCCCATGTGCTGGACCCGTGGTTGCGGCCGGTGCCGGACGGAAGACCCGGTGAGCTGTACATCGCCGGCGCCGGACTGGCTCGCGGCTACCTCAACCGGCCCGGCCTGAGCGCCGAGCGTTTCGTCGCCGATCCGTTCGCACCCGGGCGGATGTACCGCACCGGCGACGTCGTGCTGCGCCGAGCCGACGGCAACTTCGAGTTCCTCGGCCGCAGCGACCATCAGGTCAAGATCCGCGGCTACCGCGTCGAACCCGGCGATGTGGAAAGCGCGCTGGCCGCGCATCCACGAGTGCGGCATGCCGCCGTCGTCGCGCGGCCCGACCCGAACACATCCGGTTCACATCGATTGATCGGCTACGTCGTCACCAGCGACAGCGCAGACACCGGAGTCGACATCACCACCGAGC
Organism: Mycolicibacterium sp. CBM1; assembly: GCF_054073305.1. Lineage (NCBI taxonomy): Bacteria > Bacillati > Actinomycetota > Actinomycetes > Mycobacteriales > Mycobacteriaceae > Mycobacterium > Mycolicibacterium sp. CBM1. The sequence continues at coordinate 182,326 of NZ_JBSXPP010000009.1, read as the reverse complement.
TGCGCCAGTACCTCAAGCAGACACTGCCTGCCTACATGGTGCCCTCGGCCATCGCCGAGGTCGGCGAGCTGCCGTTGACCGACAACGGGAAACTCGACGTGCGAGCCCTGCCCGACCTGGATACGACGCCGCGCGACACCGGCAGCAGGGCACCGGCGACGGCCACCGAAGAGACGTTGTGCACGTTGTTCGCCGAGGTGCTCGGCCTCGACGAGGTGGGGGCCGACGCCGACTTCTTCGACCTCGGCGGGCACTCCCTACTCAGCATCCGGCTGATCAACCGGGTGCGCTCGGCCCTGGGCGCGGCGATCACCCTGCGCGACGTCTTCGACGCGCCCACCGTCGCCGAGTTGGCTGTCCTCGTTGCCGGCCGACCGGCGGAGTCTCCCCGTCCGCCGCTGGTGGCCGCCGCACGCCCGCAGCGCATCCCCGCCTCCCCCGCCCAAGCCCGGCTGCTGATCCTGGACCGACTCGGCGAAACCGGGGTGGCATACAACTATCCACTGGTGTTCAGCATCAGCGGGCCCCTCGACATCGACGCGTTGCGTCGGGCCGTCGGCGACGTGGTCGACCGGCACGAGTCGCTGCGCACAGTGTTCGATGCGGCCGACGGGGAGTTCCACCAGCAGGTCCGGCCCACGGGCACCGAGATACCGCTCGGCGTCGTCGAGTGCGCGTCAGCCGATCTCGATGAACGAGTCGCGGTCGCGATCGAGCACCACTTCGATCTGTCCACCGAGATTCCGCTGCGCGTCAGCGTGTTCCAGACCGGGCCGGACGATCACACCATCGTGGTTCTGTTGCACCACATCGCGACCGACGAGTGGTCGGACACACCGCTGATCACCGACCTCAACGCGGCGTATCGTGCTCGCGCGGCCGGCATACCGCCGGCACTGGCTCCGCTGGACGTCCACTACGCGGACTACACCCTCTGGCAGCGTGCGGTGCTGGCCGAGGTCGGCGACCGGCAGCGGCAGTTCTGGCGGGAGACGCTGGCCGGCGCCCCCGACGAGCTGAGCCTGCCCATCGACCGTCCCAGGCCGGCCCGGCCCACCGGGTTGGGCGGCACACTCCAGGTCGAACTACCCGCCGAAACCCTTGCTGCGCTGCGCGATCTGGCCGGCGACCGGGGCGTCAGCATGCTGATGGTGGTACACGCGGCAGTGGTGGTGCTGCTACACCGCCTCGGTGCAGGCACCGACATCGTCATCGGCACACCGGTCGCCGGGCGGGACGAAGCAGCCCTCAACGAGGTGATCGGCTTCTTCGTCAACACCGTGGTGCTGCGCACCGACGTGGCCGACACCCCCACCTTCGACGAGCTGCTGGCCCGCGTGCGGGCCGGTGACCTCGCGGCGTTCGCCCATCAGGACCTGCCGTTCGAGCAGCTGGTCGAAGACCTCAACCCGCCTCGGGTACCGGGCCGCAACCCGCTGTTCAACGTCTTCCTGGGCTATCACCGGCGTGAGGGCGAGCCCGCCGCCATGCTCGGGCTGCCCACCCGCTGGCACGAACCGCCGGTGACGGCAGCCATGTTCGACCTGGGTTTCACCCTCATCGACGGTGACGACGCGGTCATCATGGCCGAATACAGCGCGGATCTCTTCGACGAGGCCACGGTGCGTGTCCTCGCCCACCGACTCGTCACCCTGCTGGGCCGGGCCGTCACCGAGACCACGGCGCCGATCAGCGCCATCAGCGTGCTCGACGACGACGAACGCGACCTACTCGTCTACGCCGCCAACGACACCGGCCACGATCTTGACCGTCTGCCGCTGGCCGCACTGGTGACCCGCCAAGCGCGGCGCACACCCGAGGCGCTCGCCGTCAAAGCCGACGACGGCGAGCTGTCCTACGCCGAGCTCGATGACTGGTCGGATCGGCTGGCCGCCAGGCTGATCGAGGCGGGTGCCGGTGCGGGCAGTGCGGTGGGCGTGCGGCTGCCGCGTTCGGTGGAGCAGATCGTCACCCTGCTGGCCGTCGCGAAGACGGGTTCGGCGTTCCTTGCGCTCGATACCGATTACCCGCCGGATCGACTGCAGTACATGATCGACGACGCCGCACCGGTGGCGATCGTCGACGACGCGGCCACGGTCCGCGCGGCGCGCCGCGACCAGCCGCCCGGCACGCTCGCCCCGGTGCATCCCTCGGCGTGGGCCTATGTGCTCTACACCTCGGGCTCCACCGGACGGCCCAAGGGTGTCGCGGTGTCCCATGCCGCGATCACCAACCGCGTCGCCTGGTTGCAGCACGCCTACCCGCTGGACGGCGGCGACCGGATGCTGGTGAAGACGCCGATCAGCTTCGACACCTCGGTCTGGGAGGTGTTCTGGCCGCTCAGTGTCGGGGCGACGCTGGTGATGGCCCGCCCCGGTGGGCACCGCGACCCCGCGTACCTCGCCGAAACGATTGTCGCGCAATCCGTCACCGCGGTGGACTTCGTGCCGTCGATGCTCGAGATGTTCCTCGAGGAGCCCCGTTCGGCCGGGTGCCGGTCGCTGACCCGGGTGACGGTGGGCGGTGAAGCGCTCAGCTGGGAGTTGGCCCGCCGCTTCGCCGATGTCCTCGACGTGCCGCTGCACAATCTGTACGGCCCCACCGAGGCGGCGGTGGACGTGCTCGGCTGGACCTTCGACGGCGGTCCGCCCGCTCTCGGGACGCCGGGCTGGAACGTGCGTGCCTACGTGCTCGACGGCTACCTCGAACCGGTGCCAGCCGGTACACCCGGCGAATTGTATTTGGCGGGCGTGCAATTGGCGGATGGCTACCTGGGCCGACACGCCATGACCGCGGACCGCTTCGTGGCCAGCCCCTTCGACACCGGTCAGCGCATGTACCGGACCGGCGACGTGGTGCGCAGGCGTGCCGGCGGCGACCTGGAGTACCTGGGCCGCAGCGACGAACAGATCAAGCTGCGCGGGGTACGCATCGAACCCGGCGAGATCGAATCGGTGCTGGCCGCGCACGCCGCCGTGTTGTCCGCGCGCGTCGTCGTGCGCGGCGATCGCCTGGTGGCCTACTACCTGCCGACCGGCGCGCCGGACGACCGGTCGATCAGGGCGCACGCCACTTCGATGTTGCCGGCGCACATGGTGCCTTCGGCGTTCGTCACCGTCGAGGCGTTCCCACTGACGCCCAGCGGCAAGCTCGATCGAAACGCCCTTCCCGAACCGGAGTTCGGCACACAGACCGGCCAGGCGCCGTCCACACCCGAGCAGGCCCGGCTGTGTGAGCTGTTCGGCGAGGTGCTCGGGGTCCCGGTCGCGACGGTCGACGCCGACTTCTTCGCCCTGGGTGGGCACTCTCTGCTCCTGATGCGGCTGGCCGCGGCGATCCGGCGCGAGTTCGGCGTCGACGTCGGGGTGGCCGAGCTGATGGCCGCACCCAGCGTCGCCGACGTCGCCGCACTGCTCACCGGGAACCTGAGCGCGAACAGTTTGGCTCCGGTCCTGGCGCTGCGGGCGTCGGGCACGCAGCCACCGCTGTTCTGCCTGCACCCCGCGGGCGGGCTCAGCTGGCAGTTCGCCGGGCTGAAACCGTATCTGCCCGAGGAGATCCCGCTGTACGGGCTGCAGTCGCCGCTGTTCTCCACCGGGCGGCTACCGGACACCATCGACGAGCTGGCCCGGGAGTACGCCGACGCAGTGGCCGCGGTGGCCCCGGACGGTCCGGTTCGGCTTCTCGGCTGGTCGTTCGGCGGGTCGATGGCACTACTCGTCGCACGGGAGTTGACCCGGCGGGGCCGAGAGGTCACGTTCGTCGGAATGCTGGATGCGCGGACCGACGACGCCGCACCGGAGCCGTTCGACGCGACGGCGATGCTGGGACGTCTGCTGCGCGAGATGGGTTTCCCGGTCGAGCCGGACGCCGTGCTGACGGTGCCCGACGCGGTTCACCTGGTGCGCTCCAGCGGCGATGCCATCGCCGTGCTCGACGACACCCAGATCGGGCACGTCATCGAGAACTACGTCGCCGCCGAGCGATTCACCTCACGCGCCGACTACGGCCGTTACGACGGTGACGTCTTCTTCGTCGACGCCACGGTGCTGGAGATGGATCTGCGTGGCGTCGCCTCGCACGGCTGGCCCGAGCACGTCGGTGGCGAGCTTCGGGTGGTGGAACTGGACTGCAGGCACTCAGCACTGATGGACGCCACCGTCCTGGAGCGGCTCGGCCCACTGATCGCCGCCGAGCTGGCACGCCGGGATACCTAGATACGCAAACACCGATGCCCGCCGGAGATCCGGCGGGCATCGGTGTTTTCGAGCTGGGTATCGAGCAGGGTTCAGGCGTTGGCCAGGTCGGCGACCGGACGGCCGTTGAGCGCGTTCGCGAGCTGAGGGGTCAGCACGTCGAGCGCGTACAACATCGCGTCGGGACCGCTGTAGGTCAGCGCCCCGCTGAGGTTGGAATCGAAGCTGGTGTAGAGGGTGCGGTCGTCGCGCACGACACCCAGCCGCGCGAACGCCGGGGACGCCAACATCTGCTCCTTGGTGGCGCCGTTGACGAACAACACGTCGCGGTCGAGCAGATCCAGCCGCTCCTCGCTGACGTCACCGTCGACATCCTGGGTCTTGAAACCCAGCGCGGTGAACAGCGACCGGCGGGGGTCCTTGGCGGGCAACAGATAATGGCCGCCGTTCTCCGGACCGAAGTCGACCACTAGCGTCTTGCCCTCGAACTCGGGGTGCGCCTTGCGGGCCTCGTCGATCCGGCCCTGCACCTTGTCGACGAGTTCCTTGGCCTGGGACTCTTTCCCGAGCGCCTTACCGGTGGTCAACAATTGCACGTTCCAGGGGGTTTCCTCGTCGGCGTAGTCGGCGGACTGAACGACGGTGGGCGCGATGCTGGAGAGCCGGTCGTAGGTCGGCTTGTCGATCGATTCGTAGATGGCCAGAATCAGATCGGGTTTCTGGGCCGCGATCGCCTCGAAGTCGATCGAGTCCGACCCGCCCCAGGTCGGCACGCCCTTGCCGGCGGTGGCCTTCTGCACCCACGGATAGTCGTTGTAGCGCTCGAAGAACTCGCGGGAGCTGACCGGGACCACGCCGAGCGGTAGGACGAAGTCCTGGTCGGTCCACCCGACGGTGACCACCCGCGTGGGGTTGGCGGGCACCTTCGTCTCGCCGAACTTGTGGCTGATAGTCACGCCGGCGGCCGGCGCATCGTTCTTGGCCGACCCGCACGAGGTGAGCACACCCGCGGCGAGCATGACCGCGACGATGACGGCGGCGGTGGCGGCGAAGCCCCTGCGCCACCTTCGGAACTGAGGCATCACAAAATCCCTTCACTTGGCGATATCACGCGGTATGTTAGCTTAGGCTCACCTGTATTTGCGACGTCCCCTCGACGGGGCGAGCGGCGCATTGTCGACGGGAAATGCTGCCTCCCAACTCATCTGAATGCGGCAGCGGTCATGTTCCACCCCGGGGTAGGTCTTGCGATCCAGAATGAGTTGGTTAGCCTCTCCTTAGTAAGGGCTGGACGCCGGCTGCCAATCGGCCGTGACGTCGTCAACGAACGGGTGGGAAAGGCGAGGATGCAGCGGACAGTGCTCGGAGGCAAGATTCATCGGGCGACGGTGACCCAGGCGGATCTGCACTATGTCGGATCCGTGACCATCGACGCCGAGCTGATGGCGAGCGCCGACATCGTGGAGGGCGAACAGGTCCACATCGTCGACATCACCACTGGCGCTCGACTGGTCACCTATGCCATCACCGGGACACCCGGGTCCGGCGTCATCGGCATCAACGGGGCTGCGGCCCATCTGATTTCGCCGGGGAATCTGGTCATCATCATGTCGTTCGTCCAGGTTGCCCCCGCGGAACTGGCAGCGCACCGCACCAGGGTCGTGCACGTCGACTCGGCCAACCACATCGTCGCGCTGGGCTCCGATCCGGCACAACCGGTTCCGGGCGCCGCCGACCAGATGGCAGGTGCGTGATGTCGGCGGACAACGGTCAGATACACGCCGGTCAGATGCATGACGGGCGGGTGCACGATTTCGTCGGGGTGGGCTTCGGACCCTCCAACCTCGCACTCGCCATCGCAGTGCACGAACACAACCAACGCTGCGCCCGCGCGGTGACCGCGGAATTCGTGGAGGCCAAGCCCGAATTCGGCTGGCACACCGGGATGTTGCTCCCCGGTGCGACGATGCAGATCTCGTTTCTGAAAGACCTCGTCACGCAACGTAATCCGCAGAGCGAATTCACCTTCCTCAACTACCTGACCGAGCGAGGCAGGCTCACCGAGTTCATCAACTACAAGACGTTCTTCCCCACCCGGCTGGAGTTCCACGACTATCTGCAGTGGGCCGCGGCCAAGGTGGACGCCTCGGTGCGATACGGATCCCGTGTCACTTCGGTCCGCGAGATCGACGGGCTGTTCGAAGTCGAGGTCACCGGCGCCGAGCCGGGTCGGCTGCGTGCCCGCAACGTCGTCATCGCGGGCGGACTAAGCCCGCAGCTGCCACCGGGGGTGTCCCCGTCGGCACGCCAGCTCCACAACCAGAATTTCCTGCATGACCTGCGGCGCCTGCCGGACCGCCGGCATGACCGCTTCGTCGTCGTCGGCGCCGGACAGAGCGCGGCCGAGGTCGTCGGCTATCTGCACGACCTCTCACCGACGACCGAGGTGCACGGCGTCTTCGCCAAGTACGGCTACAGCCCGGCCGACGACTCCCCCTTCGCCAACCGGGTATTCGACCCCGACGCCGTGGACGACTTCTACGCCGCCGAGCCGGGAGTGCGCCGCCAGCTGCTCAACTATCACCGCAGCACCAATTATTCGGCGGTCGACCTTCCGCTCATCGAGGAGTTGTACTGCCGCGAGTACGCCGAGCGGGTAGACGGCAATCGCCGACTGTTCCTGCGCGGCGCATCGAGCATCGTGCGGTCCGAGGAGACCGCCAACGGCGTGCGGGTCCGCATCCGTCACCACCCGACCGGAACGATCGACGAGATCGACTGCGACGCGGTGATCTACGCAACCGGGTTCATCCCCGCCCCGCTGCAGGGCATCCTCGGCGAGCTCGCCGATGACCTGGTCCTCGAAGACGGACAGCCGGCGGTGTCACGCGACTACCGGCTGATCACCTCGCCACCAACCGCCGGGAGCCTCTACATCCAGGGCAATACCGAGCACAGCCACGGGCTGACATCCTCGCTGCTGTCCAACATCGCGATTCGCAGCGGGGAGATCCTGCGGTCCATGCTGCAGTCCGAGTCCGACAACCACCTGCAGGCGGTCGTCGGAACGGCGGGCGCTGCGGGCTAAACGCGCGGGCAAAGCGAACGAGCGGCCGACCTGAGCGACGCCGCAGAACTCCCACACCTCCGGTTCTTGTGATTTGGATCACGAGTTCTTAGTATCATGAGCTACATCACACCCGGAGGTGTTGGATGACCGGCATGGAACGCCCTCGCGAGTCGACCGTCGTCGCGCCGCTCTCTCGTGGTGCCATCAACCCCCACCCGGTGTTGATGGCACTGCTCATGGTCACCATCGTCGTCGCCGCCGTGGCCGGCGTGGTCGTGGCCATGTCCCTGGGACATGCGGCGTTCGTGCTGAGCATCGTGCTCATCGCGTTCGGCCTCATCGCCGCCGCCACCGTCTGCTGACGGGAACCGGTTGCCAATCCCGGTGACATCTCCCGACAGTTGGACCTGACAAGTCTCGCGCTTTGCCAGGCATATAGCGCCCCTGTTGCGCCATCTGGATGGCGGATCCTGGAACCAAACGGTAGTGCGTGTGAATGTCCTCCCGCACAGTCCAGCACCGAATGTATCGGCTCATAACACTCCTTGCTCACCGCAATCGGGGCGGTAACGCACGATCACCCGCGGGCCACCCGGGTCGGTGCTCACGTAGCGGTCACCAGCCTCGAGTGAGCACACCATCCAACGTGGCGACAAACAGGTCTGCATGGTCGCGTGTGAAGGACAGCGGCGGTTTGATCTTGAGAATGTTCCATTGCGCTCCGGTGGGGTAGACGAGCACGCCGTCGTCCTTCATGCGGTTGCAGACAATCAACGTCTCGGTGCTTGCGTGCTCCTTCGTCGTCCGGTCGGTGACGAATTCCACGCCGCTGTAAAACCCTTGTCCACGAACGTCACCGATGAGTTCGTGCCGCTGGGCCAACTGCCACAGACCTTCTCGCAGGTATTCCCCCGTCTTCTCGGCATTCTCTTGCAGCCCCTCGTCATTGAGAACGGAAAGGACCTCGAGCGCTACGGCACAGGCGGTGGGGTTTCCCCCATAGGTCGAGAAGAAACGTCCCGTTTCGTCGAACCGCTCCGAAAGGGCACGGGTCGTGACCAGCGCGGCCACCGGGAAGCCGTTACCCATCGACTTGCCCATCGTGACGAAGTCAGGTACGACCTCCGGCCCTTGGGTCTGGAAACCCCAGAAAGCCGAGCCCAGCCGGCCGAAGCCGACCTGAACTTCATCGGCGATGGTCAGGATCCCGCGTTCGCGTGCGGCAGCGTGGATTGGTGCGAGGTAGTTCGGCGGGAGGACGACCTGTCCGCCGCCGGCCAGTAGCGCTTCGTATATGAACGCGGCGGGTCGGCGGCCCGCGGCGATGAGCCGATCGAACTCGGCGATGACGTCGGCCGCGTACTTGGTACCGGCCTCGTGGTCGTCGTAACCGAATGCGCCCCGATAGCGATCGGGGTTGGCGACCACATGCGTCGTGTCTGGCTTCCCGTAACGCTTGAAGCGGGCGGGACTTACATCGGCGACGACCGTGGTATAGCCGTGGTACGCGTCTTCGATCACCACGACGTCCTGACGGCCGGTGACGTAACGGGCCATGTTCAATGCGAGATCGTTGGCTTCGCTGCCGGAGTTCAGCATGTAGACCACGTCAAGGCCGTCGGGCAGAGTCTCGACGATCGCCTCGGTGTAGTCGGTGAGCGCGTCGTATACGAATCGGCTGTTGGTCTGGAGTCGACCCAGCTGCCGAACCGCGGCGGCAGTCACCCGGGGGTGGCAGTGGCCGAGAAGAGTGACGTTGTTGAGGGCATCGAGGTACCGGTTGCCGTACTCGTCGAAGAACCAACATCCCTGCGCCCGAACCATGTCCAGCGGCTTCTCGAAGTAAGTCGGATGTGTCCGCGGGAGGTTTCGCCCGCGGGCAGCAAGGCTATCGGGAAGCCGTGGCGACCATCTGCGCACCGGCGACCCGGGACCCAGAAGAATCGACGCATCGGCGGCGAGCTGGCTTGCCGCCTCGAACTCGGATGCAGAGCAAAACCACGGCACCGCCACTCGTTGCGGATCCACCGTCGTCACCTGCGCCAGCAACGGTGCGGAATTCGAGGTTTGCCCTACGGAGTCGCCTCGGCGGAGCCGGCCCGACACCGCGTTTTCGATACCGCGGTAGCGCGTCCACACCGGTACGCCCGAGTCACGGTGGTCGACGATGACGTCACCTTCGTCGGTGACGGTGGCGGTGCCATCCAACGGAGCCCTTACCGTCGTCCCCGCGGGCGCGGCCACGTCGAGCGCGAGGCAGATGTTCTTGGACTCCTGACCATGGCGCCGCACTCCTCCGAGCCCGAGCCGAGGTTCGCCGTAGCGTCCAACCATGATCGTCGAGGTGGTCCCAGGGGCGGGTTCCGCCGCGATCATCGCTTGAGGGTCCAGGAGGTCGATGCCGTCATAGTGGTCGCTGCGGACACTCCGATCGAAAACGGCGACAACGCCTTCGACGATCGGAAGGAACTTGACAGCGGTTCGGTCGAGGAGTTGAAGCGCCTCGCCGGTCGCCACAGGTGCCGGCAGTCCACACGCTGACCGGAACATGGCGGTGACCACGTCCCCATCGAGTTGATGGAGCGACTCCAACCACTCCATGCTCACCGAGGACCGGTGGCGCGGATCGCTTGCCGCATGCTGCGCGGTAGTCGCCAAGACGGTGGCGGTCCGTAGCGTGATCAGCGGAAGGAGTGCACGAAGCTCCGCGTCGTCGAGGGCGATGAAGCGATGATAGGCCGCGACGAGTCGTGCTGCCCTGGAGACGAAGTCGGTGCTGTTACGGCAGATCGAGGCAATCAGGATGGCCAGGTCGTTGATACGACTGGTAACGACCGCGTCGCCAAAGTCGATCACGGCCGACACCCGCGTCCGGTGACGACTGGTGTCGATCAGAAGGTTGAAAGCATTGAGATCATTGTGCACGAGCGCCCTCGGCAAGACGCCACTGCGTTGCCACGGTGCGGCTGCCTCGATCACCTGATCGAATAGCCGCGTCCAGTCCGGGTTGTCATCTCGGCGAGACCGCAGGACGGCTACGCCGGCGTCGAGATCCCAGTAATGCGTGCGGGTTTCGCGCTCAGCTGATAGCTCGCCGAACCGAGCCAATGCCGCTGCCAGCGCCCCGGCTGCGGCGCCGACGTCGTCGATCAACTCGTCAGACATGTGACTGACTTCGCCAAGCGGCCGGCCGGGCAGCCAGGTGAACACCCGCGCGATCACTTCTTGGCCTCCGACGGTTGCGTTCACCGAGTCGCCACCGGACGGCGTGCTCACCACGCGCGGTGTCGCGAAGGGCAATCCAGCTGTGGTCAGGTAGCGCAGTACCTCGTGTTGCAGTCCGACGCCATTCCTGTCGGATTCGTGCGACACCTTGAGGAGGTAGGGCGTCGAACCGACGTGAAACCTATAGTTGGCGTCCGTCTCTCCGGGCACCCTTGTCAAGGTGGCCGGGTCGATCGGTCGATTCGAACCGAAGAACTCGGTGAGGAATTCCAGGGCGTCGCCCTGGTCGAGGATCGGAGGGCCACACTCGATCCGCGACCACCGGTCGAGTACGTCCTGGTGTTCGCTTGCCACGAATCCTCCTGTTTGTGCTCCGTGAAACTGGGACGTCCCCCGTGGGTGACAGTGCTGGGCCGGTCGAGGTGCTGACGCGATCCCCATGGGAGAGGTGGATGACAGTGTCCAGTGTGGATTCTGACGTTGTTATTGTCAACAGCTGACGGGCGGTGCGGGGTCACGGCTCGGCGATGTCAAGACAGGGTCGATTCCCACCGGCCTGGGAACTACTGCTGCTGATAGCAATGGCTTTTGATGCGCTTTTAAGACCAACGTCTCACAGCTGATCCGGCGCGGATAGGCCGGCGCGCGATGTTGCGCTATGCAACATATCGCTTCAGCTGTGTTGCGCTATGCAACACCTTGGTCGGCTGTACGGTTCCCGCCGAGAAGCTCGCGCGGTGACGGTCACGTCGCGGTGGCCTTCCGTGAATACCGGAGCGGCCTTGGCGACGGCGACATCGTCAACGCTCGCCGCAGCCCTCCAGGGGCAGCGAGCACCTCGGAAGCAATGTGGCTGCAACGACATTGGTGGGGTGCTTGGTCGCGACGATGACCCGTCAGCTCCGCTGACCAAGTCCTTCGCTCCACCGGCGCACTTCACCATCGGCCTTGGCGCCGTCCAGGTGGCCAGGTCGCCGTTGCTCGCCACCTGCATCGCATCCAGCTCGTACGGCGACCGGCCGATCCCGAGGATGACGGGGTCGCCACTGTTGAGTTCCGCGCGGCGTGGGCTGCCGGTCTCGGCACGGGCCCAGCTCATGGGGGCGCCTGCCGAACCCTGTTGGTGAGATTTTCGATGTGCTCGTGTCTGGCCTGTTCCACCGTGCCCTCGGGTGTCTAGCGCCAAGGAAGCCGCCCTTCGGCGACCAACGTGCCTACGCCGGTCGGCGTGAAGCAGGCACGGAGACCGCGTCCTCCCGCGCGCAACCGCTCGTCCAGCGTGCGTGCGGCGTCAACTCAACGGTGGGTTCTCCCCGACCCAGGTTCTCCCCGACCTAGGAGGCGCGCGATACTCGCACCGTCGCGCATGTCGGCCACGGCGTTGCACGCGTGTCGATCACCTTGTCGATCATCGCGAGTCGACATGCGTGGGGACGGGCACCACCGTTTGATGCTGGGGCGCCCATGTCACCGTCACCGACTGTCCGATGTTGGGAACGGCCGAGTGCCCTACCAACTGCATCGACGATCCCGTCCGGCCGTCGCCGTAGTCGAGGCCGATACGGTAGCAGTCCCCCCGGTACCTGATGTCGGTGACGACTGCCGTTGTCATCGAATGACCCAGCGGTACTCCGTCAGGGTGCAGTAACAGTTCCAACCGCTCCGGCCGCACCACGAGCGCTGCTCGTGGACCGGAGCCTGCATCGCGCTCCGCGAGGCTGATGCCTGCTGAGAAGGAACCGCAGTCAATCCGGCCACCGGGCGACACCTCACCATGAAAGACATTGGATTCGCCCAGGAACTCGGCAACGAACAGTGTGGCGGGCCGTTCGTAGAGTTCGGTTGGAGATCCCACCTGTTCGATCACGCCTTCGTTGAAGACCGCGATACGGTCGGACAGGGTGAGAGCCTCCTCCTGGTCATGAGTGACGAAGATGAAGGTTATGCCGAGTTCCTGGTGTATACGTGCGATCTGGCGCTGGAGTCCGTCGCGCAACTTCTTGTCGAGCGCGCCCAGTGGCTCGTCCAAGAGGAGCGCGTCCGGCTCGTACACGACGGCGCGCGCCAGAGCGACGCGTTGCTGCTGGCCACCGGAGAGCTGGCTGGGCAGACGTTCGCCGAGTGCGCCGAGACTGACGAGCTCGAGCGCGGCATCCACCTTTGTGGCGATCTCGGCCTTGGGCAACTTCCGTTGCCGCAGCGGGTAGGCGATGTTCTGTCGTGCCGTCATGTGGGGGAACAGGGCGTACTGCTGGAAGACGACACCGAGATTGCGCTGGTGTGGCTTGCGACGACTGATGTCTTTGCCGCCCAGCAGGATCGATCCACCTGTATTCGCAGTGAAGCCAGCGATCATCGATAGCGTCGTCGTCTTACCCGACCCGCTGGGCCCGAGAAACGTCATGAATTCGCCGTCGGCGATGTCGAGGGAGACCGCGTCGACGGCTGGTCGCTGAGTGTCGGGGTACACCTTCGAGACGTTCCGCAGGCTGATGCCGTTCGGCTGCTTGGTCGCCTTGGTCGAGTTGGTCATCGTACGACCTCTTTCCGGCGGCGGGGCGCCAATTGCCAGGCCAGCAGCACTCCAGTCGTCACGACGACGATCATGCTGGAGGCCGCGGCGATGGTCGGATCGATCTGGAGGGTGATGCTCTCGTACATCTGCACCGGCAGAGTGCGAAGCTTCGGCGTTTGCAGGAAGATCGCGATCACCACCTCTTCGAATGACGTCACGAACGCGAAGACGAACCCGGATGCGATGCCGGGAAGCAACAGCGGGAAGGTGATCCGTCGGAACGTGGTCCACGGCGGGGCTCCCAGGCTGGCAGACGCCATCTCCACCGTTCGATCGAAGCCCGCCAGGCTCGTCGTGACGCAGATGACCACGAAGGGTATGGCGATCACCGTGTGGGCGACGACGAACCCCAGGATGGTTCCGTTCAGATGCAGCCGAAAGAACGCGACGTAGATCGCTACCGCGGTGACGATGCTCGGAACGATCTGAGGTGCCATGAAACCCGAACGGAACGCCGCCTTTCCGCGGAATCGACCGCGGTCGAGGCCCAGCGCGGCACCTATTCCCAAGACCGTTGCCAGCAGCGCCGCGAGCAGCGCGATCTGCACCGAATTCAGCAGCGACGACGTCCACCTTCGGTTGCTAAAGAACTCTGCGTACCACTTCAGTGACCAGTCATCCGGTGGGAAGACGAAGGAGTTGGAAGCCCCGAAACTGACCGGGATGACTATCAGTGTCGGCGCCAGGAGCACGACGATCACCACTGCGACCCAGATCTTCAACGCCCAGCCGATGGATCGCTCGCGGCGCTGGGGGCTAGCCACGTGAGCCTCCCTTCGTGGGCCTCCCGATCAGGGCGACGAGGCCGAGGACTAGCAGGGTCGTGGCGAGCAGCACCATCCCCAGCGCGCCACCTGCACCGAAGTCCAGGAGCTTAGTGACGCGGGTGGCGATGAGCTGGGAGATCAAGGATTGCTGCGGCGAGCCCAGGATCGCCGGCGTGATGTAGAAGCCGAGAGACAGGATCAGTACGAGCGAGAACGCGGACAGCAGACCGGGCCGAGACAGGGGCAGGTACACCGTCAGGAACGCCCTTGCCTTGGACGCCCCGCAACTGCCGGCCGCGTCCATCAGTCTCGTGTCGATGGTAGCGAGCGACGTGTAGAGCGGAAGCACGGCGAAGGGGAGCATGACCTGGACCATCGCGATCGCCACGCCGGGCAGCGTCCCGAGCAACACCACTCCGTGGATCCCGAACAGGGACAGCGCTTGGTCGATGACGCCGTCGCGCTGCTCGATCAGGTACCAGGCAAAGTTGCGCGCCATGATCGACGTCCAGAAGGGAATGAGCACCAGGATCGTGAGAATGCCTCGCGCTCTTGGCGATACGCGCGTCATGACATAGCTGTACGGATAGGCGATCAGCACGGTGATGAGGGCGATGAGCGCGGAGGTGGACAAGGTCCGCACCAGCACCGTGACGGTCACTCCGTCGGTGAACAGCGCCACGTAGTTGCTCAGGCCGACCGAAGGCTCGGTGAAGCTGAGGCAGACGATGTTGGCCAACGGGTAGAAGAAGAAGGCGATCAGCAACCCGACGGCAGGCAGCAGGATCAACAACTGTCGAGCCCGACGCGATTCCCTTGTAGCAACCACCGGGGGCGCTGCCTTGGGACCGTCGGGTGCTGAGACCGTCGCGGGTAGCAGCTGTGACGTCACGGCACTCAGCCGACCTTCCAGGCGGTGAACTTCGCGGTGACCGCGTCGAGGTTCTGACCCCACCATTCCATGTTGGAGTAGACCAGCGAGTCCTTGTGCTGCGCCGCAAAGGGATCGAGCTTCTGTTGGACGGCGTCATACTTAGGTGTGACGCTGGTATCGGTAGGTATCACCGAGGCCAGGCTGGCGAAATCGGTCTGCGGCGTGGGCTTTTGCACCGAAGCGATGAACTTCATGGTGTCGGCCACGTTCGGTGCGCCCTTTGGCACAGCAAGGGTGTCCCAGTTGACGATGACGTCGTCCCAGACCACGTCGTAGGGTGCGCCCTCACGAATGGACAGCACCGTGCGCGAGGTCAGCGACAATGCCATCGCCACCTGCTCACCGACCAAGGCCTGTTGCATCTGCCCGTAGGTATCGGCGAAGACCAGATCGCCCTTGATGGTGCCCAGCTTGGCCAGCGCCCGGTCCACGTCGAGCGGGTAGAGCTTGTCCTTGGGGACACCGTCGGCAAGCAATGCGAACTCCAGCAATCCCACACTGATCTCCGGCGGTACCATCCGTTTCCCTGGGAAGGTCTTGGTGTCGAAGAAGTCGGCAGCACTGGTCGGCGGGCGCGAACCGAACTGCTTGGTGTTGTAGAGGAACATCTGCGTGTAGTAGAACGCCGGAACGCCGCAGTCGTTCACGGCATCGGCGGGATACAGCGACTTGTCGACCACCGAGAAGTCCAGCTTCTCCAGGTACTTACCGCAGTACTGGTAGGTCGGACCGGAGCTGAGGTCCACCACGTCCCACGACACGTTCTGAGCATCAACCATCGCCTTGAGCTTCGCCTCATCGAGGGCGTCGTTGACGAAACCCACCTTCGTGGCCGCGGTGAACGGCTTCTGCCAGGCCTTCGCCTGCCAGTCCTGAGTCGCTCCGCCAGTGCCGGCGAACGTTATCGATCCGTCTGCGGACCCTGCGGTCGGCCCGCTGGTGCCACTGACCGCGCACCCTGAGACGAATACGACGTTCGCAGACAAGACTGCGAGCGCGCCAAGTACTTTGTTGCGGGCCATGGTGCCTCGATCACTGGGTTGGGGACCGGTCTGATGTCGAGACCGGCATGGATGGCGTGGTGCGCTGAATGCGCGCTGGCTCACATTCTGCTCCTAGGTGTTGATGATGTCTACACCAATGGTCAAAGAAAACGCAGAATTTACATTGCGTAGATCATCACTGAATCGGGACCCGGCTCCTATGATCGAGCCATGACGGTTCCAGCAGGCCAGGACTTGCACGGCGATGACTCCCCGATGCCGCTGCCCCCTCGATCAGATGGCGGCGATGACGAACCGCGCACGGACGGTCGGGTCACCATCAGCGACTTGACCTCGTATCGGCTCTCTCGTGTTGCCAATTCGCTATCCCGTAGCGCGGCGCTCACCTATCGCCGCGAATGCGACGTCAGCCTGGGCGAATGGCGGGTTCTCGCGCTTCTCGGAGAACGCGGAAGTTTGACGTTGAACAAGCTGGCTCGGCGATCGGCCTTGGACAAGGCGCAGATGAGCAGAGTTGTAAAAGGCCTGGTCGAGCGGGGTTTGATCGATCGTGACTACGGCCCGGGGCGCACGACCGAGCTGAGCCTCAGCCCCGAGGGCCAACGGGTCTACGCCAGGCTGCTGGACCTGGCCAACGAGCGTGACCGTCGAATACGGCGTCACCTCGGCAGCCGTGACCAGATCGCGCTGACCCGCGCGCTCGACACCCTGACGCGGCTGGCCTTCTTCATGGAGGAAGAAGAGACTGCCGCGAAATAGTCGAAGCTATTGACTAAGTCAACATGTCGTTAGTGTTTAAAATGAGCTATCGGAGTTGATCGACACAACGGCTGGCTCGATTCCGGGGAACAGCCACTAGCGCGTCCGCCGTGCGGGGGTCACGGAGTGGTCGGGATACCCACGAGCCGTACCTGTTCGCTGAGCACGACCACCAGGCGTTGCAGCTCCTCGTCTGTGATCACCAGCGGTGGCGAAAGCACGATGTTGCTGCCGGAAGCCCGCACGATGACACCGTTTGCTCGTGCGCCGTATTGCACGGCCGAGGTGTCGGCCATGGCCAACTGGATGCCAACGAGCGTTCCCACACCGCGCACCTCCACCACGTGCTCCAGTTCCTCCAGCGGCTTGAGCGCCTCGAAGAGCGCGCGGCCGACGCGCACACCTCGAGCGATCAGGTCCTCGCGCTCGATGATCGCGAGGTTCTCCAGAGCCACGGCCGCGCCGACGGGATGGCCGTTGTAGGTAAATCCGTGAAGGAAGAGCGCACCGGTCGCCAGGTCGAGCATCCGTTGCCCGACGAGTACCGCACCCATCGGAACGTACCCACTGGAAAGACCCTTTGCCGTGACGATTACGTCCGGATCGATCCCGTAGTACGTACTGGCGAACCACCGGCCTGTGCGGCCGAAGGCAGTCACGATCTCATCGGCGATCAGCAGGATGTCGTGCTGGCGCAGGACGTCCTGCACGCGCGCCCAATAGCCCTCCGGCGGGGGCACCATTCCGCCGACGCCCAAGATCGGTTCGCCGATCATCGCCGCTATCCGGTGGGCACCAATCTCCTGAATCCGACGCTTGAGCTCCTCGATCAGAATGTCGGTGGCGTCGACGCCATGCTCGAGAGCATGCGGCTTGGAGAGCCATTCGACGTCGGGAACCAGCGGCCCGTAGCCCTGCGTCAGGCGCTCCATCCCCGTGACTGCCAGCGATGCACCACCCATGCCGTGGTATCCACCTTGACGGGCGAGGATGACGGTGCGCTCGGGACGCCCGGCGTGATGGTTGGCCAGGCGGACGAGCTTGATCGCCGTTTCGATGCCCTCGGAGCCGCCGTTGGTGAAGAACACCCTGCGCATCGATGCCGGCGCGATCGACAGCAATTTCTCGGCGAGCGCGATCGACGGTTCGTTCGAGTAGTCACCGAACGACGAGTAAAACTCCAGCGTCCGAATCTGTTCGGCTGCGGCGTCGGCCAATTCGGGGCGCCCGTGGCCGACCGGGCACTGCCACAGCCCGCCCGTGCCGTCGACATACTCACGGCCCTCAACATCCCAAAGCAGCG
Source organism: Mycolicibacterium sp. CBM1 (assembly GCF_054073305.1). NCBI lineage: Bacteria > Bacillati > Actinomycetota > Actinomycetes > Mycobacteriales > Mycobacteriaceae > Mycobacterium > Mycolicibacterium sp. CBM1. The sequence continues at coordinate 164,493 of NZ_JBSXPP010000009.1, read as the reverse complement.
CGCCGCGACCTCTGCTGATGATCATCGGCTCGGCGGGCGAACCAATCGTGGTGTGCGGATGAATGATGCATGCCTTGTCCCGCGCCGCAAGTGCCGCGGCCCGGTTGTCGATACCGGAGATTGTGTCGTGCAGGGTCATCGGGCAACCTTTCGAGTGCGCAAGGTCTGTCGGGAGTGGGCTAGGCGAAGCGGATGGACACTGACTTGGTCTCCAGGTAGGCGGAGATGCCCTCGCTGCCGCCTTCGCGTTCCTGGCCGCTGTTCTTGGTGCCACCGAAGGGAAGTTCCGGGCGCACCGGGAACGGATCGTTCACGCCGATGACGCCGAAGTCCAGCGCCTCGAACGTACGCCACACTGCCTGCAGATCCCGGCCGAAAATGTAAGCGGCCAAGCCGAACTCCAAGTCGTTGGCGGCCACAATGGCCTCATCGCGGTCGTCGTAGGCGAAGATCGGCAGCACCGGACCGAAGGTTTCCTCGCGGCTGATCGCCGCATCAGGCGGAACGTCGGTCAGCACGGTGGGCTCGAAGAAGTATCCGTGCAGGGTGGGGTCGTCGGACTGCCACACTCCCCCGCCCGCATGCACGGTGGCACCCCGCGCCACAGCGTCGTCGACGTGGCGCCGCGTCTTCTCGAGCGCGGCCTCGTTGATCAGGGGTCCGACCGACGTCTCGGGGTCGAGGCCGTTGCCAAGGCGCAGTTTCGCGACCCGGGCGACGATCTCGGCGGTCAGTGCGGCGACTGATTCGCGGGGGGCATAGACCCGGTTGATGGCCGTGCAGCTCTGGCCGGCGTTGGCGAACTTCGCAGCGACGATTCCCGCCGCCGCGACCGAGACATCGGCGTCGGCCAGCACGATCGCCGGGGAGTGACCGCCAAGCTCGAGCGAGACTCGGGGCAGTCGGCCGCTGTGCGGACCGGCCAGTGTCAATCCGACCCGGGTCGATCCGGTGAAGCTGATCTTGCGCAGGCGGGGATCTGCCAGAAGCGGCGCGGTCACCTCCCCCGGTCGCGTTGTCGTGATCAGGTTGAGCGCGCCGGCGGGCACACCTGCCTCGGCGATGATCCTGGTCAGCGCCACCGCGATCAACGGCGTGAGGTCGGCGGGCTTGGCAACCACCGTGCAGCCTGCCGCCAGAGACAGCGCCAGCTTGCGCACGAACATGCTGCCCGGGAAGTTCCACGGCGAGATGGCGAGAGTAGGACCAACCGGGGCCGTCATCACCATTGACGGACCATGCGCCGCTGGCGGCAGCACCCGGCCGTAAGCGCGGCGTGCCTCTTCTCCACTCCACTCCAGGATGCGAGCGCAGTTGGCGATCTCTACGCGTGATTCCGCGATCGGCTTGCCGTTCTCGCGGGTCATCAGCTCGCTCAGCTGCTCCGCCTCATGCCGGATCTGCGCCGCAGCCGCCCGCAGGATCGTCGACCGCGTCTCGACCGGATGTTCGCGCCAGACGGGAAACGCCGACGCCGCGGCGTCCAACGCACGTCGGGCGTCGTCGGGTCCCGCATCGGTGGCGAAGCCGATGACCTCACCCGTCGCGGGGTTCCTCACTTCCGAGACAGCGGCGCCCGTCTCCCATGAACCGTCGATCAGAACGGTGGCGATTGCGGAGGACGTACCGGTGGTGACGGGACCGCTGAGGGTGGGCACGACAGCCCTCCTTCTACTAGGGATTGAAACTTCCTAACGCGCCCCAATTGTGTCGCTGCTCTGTTGATTTTGTCAACATATGTGTGCCATCATGTCGGGACTGAATAACCAGCTATCGGCTTTATGGCATACATCATCTGTTGATTGACGCAACGAAGCATCGGAGCAATCCACGTGAAAGGGATTCCCTTGACCGACGTCGTGACGTTATGTGAATGCTTCGCCCGCGACGGCCTGCAGCACGAACCGATTTTCGTGCCCACCGCGACGAAACTGGCAGTCCTGGACGCGGTCGCCGATGCCGGTTTCGTCCGAATCGAAGCCAGCAGCTACTCCAATCCCCGTCGGGTACCGGCGCTGGCCGACGTCAGCACGTTGATGGCGGGGCTCACCAGACGCAAGGGAGTGTCCTACAAGAACACCTGCCCCAACCAGCAGGCCGTCCTGCGGGCAATCGACGACCAGGAGGCTGGGATCGGTCCGGACGAGATCAGCCTGCTGCTCTCCGCCTCGGAATCCCACAGTCGACGAAATCTGAACGCGTCCCGCGCCGACCAGTGGACCAAGATCGCCGAGATGATCTCGCTGGCCCAGAGCCGCTTCGCGCTGGTCGGTGTCGTGTCGGTGGCCTTCGGGTGCCCGTTCGAGGGCGCAGTAGATCCGGGTTCGGTGGCCGCAGACGTGGCCCGCCTCGTCGAACTCGGGGTGAACTACGTGTCAATCGGGGATACCACCGGACTGGCCACGCCGCGTACGGTGCGGTCCCTATTCAACCGGCTGCAGCGCGAGAACCCGGGCCTACCGATCATCGCGCACTTCCACAACACCAGGGGCACCGGACTGGCGAACGTAGTCGCGGCGCTGGATGCCGGCATCCGCCACTTCGACAGCGCCCTGGGTGGAGTCGGCGGTCACCCCGCCGATATCCACTACGGCCAAGGCCTTACCGGCAACGTGTGCACCGAGGACCTCGTCAACCTCGTCGAGGCCATGGGCCTAAAGACCGGGCTCGACCTCGACGCATTGATGGTCGCCTCGAAGCTCGCCGAAACCGCGTTGAACCGCCCGCTACACAGCATGGTTGCCCGCGCAGGCTTCTCGACGATCACCGCGGCCGAGCAGGAGGTTAGCCATGTCTGATGCGCCGACCCAGAAGGTGCTGCTGACCGACGACATCGGTGCGGTCAGGGTGATCACGCTCCACCGCCCCGACAAGTTGAACGCTCTCGATACCGCACTCACGACGGCACTGCGCGATGCCCTCCTTGCCGCAGACGCCGATCCGGCGGTGCGCTCAGTCGTGCTGGCCGGAGCCGGGCGCGCCTTCTGCGCGGGCGCGGACTTGAGCGAATTCGGCACGCTCACACCAGAAAACGGCGACCTGGTGTCACAGCGCGCCGAACTCACCGCCCAGACCCAGATGCTGCCGCAGCGGCTGTCCAAACCCGTCGTCGCGGTGGTCCAGGGAGCTGCCGTCGGCGGTGGAGCAGGGTTGGCCTTGGCCTGCGACATGGTCATCGCCGCCGACGACCTCAAATTCGGCTATCCCGAGGTCAAGCACTCCATCGTGCCCGCTCTAGTCATGACAGGCCTCCAGCGTCACCTCGGCCGCAAGCTTGCCTTCGAGATGATCTCGACTGGCAGATTCCTCGACGCCAAACAAGCCTTGAGCTACGGGCTGATCAACGAGGTCTGCCCGCCGGCTTCCGCGCTGGCGCGCGGCATCGAGATCGCCAGCGCCTGGGCGCAATTGAATCCGCGCGCCATCGGCGCCGTAAAGGAACTCTTCTACCGGGTCGCCGACCTCCCCTGGGATGCGGCGATGCGCGCGGGACGCGACGTCAACGCCCTGATGCGCGGCTTTCGGGAGACGTCATGAAACCGTTGACCGGTATCACCGTGATCGACTTCTCACGAGTGCTCGCCGCACCGTCGGCAACTCAGATCTTAGCTGAACTCGGAGCTCGCATCATCAAGGTGGAGCGACCCGAAACCGGCGACGAAACACGGCATTTCGAGCCACACCACCCCGGCGGAGAGAGCGGCTACTTCTTTGCATTCAACAGGGGCAAGGAGTCGATCACCCTCGATTTGAAGAATCCCGACGGTCAGCAGATCGCGCGTGATCTCGTGGCCGGTGCTGACGTGGTAATCGAGAACTTCCTGCCCGGCGTGATGGACGGCCTTGGGCTGGGATACGACCGGTTGGCATGCGACCGAACCGACCTAGTGTACGTGTCGACGACCGGCTTCGGTCAGACCGGTCCTGATCGGCGAGAGAAGGGCTACGACACCATCTTTCAGGCGCTCTCCGGGATCATGGCCATGACAGGCCACCCCGACGGACCACCCGCCAAGACCGGAATCCCCGTATCGGACCTCACAAGCGGGCTCTGGGTCGTCATCGCGGTGCTCACTGGCCTGATGGGCAAAGCTCTCCATGGAACCGGTTGCTACGTCGATGTTTCCATGATGGACGTCCAGCTCAGTTTGCACGCACTGACAGCTGCGCGAATTTTCGCACTGGATGACGACCCGCAACGGACGGGCACCGAACATCCCGGACGGGTCCCATCGGCAGCCTTCCGGGCCGCTGACGGTCGCTACCTCCACATCAGCTGCAGCGACCAACACTGGACTCCGCTGTGCGCGGCCCTATCACTTACCGACCTGGGTGCCGATCCCGCACTGTCCGACAACGCCGGCAGAATTCGCCAACGCGACCGCATCATGGCAGAACTCACGACGTTGATCGCCACCAGGAATGCCGACGACGTCGTTGCGACCCTCAAGGAGGCCGGGGTGCCGGTCGGCCGCATTCGCAGTGTCCGCGAGGCGCTGGAGGATCCACACACCGTCGCGCGCCAGGTCGTCCAGACCTTCAAGCACCCCACCGAGGGCGATGTCCGCGCCTTGAGGAATCCGTTGCGCTTCGGCGGATGGGACGAACCCGACGTCCTGCCCGCCCCGCTGCTCGGCGCTGACACCGAGCACGTCCTGGCCTCAGACCTGGGCCTGTCCGCCGAACGCATCGCCGAACTCCAGCGACTGAAGGTTGTGTGAGCCATGACTGAAGCCACTACTGCCGACCCCGTTACCGTCTCGGTCGACGACGGCGTCGCCACGGTGACCCTCAACCGGCCGGCCGCGCGCAACGCCGTCAACCTAGATCTCTGCCTCGCCTTGCGCGCGGTGTTCGAAGACATCGACTCCGACGACACCGTACGCGTCGTGCTCATCGTCGGTGCTGGCTCGTCGTTTTGCGCCGGAGCCGACCTCAAGGAGCGCGTGGGACGCGACAGCACGTGGGTGCGACGACGCCGAATCGCCTCGTTCGCAGCCTACGAAGCCATCGAAAGATGCTCCAAACCCGTTGTCGCGCTGGTGCATGGCGCTGTCATTGGCTCCGGCGGAGAGATCACCATGGCCGCCGACTTCGCTCTCGCTGCGGCCGGCACGTCGTTCCGGTTTCCCGAGGCGCACTGGGGAACGGTGGGCGCTACCCAGCGCCTGCAAAGGGCGATCGGCAAACGAAGGGCCAAGGAGCTCTTGTTCACCAATCGCGCCCTGTCCGCCGAAGAGGCCAACCAACTGGGTCTCGTCGTGGCCGTAGTACCGAGCACGGAGTTGCTCTCAGCAGGTATGGCGATGGCGGCCACGATCGCAAAGGCACCGCCGGACGCGATGGCGCTGACCAAGAGAGCCGTAGACTTGGGCGAAGAGACCACGCTGGGGATGGGAATCCGCATCGAGATGGCTGCCATCGAACAAAACCTGGCTGCCGGCGGGTGGCGCGCTGGCGTGGCACGATTCGCAGACGGAGAATCCGCCCTCGACGACGGCACGACTACGGCGAACCCCTCCGAGCGGTCGGCATGAACCTCGACGGGCTGTGCCCATTGACCACCTGGTCGACCCTGGACCGGGCCAGCACTATCGTCCCAGACAATGAAGCCCTCGTCACGGCCGATGCACGTATCTCCTTCCGCGAGTTACACAATGCCGTCGACGAAGCCGCTAGTGCACTGCTGGCGGCGGGCGTCGAGAAGGGCGATCACGTTGCGATCTGTCTGGGCAACGGCATCCCCTGGGCCACCCTCTTCCTCGCCATTACCTCAATCGGCGCCGTGGCCGTTCCCATCAATACGAGGTTCCGAGCGAGCGAGTTGGAATATGCTCTGCGGCAATCCAAATCGCGACTCTTGTTCGTCGCCGACAAATTCCTCAACATCGACTTCATCGCGGTGCTACGGCAGATACTGCCCGCCATCGACGAACGCAACCGCGTCGCTGTCGACGGTGCGCTGCCGGACCTCTCACGCATCGTCGTGCTCGGCAACGACGTTCCGCCCGCCGCAGACAGTTTCGCCGACTTCCTCCGAGCCGGGAACGGCACACCCGCGCTACGCACCGCCTCGCCCGACGACGTAGCGCTGATTCAATACACCTCCGGCACCACCGCGTTTCCCAAGGGGGTGTTACTAAGCCATCGCAGCCTCTGCGCCGATGCGTTCTTCTCCGGCGGCCGGATGGGATTGCGCGCCGGCGACCGCTACCACAGCGCCCGACCGTTCTTCCACGTCGCGGGAACCACGTTGTCATTGCTGTCGTCGCTACAACACGCTGCGACCCTGATCACCATGGACAGATTCGAACCCGGTGCCGCCCTAGCTCACATGGAAGCCGAGTCCTGCACCCACTTTTCGGGTAATGACACGATGGCGTTGATGCTGCTGGGACATCCGTCACTGGCGGAGCGTCGACTGAGCCTGCGGGGGGCATGGCTGGCGGCCTCGCCCGCCGTCGTCAAGAAGGTGATCGACGATCTCGGCGCCAAGGAAGCCGTCGTCGGATACGGACTGTCCGAGGCGGCACCAAACGTGGCCCAATCCGCATGGTGGGAACCCGAAGAACTACGAGTCAGTGGTTCGATGGCGCCCGAACCCGGTGTGCGCGTCCGCATCGTGGACCCGGCCAACGGCAACGAGCTTCCCGCGGGCGAAGTGGGCGAAATACTGGTTTCCGGCTGGAATGTCATGCTGGGATACTTCGCCATGCCCGAACAGACCGCTGCGGCCTTAGATGCCGACGGCTGGCTGCACACCGGCGACCTCGGCATCCTCGACGACGACGGCCGATTGCGTTTCGTCGGCCGAGCCAAGGAGATCATCCGGGTTGGAGGCGAGAACGTTTCGCCCGCCGAGGTGGAGGACCTGCTGCACTCGCATCCCGCCATCAAACAAGCCGTCGTCGTCGGCGTGCCGGATATGCGGCTCATCGAAGTACCGTTCGCATTCGTCGCTGTCGGTCATGGAGCCGAGCTCAGTGAGCAATCCGTGATCGAGTGGTCGAAAGCCACGATGGCGGGCTTCAAGGTTCCCCGGCACGTCGTCTTCGTCGACGACTTCGAGGAGATTGGGATGACCGCGAGTGGCAAGGTGCAGAAGGCGGCGGCCGCCCGGGTGGCCAACGCATACCTCTCCGGCGACGCCCGATGAGCACCTCGACGGTGAAGATCTCCACCCGCATCACTGAGCTGCTCGGCATCCGAGTACCGATCGTGCAGGCGGCGATGTCATGGGCATCGTCGACTTCGGCTCTGCCTCTTGCGGTAACGAACGCCGGCGGGCTGGGCAGTCTCGCGGCCGGACCAATGCGTCCCGCAGACCTCGACCGCGCCCTGGCAGAGCTGGCGCGCGATGCACGGGGCCCCTACGCGGTGAACGTTCCACTGTCGCGACCGAATATCGGCGACGTCCTCGATCTCCTCCAGACACGGCCGGTGCCGGTGTTCGTCGGCTCCCAAGGCGGGCCGAAGACATACCTCGAGCGCATGCGCGACGTCGGTTCGCGGTGTCTTCACGTCGTCGCGAGCGTCGAGCACGCCGAGAAGGCGGCTGCGGCCGGAGTGGACGGGTTGATCGTCGTGGGCGGGGAGGCTGGCGGCCACCCGCCACCGCAACTCGTCTCCAGTCTGGTGATGCTGCGGGCGGTCAGAAGGGCCCTCCCGGAATTCCCGATCATTGCCTCCGGCGGTTTCGTCGACGGCGCAGGACTGGCAGCCGCGCTCACCCTCGGCGCAGATGCAGCTCAGTTTGGAACTCGCTTCATCGCCAGCGACGAATCGAATGTCCACCCCGCCTACCGTCAGGCCGTCATCGATGCCGACGTGTCCGACACTCGTACTGTCGGAATCGGACTCGGCGTGATCCGCGCGCTCCGCAACGAATTCACCGACCGCATGGAGGCACTCGAGGCGCAGGGCAGCTCCATCGACGATCGCCGTGGTGTCTTCAGCGCAGCGTCGTTGAAGATGGCCGCCTTGGACGGGGACATCTATGGCGGCAAGGTCGAGGCTGGGCAATCCGCGGGCCTGGTCGACCGGGTGCAGCCGGCAGCCGACATCGTCGAGGACATCGTGACCGAATATCTCAGAATCATCCACAAGCTGCCGGTCCCGAATTGATGAACGGCTGGCCCGGCCGCACCGATTAAGTCTCACTAATTGTGGTGAAGATTCTTTAGCTGTACTGGCCTGACGCGGGTGCCTAACGTCGTCGTCATGACCTCCCCGCTCCTGGTCGGATTCCTGACCTCCTTCACCCTCATCGCAGCGATCGGCGCCCAGAACGCGTTCGTGCTGCGCCAGGGCATCCGGGGAGAGCACGTCCTGGCCGTGGTCAGCGTGTGCGCGATCTCCGACCTACTGCTCATCTCGGCGGGTATCGCCGGGGTCGGCGCCCTGATCACCGCGCACCCCCAGACCGTCGCGGTGGCGAAACTCGGCGGTGCGGTCTTCCTCTTCGGCTACGGAGCACTTGCCGCGCGGCGCGCCCTCACCCCGTCTGCGATGACTCCGGCACAAAACGGTTCGGCGCGGTTGGTCTCGGTGCTACTGACCTGCCTGGCCATGACCTTCCTCAACCCGCACGTCTACCTCGACACCGTCGTGTTGCTGGGAACGCTGGCAAACCAACACACCGACAGCCGGTGGTTGTTCGGGATCGGCGCCGTGACCGCGAGCGTGGTGTGGTTCTTCGGCCTGGGCTTCGGCGCACGCCGGCTCGCCGGACTGTTCGCCAGCCCGCTCACGTGGCGGGTGCTCGACGGGCTGATCGCTGCCACCATGCTCGGGCTGGGAGTGTCGCTGCTGCTGTCCTGACAAGAAATTGACGCGCCGGCAAGCGCATGGCGCACGTCCTAGGCAGAATCCGCGCATGCCGGAGCTCCGGCGTTCCCCCGGCCTTCGGGAACGCAAGAAAGTCAGAACGCGGGAAGCCATCCGCCGGGAGGCGTTTCGGCTCTTCGGCACGCCGGCTGCATCGCAGCCCGCACGATCTGGGCATCCGCGTGTTCGCCTGCTCGGTCATCGGTGCGGTGACAGCGCTGGGCAACCGTGGACCGTTCTCGCTCGACAACGTCGACCAAGCGATGGACGTATTGGAGTCGGGTTTACATCTGAAGTGAGCTAATCTCGCGCCGTGAGCACGCACTGGACCAGGCGTGGGTTCTTGGGCGCCGCCGGTGCGGCCGGAGCGCTGCTGGCCGCGGCCTGCTCCCCGGGCGGCTCGGACAGCCAAGCCACCCCGAAATCGGTGACCATCAAGCACATCTTCGGCGAGACGACCATCCCCGCACCGCCCAAGCGGGTGGTGAGCGCAGGGTTTACCGAGCAGGACGACCTGCTGGCCGTCGGCGTCGTCCCAGTGGCCGTCACCAACTGGTTCGGCGACCAGCCGTTCGCGGTGTGGCCCTGGGCCCAGCCCAAACTCGGGTCGGCGACCCCGGTAGTGCTGAACCTGGACAACGGCATCGCGGTCGACCAGATCGCCGCACTCAAGCCCGACCTCATCGTCGCCGTCAACGCCGGCCTGGACACCGACACCTACAAGCAGCTGTCGGCCATCGCCCCCACGATCGCGCAATCCGGCGGCGACGCCTTCTTCGAACCGTGGAAGGACCAGGCCACCGCCGTCGGGACAGCGGTGTTTCAGGCCAGGGCGATCAAGCAGCTCATCTCCGCTGTCGACGACAAATTCGCCGACGTGGCCAAGAACAACCCGCAATTCAAGGACCGCAAGGCCGTTCTGTTGGGCGGCACGTTCTTCGACAACACGCTGACCGCGACACTGCCCGGCTGGCGCACCGAATTCCTCACCGGCATGGGCCTGGCCATCGCCGACGGCATCAAGGACTACGCCGTCGACGACCACCGGGCGGCCATCCCCCGCGACAAGCTCGGCGACGCCCTGTCCGGCGCCGACGTGCTGATCTGGTCCACCGAGAGCGACGCCGAGCAGGCGGCGCTGCTGGCCGATCCCGCCGTCGCCGCGCTGAGTGCCACCAAGGAGAACCGAAACATTTTCACCGGCAAGGACCTCGCCGGGGCGATCGCCTTCGCCTCGCCGCTGTCCTATCCGGTGGTGGCCGACCAACTGCCCCCGCTGCTCTCGCGCGCGCTGCGCTGATCGGTCGTGCTTGGATAGCACTCGTGACGACCAGTAGGACCACCGCTCGCGAAGACCACCCGACCCCCGGATTCGCCCTGGTCGGCTCGCATTATTATCCGGTCCTCGTCGCCGTCTTCACCGCCCTGGTCATCATCTCCAACGTCACGGCTACCAAGGGTGTCGCGTTCGGGCCGATCATCACCGACGGCGGTTTCATCGTGTTCCCCCTGACCTACGTGATCGGTGACGTGCTCTCCGAGGTGTACGGGTTCGCCGCCGCACGGCGGGCGATCATCCTCGGCTTCGCCATGAACGGTCTTGCGGCGCTTGCCTTCTGGGTGACCATCTACCTGCCGGCAGCCGACTTCTACACCAACCAGGAACATTTCGAGAACATCGTCCACGCCTACACCCAGCTGATCGTCGCGGGCCTGGCCGGGTTCGTAGTCGGCCAGACCATCAACGCCTGGACCGTGGTCAAGATCAAGGAACGCACCAAGGAGAAGCACCTCTGGGCGCGCCTGGTCGGGTCGACGTTCGCCGGTCAGCTCGGCGACACCCTGGTGTTCTGCAGCATCGCCGCCGGCGCTATCGGCATCACCACCTTCGGCGACTTCGCCACCTACACCGCACTCGGCTGGGTCTACAAGACCGCCGTGGAGGTGGTCATGCTGCCCGTCACCTACCGGGTGATCGCCGTCATCAAGCGCCGCGAACCGACCTACACCGCGATGGTCTGACGTCGGTAAGGCCACTGCGGCAGAGGAAGGCCACAGATCCTATGGTGCTCACCACGATCCGGGACTACGGCGATCAGGCGCTGTTGCTCGAATGCGAGTCGACCGAGGAGGTTCTGGCAATCGCCGGCGCGGTGCGCGACGCGCAGTTGCCCGGTGTGCTCGATGTCGTCCCGGCGGCGCGCACCGTGCTGTGCACCCTGCTCAGCCCGGAATACCTGGCTTCCACCCGTCGACAGCTCGGCCGGTTGCGCCCGCCGGCCGCCGACCGGCCGCCGGCGGGCGGCCAGGCTGATGTGGTGATCGACGTGGTCTACGACGGTGCCGACCTGGCTGACGTCGCCCGGCTCACACGACTGGACGCCGAAGGTGTCGTCGCGGCGCACACCGGTACCCCGTGGCGAGTCGGATTCGGCGGCTTCGCACCGGGATTCGCCTATCTGATCGGTGGCGACCCGCGGTTGCGGGTACCACGGCGCGCTGATCCGCGCACCGCGGTGCCGGCCGGGTCGGTGGGTCTGGCCGGTGAGTTCAGTGGCGTCTACCCGCGCCAGTCCCCGGGCGGATGGCAGTTGATCGGGCGCACCGATGCGGTGCTGTGGGACATCGAGCGTCCGTCGCCCGCGCTGCTGTCACCGGGCATGTGGGTGCGGTTTCGGGCCGTCTGAGGAGGCCACCGTGATCGCGTTGGAAGTGCTGCGCACGGGGCCGCTTGCGCTGCTCGAGGATCTCGGTCGCCCCGGTCTGGCCCACGTCGGGGTGACCCGCTCCGGGGCTGCCGACCGTCGTGCGCACCGGCTGGCCAACCGGCTGGTGGCCAACCCCGACGACCGCGCCACCGTGGAAGTCACCCTGGGCGGCTTCGCGGCGCGGGTGCGTGGCGGCGACGTCGACATCGCCGTGACGGGCGCCGACGCCGACCCGACTGTCGGAGGAATGCCGTTCGGCACCAATAGTATTCATCGCGTCCGCGACGGTGAGACGATCGAGCTGGGTGTGCCCCGTACCGGGCTGCGCAGCTATCTCGCCGTGCGCGGCGGTATCGCCGTCGACCCCGTCCTCGGCTCGCGCAGCTACGACGTGATGTCGGCGATCGGTCCCCGGCCGTTGCGCGCCGGCGACCTGCTGCCCGTCGGCGCACATTCCGGCCGGTACCCCGACGTCGACCAGGCACCGGTCGCCGCGATCACCGACGGCGTGGTGGAGCTGCGGGTGGTGCCGGGCCCGCGCGACGACTGGTTCGCCGATGCCGACGCGCTGGTGCACACCGACTGGGTGGCCACCGATCGCAGCGACCGCGTCGGGATGCGGCTGATGGGCCCGCCGCTCACCCACCGCTGGACCGAGCGCCAATTGCCCAGCGAAGGCGCCGTCCGCGGCGCGATCCAGGTGCCCCCCAACGGTCTGCCGGTCATCCTCGGGCCCGATCATCCCGTCACCGGCGGCTACCCGGTGATCGGGGTGGTCACCGACGCCGACAAGGTGGCCCAGGCCCGACCCGGCCAGACGGTGCGGCTGCACTGGTCGCGGCCACGTATCGCAGCGCCGAGCGCCGCGGGCTGGTAGAGCTGAGATGTGCATGCGCAGGTTCACACCGCTCGCCTGATCCACACCAGTGATCTCGATGCCGAAACCCGCGTGGATGCGCGGGAGATGCTCACGGCGGCCTTCGGCGGCGCGGCCGAGTTCACCGCGGCCGACTGGGAGCACGCGCTCGGCGGGATGCATGCCGTGATCGCACACCGCGGCGCGCTGATCGCCCACGCCGCTGTGGTCCAGCGCCGCCTCCTCCACCGCGGGGTGGCCCTGCGTTGCGGCTATGTCGAAGCCGTCGCCGTCCGCGAGGACTGGCGCGGCCAGGGGCTCGCCCACGCCGTCATGGATTCGATCGAGCAGGTGATCCGCGGCGCCTACCAAATTGGTGCTCTTAGCGCGACCGCCGCAGGCGAGAAGATCTACCGTCCGCGCGGGTGGCTGCCCTGGCAGGGGCCGACCTCGGTGTTGACCCCATCCGGCCTGACCCGAACCGCGCAGGACGACGGCGCGATCTTCGTGCTGCCCGTCGACGTCGACGTCGATCCGGCTGCGGAGCTGTCCTGCGACTGGCGCGACGGCGACCCCTGGTAGCGGTCCCCGCACCGATGGACTGGTAGCGGTCCCCGCACCGATAGATAGGTAGATCTATATAAGCCGGCCAGCCCGCCGGAAGCCTTCCAGAATCCCGACTTCGAACGCGGACTGAAGATGTTCTTCTCCCCCGACGGCAGGTCGACCCGCATGTTCATCACCCATGGGGGCGACCCGGCGACGGTGGAAGGCATCGCCAGGGTTGAGTCAGAACGCAAAGCCGCGCAAGAGGCGTTGAAGATGTCGTCGCTGACGCTGGTCTTCATGATCATGCTGATCCTCACGCGAAGCGTGGTCGCCGCACTGGTGATCGTCACCACGGCGGGCAGCTCGATCGCCGCTTCGTTCGGCATCTCGGTGCTGCTGTGGCAGGACCTGTTCGGGATTCAGGTGCAGTGGCTGGTCATGTTGATGTCGGTCACCATCCTGTTGGCGGTGGGCTCGGACTACAACCTACTGCTGGTCTCCCGGTTCAAGGGCGAGATCCATGCCGGGTTGAAGACGGGCATCATCCGGTCCATGGCCGGCACCGGTGGCGTGGTGACCTCGGCCGGGCTGGTCTTCGCCGCGACAATGGCCGGCATGATGGGCGCATGCTGATCGTGCTGACCCAGATGGGCTCCACGATCGCCATCGGCCTGCTGATCGACACCTTCATCGTGCGCTCGCTGCTGATGCCGTCCATCGCGACGATGCCCGGGCGCTGGTTCTGGTGGCCACAGGTCGTCTACCCCGCGGTGACAACCACTTCCGCAAGTCACGGCCGACACCGCCGTCGGCCGACTCCGACACGGCGGCGTTGCCCGCGCAGGCCTAGTGACCACCAGGTCGACCATGCAGCTGTAGTAGGCCTGGCCCGTATCACAGCGGGACACCGCCGGTGCTGGTAGACCTGCGGTGTGCGCGTGCAGATCCTCGTCGACCCGCCGATCAGCATAGATCGATGAGCACTCCCCTGCCGGCGGTCGATGCCCTTTCCCCGGAGCAGCGGGCACTGTATGACCTGCTGCCGCTCGACCTCACCAGGGGACTGCTGTTGACCCGTTCCAGCGCGGCTGCGTACCTGGCGCTCGGGCGGTCGTTTCACGACAGCCGGCTGTCCGCGGACCTGCGCGAGGTGATCATCCTTCGCGTCGGCGCCACAACCCATTGCCCGTACGAACTTCACCACCACATTCCCCTGGCCCGCGCCTGCGGTGTACCCGAGGAGATCATCGAGAAAGTGGTCGCCGGATCTCCCACCGTCGGGCGCGCCGAACTGGACGCGCTCGTTGTCTTCGTCGACCACATCGTCGGCGCGGTACAGGGGCCAGCACCCGAGCCGGCGACGGTACAGCAGTACTTTTCCCACGAAGAGGTCGCCGACATCACGCTGCTGGCCGGCCATTACGTCATGACCTCCCTTTTCGTCAGAACGCTTGGTATAGAACCTGAGAGGTAGGAGGATGGCGCAGCACTCGTCTGGAGTCTTCACGAAGGGCCTGGCGGACCTCGGTGCGGGCGTACACGCCTTCATATCCGGCAGCACCGGCTTCGGGTTGTCGAACGCGGGACTGGTGGTCAGCGACGGCGAAGCGCTGGTGATCGACACCCTCTACGATCCGCGCCACGCCCAGGAGTTCATCGACGTGAGCGCGCCGCTAACCGAATCCTCCCGTGTTCGTTACATATTCAACACCCACAGCGACGGTGACCACATCTTCGGCAATCAGCTCTTTCCCAGCGACGCGGAGGTCGTCGCGACTACTGCGGCCAGCGCGCTGATGACCCAAGAGCAAGCCGATCTGACCGCAACAGCCTTCGACGACAGTGCACACCCCGACTCACCGCTGCATCCGCTGGCTGCGATGGGACAACCATTCGATTTCCATTCAGTGCGGGTCCGCGGGGCCGACACGGTATTCAACGGCGAGAAGGCGCTGCGAGTCGGCAGTGTCGACGTCGAACTGCACGAACTCGGACCCGCCCACACCGTCGGCGACGCGGTCGCCTTCCTGCCCCACCAACGGGTGCTGTTCGCCGGGGACTTGCTCACGCGCGACATCGTCAAAGTTGTCTGGTCGGGCTCTGTCGAGAACTGGATCACGGCCCTGGAGCGGATTCGGGGACTCGCCGCCGATGTCGTTGTCGCCGGCCACGGCCCGGTGCTGCGCGGCGACGAGATCAACGCGGCCGTTGATCTAGGCAGACACTTCTGGACCTATCTCCACGAGCGGGCCGGGGCGATGTTCGACAACGGCGTGCCCGCCGACGAAGCGGCGGCCCGCATCGATGTAGCCGACTTCCCCGACGCGGCAATGACGCTACCGACCATCGTGGCCGCGATCTACCACGACCTCGACCCAGCGATGCCCTTCAAGACCGTTCCCCAGACGTTGGAATTCATGGCGAGCCAGATCGCCCGAATGGGCGAGGCGCACTCATGAACACCCGGACCGGCCGGGCCGCTACCGCCAGCGGTTCAGGATCTCGTTCGCCCGCACCGACAGTGCCCGCTGCCAGAACGGGCCGAAGCTGATCCGTGCGACCCCCAGCGGTCCGAACGATGCCGGGTCGTCGGACTCCGGCACCGCGACCATGTCACGTCTCCTTCGTGTCCGTCGTATATGTCGGTATGTGTCCGGCATGGCTGGGTTCGCGTCTTTGCAACGCAGCCGCCACGCGCCTTCCCGAAGTGACCTGTCTCACGTTGCGTTCCAAATGTGGCTAGCATCGGTTGTCGTACTGTGATCCATGACACCTTCAGCCCAAGGAGGTCCGTTGTCCACCACCACGGAATTGACCGAACTTCACCACCTGATCGGCGGAATGCGGCGCTGCGTCGCGTCTCTGAAGGCCAGGTACGGCGACAACCCCGCAATGCGCCGAATCGTCAACGATGCCGAACGCATCCTGAATGACGTGGAGCTTCTCGACATCGACGCAGATGAGCTTGCCCTAACCCAGCAAACCGCCGTGGTGGCCGGTGACAAGATCCCGATCCCCGACACCCCGTACGACACAGCCTTCTGGCGCGACGTCGACGACGAGGGTGTCGGCGGTCACAACCGGCGCTAATCGGCGTCTACCCCATTTCTGCCGGGTGCCGTGATCTGGGTACCCTCCGATGAGCCAATGCGAAGGGGATCACAGTAGATGAGCGCACCTGCGGGTAACCGCCCGGCGACCGGCGTCTTCTCACCCGGCCGTGCCCAGATACCGCAGCGCACCCTGCGGACCGACAACTGGCTGAAGTCACCGATCGTCACCGACCTCGGCTTCGCGGCGTTCATCATCTACGCGACGGTGCGGGCGTTCCAGCGGGACTACTTCTTCGTCCCGCAGTACCACTACCTGACGCCGTTCTACTCACCGTGCCTGAGCAAAGCGTGCGGCGAGGCCAGCGACTTCTGGCCGCAAATCCTGCCGAGCACGGGCCTGCTGTCCCTGCTGCCGTACGCACTGCTGTCGCTGCCGTTCCTGCTGCTGTTCCGGCTCACCTGCTACTACTACCGCGGCGCCTACTACCGCTCGGTGTGGCAGGCCCCCACGGCGTGTGCCGTGGCCGAGCCGCACGCGAAATACACTGGGGAAACCCGACTTCCGCTGATCATCCAGAACAGCCACCGGTACTTCTTCTACATCGCCGGCATCATCTCGCTGATCAACACCTACGACGCGATCGTCGCCTTCCACTCCGAGGACGGGCCCGGCGGCTTCGGATTCGGCCTGGGCAACATCATCCTCGTCGCCAACGTGGTGCTGCTGTGGATCTACACGCTGTCCTGCCACTCCTGCCGCCACGTCGCGGGCGGCCGGCTCAAGCACTTCTCCAAGCACCCGGTGCGCTACTGGCTGTGGACGCAGATCAGCAGGATCAACACCCGCCACAAGCTGTTCGCGTGGATCACCCTGGGCAGCCTGATGTTCACCGACTTCTACGTCATGCTCGTGGCCAGTGGCACCATCTCTGACCTGAGATTCATTGGCTGACAAGCAACTCCACACTAGATTTTGAGCGAGGTCTTAATGACGGTTGAGGTCGAACGGCACTCCTACGACGTGGTCGTGATCGGTGCCGGCGGCTCGGGTCTGCGCGCGGTCATCGAAGCCCGCGAGCGGGGCCTGAAGGTCGCCGTGGTCTGTAAGTCGTTGTTCGGCAAGGCCCACACCGTCATGGCCGAGGGCGGTTGCGCCGCGGCGATGCGCAACGTGAACACCAAGGACAGCTGGCAGGTGCACTTCGGTGACACCATGCGCGGCGGCAAGTTCCTCAACAACTGGCGGATGGCCGAGCTGCACGCGCAGGAGGCCCCCGACCGGGTGTGGGAGCTGGAGACCTACGGCGCGCTGTTCGACCGCACCAAGGACGGCCGAATCAGCCAGCGCAACTTTGGCGGACACACCTACCCGCGGCTGGCACACGTCGGTGACCGCACCGGCCTGGAGATCATCCGCACCCTGCAGCAGAAGATCGTCTCGCTGCAGCAGGAGGACAAAGCCGAACTCGGCGACTACGAGGCCCGGATCAAGATCTTCCACGAGTGCGCGATCACCGACCTGATTTTGGACGGGGACGGGGACGAGAAGAGGGTGGCGGGCGCCTTCGGGTACTGGCGCGAGACCGGCAAGTTCATCCTGTTCGAGGCGCCGGCCGTGGTGCTGGCCACCGGCGGTATCGGCAAGTCGTTCAAAGTCTCGTCGAACTCGTGGGAGTACACCGGCGACGGTCACGCGCTGGCACTGCGGGCCGGCTCGGCGCTGATCAACATGGAGTTCATCCAGTTCCACCCAACCGGAATGGTCTGGCCGCTGTCGGTCAAGGGCATCCTGGTCACCGAGGGTGTGCGCGGCGACGGCGGAGTCCTGAAGAACTCCGAGGGCAAGCGCTTCATGTTCGACTACATCCCCGCGGTCTTCAAGGGTCAGTACGCCGAGACCGAAGAAGAAGCCGACCAGTGGCTCAAGGACAACGACTCGGCACGGCGCACCCCGGACCTGCTGCCCCGCGACGAGGTCGCCCGCGCGATCAACTCCGAGGTGAAGGCCGGCCGCGGCACCCCGCACGGTGGCGTCTACCTCGACATCGCCACCCGGATGACGCCCGAAGAGATCAAGAAGCGCCTGCCGTCGATGTACCACCAGTTCATGGAGCTGGCAGAGGTCGACATCACCAAGGACGAGATGGAGGTCGGCCCGACCTGCCACTACGTCATGGGCGGGATCGAGGTCGACCCGGACACCGGCGCGGCCGCGACGCCGGGCCTGTTCGCCGCCGGTGAGTGCTCCGGCGGTATGCACGGCTCCAACCGGCTCGGCGGCAACTCGCTGTCCGACCTGCTGGTGTTCGGCCGCCGCGCCGGACTCGGTGCGGCCGACTATGTTCGGGCGCTGCCCAGCCGGCCGACGGTGTCCGAAAAGGCCTTGGAGGCCGCCGCCGAGCTGGCCCTACAGCCGTTCAAGGGTCCCCAAGGACAAGCCAAACCGGAGAACCCCTACACGCTGCACGCCGATCTACAGCAGACGATGAACGACCTCGTGGGCATCATCCGCACCGCGGAGGAGATCCAGCAGGCGCTGGCCAAGATCGAGGAGTTCAAGGTCCGCTACCGCAACATCGAGTCCGACGGCAAGCGGGAGTTCAACCCCGGCTGGCACCTGGCCATCGACATGCGCAACATGCTGCTGGTCAGCGAGTGCGTGGCCAAGGCCGCGCTGGCCCGGACCGAGAGCCGTGGCGGGCACACCCGCGACGACTTCCCGGCGATGGAAGCCGAGTGGCGCCGCACGCTGCTGGCGTGCCGGACGAGCGGCGACGCCGCCGACGGGGTCGTCCCCGACGTGACGGTCACCAAGGAAGTGCAGCCGCCGATGCGGCCGGATCTGCTCGAGGTGTTCGACATCGAGGAACTGTCCAAGTACTTCACCGACGAGGAGCTGGCCCAGCATCCGGGACGGAGGACCCAGTGACCACCTACGAGGCGAAGCTGAAGGTCTGGCGGGGCGACGACGAGGGCGGTGGCCTGCACGATTTCTCGGTCGACGTCAACGAGGGCGAGGTCGTCCTCGACATCATCCATCGGCTGCAGGCCGAGCAGGCTCCCGATCTGGCGGTGCGCTGGAACTGCAAGGCGGGCAAGTGCGGCTCGTGCTCGGCGGAGATCAACGGCCGTCCGCGGCTGATGTGCATGACGCGGATGTCGACGTTCGCCGAGACCGACACCATCACGATCACCCCGCTGCGCACCTTCCCGGTGATCCGTGACCTCGTCACCGACGTCTCGTTCAACTACGAGAAGGCCCGCGAGATCCCGGCATTCGCACCCCCGAAGGACCTGCAGCCCGGCGAGTACCGGATGGCTCAGGTCGACGTGGAGCGCTCGCAGGAGTTCCGTAAGTGCATCGAGTGCTTCCTATGCCAGAACGTCTGCCACGTGGTCCGCGACCACGAGGAGAACAAGCAGGAGTTCGCCGGCCCGCGCTACCTGATGCGCGTTGCCGAACTCGACATGCACCCGCTGGACACCCTGGACCGCAAGGACATGGCCCAGGAGGACTTCGGGCTGGGTTACTGCAACATCACCAAGTGCTGCACCGAGGTGTGCCCCGAGCACATCAAGATCACCGACAACGCGCTGATCCCGATGAAGGAACGCGTGGTCGACCGCAAGTACGACCCGGTGGTTTGGCTCGGCAACAAGCTGTTCCGGCGCAAGTAGCTCGCCGAGCAGACGCAAACTCCCCCGACACGCCGAGTGTTCGGGGGAGTTTGCGTCTGGTCGCGCGGTGAAATGGGTAGCCCCTGATCATGAGGAACAATTCCAGCGTCAACGACATTCGCACCGCGATCCGTGAGCTGACCGTCCGCGCCGAACTGGCCCGCAAGGAGGGCCGGCCCGACGACGCGGCCGAGCTCGAGCAGCGGATTGCGCGCTACCGCGACCAACTCGCCGAGAAGCCCTGAGGCGGGCACCCGTGGACAGGCTGGGCTAACCGTCCAGCCTGCGGAAGGTGCTGCGATGGAACACGATCGGCGGCACGTCGTGCACGGTGAGGTCATGGACCCGCAGGACGACGATGGTGTGGTCGCCCGCCGGCACCGACTGTTCTACCGAAGTCTGCAGCCAGACGCTGGTGCCATGCACGAACACCGCGCCACTCTCATGCGAGTGCGTCTCCAGCCCGGCGAAGCGATCACCGGTCTTGGCGGCCAGCGTGCGCGCCGCGACGTCGTGTGACTCGCCCAGAACGCTGATCCCCAACGCGGGCGCATCCTGGAGCTTCGGCCAGGTCTCCGAAGTGTTCTGCACGCAGAACGAGACCAGCGGCGGGTCCAGCGACACCGGGACGAACGTGCTGGCGGCCAGGCCGACCCGGACACCGCCGACCTCAGCGGCGATCGCGATAACGCCCGACGGAAAATGGCCGAACGCCTCACGTAGGGAGGCGGGGCTCAGCACTGTATTGCTCATGGCAGAACCATCTTTGCATGCCAGCTCGCGTCACGGCCACCGCACGACGCGGCGTGATTCGAACACTTCCGCAGGGCGGACACGTCCGGGCCCGTGCCCATTTCACCCTTGAGTAGCCTTGCGCCATGTCGACCGTGTCAATCCTGTCCGTGCTCCGCGACCGTGCGAGGCTGACACCGGACGAGCTCGCCTTCACGTTCACCGAGTACGAGCGGGACTGGGACGGTGTGGCGGAGAGCCTGACCTGGTCGCAGCTCTACCGGCGCACCCTCAACCTGGCGCACGAAATCAGCGCGCACGGTGCGCCGGGCGACCGCGCGCTGATCATGGCGCCCCAGGGGCTGCCCTACATCGTCGCGTTCCTGGGCGCCATGCAGGCCGGCTTCATCGCCGTCCCGCTGTCGGTCCCGGTGCCGGGATCCCATGACGAACGGGTCAGCGCCGTCGTCACCGACACCTCGCCGACAGTGGTGCTGACCACCTCCGCGGTCTTCGAGGTCGCGGCACAGTACGTCGACGACGGGGCCGCCGTGATCGCCACGATTGCCGTCGACACCCTGGATCTCGACGCCGACCGCCCCGTCGACACCGAGGTGCCCGACGGCCCCGACATCGCCTATCTGCAGTACACCTCGGGCTCGACGCGGCTGCCGGCCGGCGTGATGATCTCGCACCGCAACATGGTGGCGAACTACGAACAGCTGATGGCCGAATACGTGCCCCAGTACGGGGGCGCGTTCCCGCCGGGGACCGCACTGGTCTCGTGGCTGCCCTTCTATCACGACATGGGCCTGATGCTGGGCATCGGTGCACCCATCTTCAGCGGCCACCCGGCCGACCTGTTGAGCCCCATCGCCTTCCTGACCCGCCCGGCTCGCTGGCTGCACACGATGGCACGCCAGCCCAAGGCGTGGTCGGCCGCGCCCAACTTCGCTTTCGACCTCACCGCCCGGCGCACCACCGACGAGGACCTCGCGGGGATCGATCTCAGCGGGATCCTCGGCATCATCAACGGGGCCGAGCGAATCCACCCGGACACCCTGGTCAAGTTCACCCGACGCCTGACAGCGGTCGGATTCCGCCCCGAGATGGTGGTGCCGTCCTACGGGCTGGCCGAAGCGACCGTCTACGTCGCCAGCGGCGGTGCCGGCCAGGTGCCCGAGGTGGTCGAGTTCGACGCCGACGAGTTGCCCGTCGGCACCGCGATCCGCAAACCCGGTGGGGCGCCGCTGCTGCGGTACAAGATCCCGGCGTCGCCGCTGGTCCGCATCGTCGACGCCGAAACCCGGCAGCTGTGCCCGGACGGCACCGTCGGGGAGATCTGGACGCACGGCGAGAACGTCTCGGCAGGATATTGGCGTAAACCCGAGCAGACCGGTTCGGCGTTCGACGCGGCGCTGGCCGAGTCGTCCGCGGAACTGCCCCAGACCGGTTGGCTGCGCACCGGTGATCGGGGCTTCATCTCCGAAGGCGAGCTGTTCATCGTCGGGCGCATCAAGGACATGCTGATCGTGCGGGGGCGTAACCACTACTCCGAGGACATCGAGGCGACCGTCCAGAAGATCACCCGCGGCCGGGTAGCGGCGATCGCGGTGCCCGGCGAAGAAACCGAGGAACTGGTCACCATCATCGAGCTCAAGCAGCCCGAACCAACCAAGCTTGCCGAGGTGAAAAGTGGTGTGGTAGCAGCGATTTCGCGGTCGCACGGGTTGCAGGTCGCCGATATCGTGCTGGTGGCACCCGGCTCGATCCCGACGACCACCAGCGGCAAGATCCGCCGGGCGGCCTGCGTCGAGCAGCACCGCCAGGGCACGTTCGTGCGGTTGGACGCGTAGCTGATCGCCCCGATGTGGCTCACGCTGCTGGTGATGGCGGCCGCGGTCAGCCTGGAGCCTTTCCGCATCGGGATGTCGGTGCTGATGCTCAACCGTCCCCGCCCGCATCTGCAGCTCGCCGCGTTCCTGTGCGGCGGTTTCCTGATGGGTCTGACGGTGGGCGCCGTGGTGTTGTTCGCCCTCGGATCGCAGATCCCGTCCTCGGCTCATTTCACGCTGCCCCGGGTGCAGATCGTCACCGGGGCGCTGGCGTTGGTCGCCGCGGCGATCCTGGCGCTCACCAGGGGCCGGGACCGCACGGTTCCGGCGCGGGTGCGCAGGCTGCTCGACGGCCAGTCGCTGTGGGTGGCCGGCGCCGCCGGCCTCGGCATCGCGCTGCCCTCGGTCGACTACCTGGCGGTGCTGGCCGTCATCGCGGCCGCGGGCGCCGCGCCCGGCACGCAGCTCATGGCCCTGCTGCTGTTCAACGTGGTGGCCTTCGCACTGGTGGAACTGCCGCTGCTGGCCTACCTAGTCGCCCCGCGGCGCACGTATGCGGCCATGACCGCGCTGCACGGCTGGGTCCGGGCGCGACGGCGCCACGAGGTCGCGGCGCTGCTGGCGGTGGTCGGCGCCGTGCTGCTGGCCGCCGGCCTGCTGACCGCGTGAGTTCAGTGCGCGCTGGGACCGTGGTCCAGCACGTACTGGAAACCCGCCATCAACTGTGAGATGGGATCGGTTCCGCCGCCGAAGGCCGCCTGAGTGGCGGGGGCGGTGACCTCAGCGGGATCGAAGCCGTGCACCGGATCCACTTCCACCGGGGCGGTCAGCGGATCGTCGTTGCGCGAATAGCCGGCATCCACCATGGGTTTGAGCACTGAGTCCAGCTGATTGAGCGTGCCTTCGTCGACACCGAGGTACTTGAACGGCAACACCAGCGGTAGGTGCTGCTCGGGGATCAGGTAGGTGGTGGTCTTGGCGCCCTTGGAGTTGACGGTGGTCCGGATGTTCTGCGGCGGCACCATGCTCGGATTGGTGAAGGCCACCGCGGTGTGGCCGGTGGCCAGGCCGACGACGGCGTTGAGGACCGCCATGATGTTGTCCTGCCGGTCCGGCCAGTCGGCAATGCTGTCGTAGGCGGACACGAATCGGTATGAGTCGTATTGACTCTCAACGGGTTCTGGGATCCGGTAATCCAGCGCGGGCACCACACTGCCCACCGGGAAGTTCTGCGAAAGGAAGCCTTCGCCGAACGCGTGCGGCGCGATCGGGTCTCCGAAGGTCGCGAAGGACAACTGATTCGGTGGCGGGGCGTTCGGATCGTTGGCCAGCCGCGCCTGAACGGCATTGAGCACCATGGCCCCCTCGGACAGGCCCATCACCGTGCCGGGGCCACCCTGGTTGATCGCCTGGATGACGTTGCCCTCACCGACGTCGACCGACTCCCCGATGCTGGGCCCGTCGATGCCCAGGCCCGGGAAGTTGTCGTCGAGCCGGCCGATGCCGGGGAACATGCGCTCCAGCACGTGGCCTTGGACCTGACCGGCGGGATAGTCGACGATCTGGCGATCCAGGCCGGGGAACCACTCGGCGCCGGTGCGGCGGATGTACTCGTCGTAGGGAATGCCCAGCACGTGCGCGCCGCCCAGCGCGTAGCCCCTGCCCGGCGTCCCGATCTTCATCGGCCCGTCGGCGTTCGGCCCGTCCGGTTGCGCCTCGTCGGCGCCGGCGATCCCACCGGTGGCGCACAACGTCAGGACCGTCGTCACCGCAGCGAGTAGCTTCTTCATGCCTTGGCGCTCCCCTGCGTTCTCAGTCGTGACGGCCACCAGTTCGCCTTGCCGACCAGCGTAGCCATGGCAGGCACCGTGACGGTGCGGACCAGGAAGGTGTCCAACAGGATTCCGGCACCGATGACGAAGCCTGCCTGCACCACGGTACCGATGCTGGAGAACAACAGCCCCCACATCGAGGCGGCGAAGATCAATCCGGCCGCAGTGATGACGCCGCCGGTCGACGACAAGGTCCGGATGATGCCGTAACGCATGCCATGCGGGGATTCGTCCCGCAGGCGCGACGCGAACAGCAGGTTGTAGTCGGCGCCGACCGCGACCAGCACCACGAAGGCCAACGGCGGCACCGTCCAGTGCAGGGGTTGGTCGAGTAGGAACTGGAAGACCAGCACACCGATGCCCAGCGCCGCGAAGTACGAAACCACAACAGAACCAACCAGATACAACGGTGCGATCACCGAGCGCAGCAGCAGCATCAACGTCAGCAGCACCACGATGACGGTGACGGCGATGATGAACCTGATGTCCTTCTGGTAGTAATCCCGGGTGTCGCGCAACGCAGCGGGATAGCCGCCCATCGAGATCGTCGCGTCCGCCAGGGTGGTGTTCGGCTGGGCGCTGCGGGCGGCGTCGTTGATGGCGTTGACCTGGTCCATCGCGGCCGGGCTGAACGGGTCGAGCTTGGTGAGCACCAGATAGCGCACCGAGTGGCCGTCCGGTGAGATGAACATCTTCGCGGCGGCCTGGAAGTCGGGCAGCGCCAGCACTTCCGGGGGAATGTTGAACCCCGCCATCGCCGGCGCGGAGGCGTTCTCCTTCATCGACAACAGGAACGCCGCCGCCTGGTCGAGGCCGCCCCGCATCAGCTGGATCTGGTCGACCACCTGGCCGACGCCCTGGGCTACTTCCTTGCTGCCGCTGGCCGAGCTGTCAGCGCTGCGCCGGACCTTGCTCAGGGTGGCCTGCGCTCCGCTGGGACTGTCCAGCCCCATGGTGTGCATCACCTTGGTGAGTTGGGTGAACGCATTGCCCAGCTGGTTCAACGCCGCCGAGAGAGACTGCTTGTCCTGCAGCGACTGCAGCTGGCCGGCCAGGTCGTTGATCTGGTCCAGGCTGCCGTCCGCGCGGGCGGCTTCCAGACGCTGGAAGTGCACACGGGTCTCGCTGCACGACGGGTCTAGGTCGCAGACCGCATTGCCCTGCAGGGCCATCAACACCGGCCCCACCCAGGCCAGCGTGTCGCGGGCCGCGGTGAAACTGATCCCCATCGAGTTGCCCAAGGCGTTGATGGCGGTGACGAGCTTGGCCGCGACCTCGACGTTGCGCACCAGCTTGTCGCCGCCGTACTGCCCGCGCAGCGCGGCGAACGCGTCGACCATGCTCTGGATACTGGTCGCCACCTGGTTGACCTGGCCGCGCACGTCACCGAGACCGGTAGCCAGCGTGTTGGCGCCCTTGGCCAGCCGGTTGAGGTCGTCGGTGTTGTCGGCGATCATCGCCGACCCGGTGGCCAGCCGGTCACCGACCAGGCCGGCCTGATACGTGGCACGAAATTCCTGGGGCACCACGCCCAGCGGCCTGGTAATGCCGCTGACCATCTTGATGTCCGGCAGCTGGGTGATCCGTTCGGCCATCTGCTCCAGATCGGCCAGCGCCTGCGGCGTGCGCAGATTGCGCGGCGACTGGACCAGGACATAGGAGGGGATGGACTGGTTGAGGTCGAAGTGGCGCTCCAGCGCCGTGTACCCGACCGAGCTGGGTTCGCCGGGCCCGACCGCCTTGCGGTCGTCGTAGTTGTAGCGCGCCAGACCCACACAGCTGGCCAGCAGGATCAAGACCAACACGCTGGCTACCAGGTGGACCCGGGGACGACGCACTATGCGGATCCCCGAGCGCCGCCACCACCGGGCGGTCAGTTCGCGCCGCGGGGTGATCCAGCCGCGCGGCCCCACGACGGCCAGGATCGCGGGTAGCAGGGTCAGGGCGGCCAGGAATGCCACACCGACGCCGATCGCCGAGGACACACCGACGGTGGAGAAGACCCCCATCCGGGCGAAACTGATCCCGAGGAACGTCAGCCCGATGGTGGCGGCGGAGGCGGTGATGACCTTGCCTACCGAGCCGAGGGCCAGCCGCACGGCGTCGCCGGAACTTTCCCCGCGCCGCACGTAGTCGTGATAGCGGCTGATCAGGAAGACCGCGTAATCGGTTCCGGCACCGGCGATCATGGCGCTGAGCAGAATGATGGCCTGGTTGGACACCCCCAGTCCGGTGAGCGCGGACAGGCCCGCCACCACCGACTGGGCGATCACCAGGGATATCCCGATTCCGGTCAGCGGCAGCAACATCGTCACCGGATTGCGGTACACCAGCAGCAGCACCCCGAGCACCAGCACGGCGATCGCGATCTCGATCGGCAAGCGGTCCCGCTGGCCGGCTACGGTCAGGTCGGCGACAGTGGCCGCGGGACCGGACAGATGCACCTCCAGCGGGCTTCCCGCGGTGTTCTGTTTTACGATCGCGGCGACGCGTTGATAGGCCGCGTAGGACTCCGGAGTGCCCAGCGCCCCTGCCAGCCCCACCGGCAACACCCAGGATTTGTTGTCCTTACTCGTCAAAAACGAACGCAGTGCGGGTGTTCCGACGAAATCCTGCAGCATCACCACGTCGTGCGGGTCATCGCGCAATGCGCCGACCAGCTTGCGGTAGGTGGCCTCGTGGGCCGGTGTGAGGCCGCGCTCGTCGGTTAGGACCACCAGCAGCAGGTCGTCGCTGCCCGGTTCCTGGAACGCCTCGGTCATCTGCCGGGCGGCGACGCTGGACGGGGCGTCACCGGGGAGCATGGACAGCGGGTGCCGCTGGGCCATGTCGTTCAGGCTCGGCAGGCTCAGCGGCAGCACCACAGCCAGCACCAGCCAGGCTCCGATCACCGCCCAGGGCCACCGCACCACGAAATCGGCTAGCCGTCGCAAAACGCCCCCACCTGTGGTCCTCGCAATCTCCTCGGCGCGCGGCTCGATTTCACCTGATCAAGCCGCGCAATCCGCTGGGGCCTTCTTGGTGCCGAACCAACCCGTCACCACTGCCCGCCGTCGGCGATCCGCCCACAGACAGACTTCATCGCGCCGATGTAGCGGGCGACCGATTTCTGCGCGATCGGGTTGTCGGGAAACATCACCGACATTGCCGTACCGGCGTCGTACCGGAATATGTAGATCGTCAGCTGATAGGAGAATCGGCCGTCGGAGTAAATGCCGATATTGTTCGAATATCCCATGTCGGCGGCCGCCAGCACGGCGTTGAGCGGAGCCGCGCCGCCGTGCAGGAAGTTCGAGACCGGAAAGTTCGGCCGGGGCTTCTCCAGCCAGGGGGCCAATTCCAGCACCCGGTAATAGGGAACGCGAGCCAGGCTAAGACCGGAATCGAACGACGTCTGCGCCGCCCACGCGGCCTCCGCGAACGTCGCCGCCGCGATCGGCACCGTGATCGGCACCAGCCCGGTAAACCACCCCTGCGTCATGAAATTGTCCGACGTGCGGCGGGTGTCACGGGGCGTGAGTCCGTAATAGGTTGCCGCGCCGGTCAACTCGTGCTCGACCATGGCAATGGCCGCGAACAGCCCGCCGACGAAGCGCGCCCCCGCCGCCGTGCAGGCCGCCTCGAATCTCGCGGTCTGCTCGGCATCCATCACCATTTCGCCGACCATGTCGGCGACCGTCGGCTCCTGGGGGTTGCCCAGCGGCAACGGGAACTCCGGCAGGGTGCCGTTGTTATTCTCGGCAAACTCTATCCACGCGCGGACCTCCGGGGAATCGGCCGTGAGATCGGCCGTGGATTCGCGCTCCTGGATGCAGAAATCGTCGAAGCTGCCCGCGTCGGGGAGAGCCATCGGCTGCCCGGATGTGAGCAACGAGGAATACATGCCGTGCGCTTCCAGCATGGTGATTCCGATCAATGCGGCGTCGCCATGAACATGGTCAATGCTGGCGTAGAAATCGAAATGATCCTCGCCCTGGACAATTCCGAAGGAAAAACAACCCCATTCCAGCGGGGTCGGAATATCGACAATATGCTTGCGTGCGTCCTCGACGGCCATTTCGCCATAGTCGCGCGGCTCGAATTCGATATCAGCAGGGTTGGCGATGGTGTGCCGGATAATTTCTCCGGAACCCGAGTACTCGAACCAACTCCGGTACGTGTCGTGCCGACGCAAATATGCGTTGAGCGCGTGATTCATGGCGGCAATATCGCACTGACCAGGGACTTCACAGGTCGCAATAATTTGGCGTGAATAGTCCAACCCGGCGCGGTCCTGCTCGAACACGCCGCGAATGTGCTGCGCCTGCATATAACTGACCGGAACCGAACTGACCGGCGCTTGCCGCGCCTTGTCCATAGCCGCATTCGTCGGGTGCCAGGAGGTCACTACGCCCGTCCGCGGTGTCCAGTCGTCGATTGTTCCGATCGTTATCTTCCCGATGCGCAACATTTCCTCCCGGGGATGAACGGCTGGGGCTGCGGGTCCGGCCACGCTGGTGAAGACATCAACATAACCCCTGTTGCTGTGGGGGTCGCCGATACACCCCGACCAGCTGCACCCGACCATAGCGCCGCCGCCTCGACGCGCGCCCCACCTCCAGCCTGCGGCGACGCCGACAAGCGCCGGGAAATAACGTCGTGCAGCAACGCGCATGCCATACTGGCGCAGGTAAAAGCGAGCCGGCCATGGCTGTCGGGAATTAGAGCGCGCAGCGGCCGTTCGCACGATGATCCTGGGCCTGACGCCGTCTCCCGCAAGGCATTGACACCTCACCCACGCGGAGAGCACAACCTCATGGCACAAACCGAACACCCGACGCACCAAGCGCCCCGTTTCGCGATCATCGGCTACGCGGCGCGACTGCCCGGCGCTGCGGATGCCGACGGTTACTGGGATGTGCTGCGCAATGGTCGCGACGCGGTGTCCGAGGTGCCGGCCGAACGCTGGGACGTCGACGAGTTCTTCGACCCGGATCCCGCCGCACCCGGCAAGGTCGTCACCCGCCGCGCCGGCTTTACCGACGATGTGTCCGGTTTCGACGCGCCGTTCTTCGGGGTGTCGGCCCGCGAGGCCAACCTGATGGACCCGCAGCACCGCCTGCTGCTGGAGACGGCCTGGCATGCCGTCGAGCATTCTGGCACGGCCCCAACGGCTTTGGCCAACACCAGAACCGGTGTGTTCGTCGGTTTGTCCACCCACGACTACCTCGGGATGGCCTCCGACGAACTGACCTACCCCGAGATCGAGGCCTACCTGGCGATCGGTACGTCGGCCGCGGCCGGTGCAGGCCGGATCAGCTATCGGCTGGGCCTGCAGGGGCCGACGGTCACTGTCGACACGGCGTGCAGTTCGTCGCTGGTGGCCATCCATCAGGCTTGCCAGGCGCTGAGCCTGGGTGAATGCGACCTGGCGCTGGCCGGCGGAGCGAACGTGCTGCTCAGCCCGGCCACCATGATCACCTTCTCCCAGTCGCGGATGCTGGCGCCCGACGGCAGGTGCAAGACGTTCGACGCCGCCGCCGACGGCTATGTGCGCGGCGAGGGCTGCGGCGTCATCGTCGTCAAGCGTCTCGAGGACGCGATCCGCGACGGCGACCGGATCCGGGCCGTCATCCGCGGCAGCGCGGTCAACTCCGACGGCGCGTCGGGCGGTCTGACCGTGCCCAACGGGGTCGCCCAGCAGCGGGTCATCACCGAGGCGCTGGAGCGGGCCGGGCTGACCCCCGGCGACATCGGCTACCTGGAAGCGCACGGCACCGGAACATCGCTGGGCGACCCGATCGAGGTCCAGGCCGCCGCCGCCGCGCTCGGCAAGGGCCGCGCCGCCGACCAGCCGCTGCTGATCGGTTCGGCGAAGACGAACATCGGGCACCTCGAAGCCGCCGCGGGCGTCGCCGGCGTCCTCAAGGTCGTCCTGGCACTCGAGCACTCGGAACTGCCCAAACACCTCAACTTCAAGAACCCGTCCCCGCACATTCCGTGGGACCGGATCCCGGTGCGCGCCGTCGAGGAGGCCATGGCCTGGGAGCGCGGCGAGCGGCCGCGCATCGCCGGCGTGAGTTCGTTCGGGTTCTCCGGCACCAACGCCCACGTCATCCTCGAAGAGGCGCCCCAGCCGGTGCCCACGACCCCACCGGCCGACGCCCCCGACCCCCGCCGCTTCATGGTGCTGCCGTTGTCGGCGCGCACCCCGGCCGCACTGGTGCAGACCGCCGAGCAATACCGCAGCTGGCTGGGCGAGCATCCCGAGGCCACGCTGGCCGACGTCTGCCTGACCGCCGGGACGGCGCGGGCGCACTTCGAGCACCGGGCCGCCCTGGTGGTGAACTCCAAGGAGTCGGCGCGCGAGCTGCTCGGCGCGCTCGCCGACGACCTGCCGGCACCCGGGCTGGTGCGCGGCGACAACGCTGACCCGCCGAAGACCGCCTGGCTGTTTCCCGGCCAGGGCAGCCAGTACGCCGGAATGGCCCGCGAGCTGTTCGAGACCGAACCGGTGTTTGCCGACACCCTGCGGCGCTGCGAGCAGGCCGTAGCCGGGCTGCTCGAAAAGCCGCTGCTGGAGCTGATTTTCGCCGACGAGTCCACCGATGCCGACGCCGCGGCGACACTGCAGCAGACCCGTCACGCCCAGCCGGCGATCTTCGCCGTGGAGATGGGCCTGGCTCGCCTGTGGCAGTCGTGGGGCTTCGAACCGGACGTGGTGCTCGGCCACAGCGTCGGGCAGTACTCGGCGGCCTGCGTCGCCGGGGTGTTCGGCATCGAGGACGGCATGCGCCTGCTGGCCGAGCGGGGCCGGCTGTTCGGCGACCTGCCGGCCGGCGGACGGATGTGCGCGATCTTCGCCGACCCGGAGCGGGTCGAGCGCCGCACCGACGAGTACCCAAGCCTGTCGGTGGCCGCCTACAACGGGGCCAACACGGTGCTGTCCGGGCCTGCGGCGGACCTTGAGCAGGTAGTGGCCGCGCTGAGTGCCGACGGGGTGCGCTGCGATTGGCTCGACACCAGCCACGCGTTCCACTCCGCGCTGCTGGATCCGGCCCTCGACGAGTTCGAGACGTACGCGAACGGCTTCGAATTCGGTTCGCCACAAAGGATTTTGGTGTGCAACCGGACCGGCGCAGCGCTGGGCCGGACGGCCCGGCTCGACGCCGCCTACTGGCGGCGCCACGCCCGTCAGCCGGTGCAGTTCGCCGAGGGTGTCGCCACGCTGGCCGAGCTCGGCTGCAGCCTGCTGCTCGAGGTCGGCCCGCAACCCGTGCTGACCGCCGCGGCCCTGCGCGCCTGGCCGGACCCGGCCACCGCCCCCAAGGCGATCCCGTCGCTGCGCCGAATCGGCTCCGACCACCGCCAGATCGCCGAGGCAGTAGCGGGGACCTACGTCGCCGGGCACCTGCCCGACTTCGGCGCTCTGGTCATCGAGCCGGCGGCCAGAATCGACCTGCCGGTCTACCCGTTCCAGCACCGCCAGTACTGGTTCTCCGACGCCCAGGACGCCACCCGCCGGGTGTCGAGCCGGGACACCGCCATCCGTACCGAGGCCGTCCGCCTGCTCGAGGACGGCCGGATCGAGGAACTCGCCGCCCTTCTCGACGGCGCGGACGGCAGCGCAGCGACGGCCTCGACAGCCGACGTGCTCAACAAGCTTGCCGCCCAGCATAATCGGCAGCGGAGTGCGCAATCGATCGCCGACATCCGCTACGAGATTCGTTGGGAGACAGGGCTTAAGACCCGCTCCGCCGGGTCCGCGCCCGCCACCGGGGCCGCCCCCGCTGAAATCGGCGAAGGCGCGGCGTGGCTGCTCATCGGCGACGACGACGCCGTCCTGACCCCGCTGGCGGAGGTTCTCACCACCCACGGCCACCGGCACCGCATTCTGGCGCTGCCCGGCTCCGACGCCGACGAAGAGCGACTGGTCGCCGAACTGCGCGCCGCGGTGCGCGACGAGCCAGCACTGCGCATCCTGCATGTCGGGGCCCTCGCCGGCGCGCCAGGAACACCGTCGATGCAATCGCTGCTGCGCATGCAGCACCGCATTCTCAGCGGCACCCAGCGCTTGTTCCGCGCCGCCATGGCGGCCGAGCTGCGCACCCCGATCTGGGTGGTCACCACGGGCGCTCAGCGGGTCCTCGACACCGACACCGTCGCACCGGAGCAGACCAGCCTGTGGGGCTTCTGCCGCTCTGCCGCACTGGAATACCCCCCGGTGTGGGGTGGGCTGGCCGACCTGTCCGGCACCGGCGCCGAGGAGTGGTCGCGGCTGGTCCGGCAGGTCGTCGCGGCCGTGCCCGGTGAAGACCAGATCGCCCTGCGCGAGCACGCCGTGCACGTGCCGCGGCTGGTCCGGCGAACCGGGCAGCCGAATGCCGCGGCACTGGAGCTACGCGGCGATGCGACCTACCTGGTCACCGGCGGGCTGGGCGCGTTGGGCCTGGAGATCGCCGGCTACCTGGCCGCGCACGGCGCCCGGCAGCTGGTGCTGACCGGCCGGCGCGTTCCGGGAGACAACACCCGCCAACGCATCGACGCGCTGCGCACCCAACACGGCTGCACCGTCACGGTGATCGCCGCCGACATCGCCGATCCGCACGACG
This sequence comes from Mycolicibacterium sp. CBM1, assembly GCF_054073305.1. Classification (NCBI taxonomy): domain Bacteria; kingdom Bacillati; phylum Actinomycetota; class Actinomycetes; order Mycobacteriales; family Mycobacteriaceae; genus Mycobacterium; species Mycolicibacterium sp. CBM1. Next base: position 131,833 of record NZ_JBSXPP010000009.1, on the reverse strand, counting down.
TCGCGCGCCTGATGGCCACGGTGCGAGCCGAACTGCCGCCCCTGGCGGGCATCGTGCACGCCGCAGGCGAGAACAGCACCACCGCGCTGAGTTCACTGCAGAGCGCGGAGCTAGATCGGGTTTTCTCCGGAAAGGTCTGGGGCGCTTGGCATCTGAGTGAAGCCAGCGCCGATCTGGAGCTGGACTTCTTCCTGTGCACCTCATCGATCTCCGCGGTGTGGGGCAGCTACGGCCAGAGCGCCTACAGCGCGGCCAACGCCTTCCTCGACGGCCTGACCTGGCGGCTGCGCGCGCAGGGTCTTCCCGCGGTCAGCGTCAACTTCGGGCCCTGGTCGGCCGGGATGGCCGACCCGGACGCCCGGGCACAGCTGGACCGGCGCGGGGTCAGCGCGCTCTCGCCCGCCGACGCACTGGCCGGCATGGCCGACGCCCTGTCCGCGGGCTCGGCCGGGCCGGCGCAGGCGGTGGTGGCCCGCATCGACTGGGCCCGCTTCCTGCCGATCTACCTGCAGGCCGGTCGGCGCGCGCTGCTGGCCGAGGTGGCCCGTGAAGTTCCCCAATCCGTGCCGGAGTCGGTGTCCGGAACTTCGGGACCGGCGGGCTCCACCCGACTGGTCGAACAGCTCACCGCGGCTCCCGCGCAGCAGCGCAAGAAGCTCGTGCTGGAGTACCTGCGCAACACCGTCGCCGAGGTCACCCGGATCGACGCCGCCGAGATCCGCGAAGAGGCCGGGTTCTTCGACCTGGGCATGGACTCGCTGATGGCCGTCGAGCTGCGCCGCCGCCTGGAGCAGGCCGTCGGCAGGGAGCTGCCGGCGACGCTGGCGATGGACTATCCGCGGCTGTCCGACGTGGCCGACTACCTGCTGTCCGACGTGCTGCGGCTCAGCGAGCGGGCGGGCGGCGCGACGGTGGCAGCACCGGCGTCGCTGGCGACTGCCGCGGCCGACGAACCGATCGCCATCATCGCGGTGGCCTGCCGGTTCCCCGGCTCGCCCGACCCGGATGCGTACTGGCACGTGCTGGCCGACGGGGTGGACGCCATCCGGGAGATCCCCGAGGACCGCTTCGACGTCGACGAGTACTACGACCCCGACCAGCAGATGCCGGGCAAGATCTACTCCCGCAGCGGCGGGTACCTGGACAGCGTCGACACCTTCGACCCGGAGTTCTTCGGCATCTCCCCGCGCGAAGCGGTGTGGATCGATCCGCAGCAGCGCCTGATGCTCGAGATCGCATGGGAAGGCTTGGAGCGGGCCGGGTATGCCCCGGCATCGCTGCGGGGCAGCCGAACGGGCGTCTTCGTCGGCGTGGGCGCCAACGAATACTCCCATCTGCTCTCGGGTGACTCGGTGGACAAGCTCGAGGCCCACTTCATCACCGGTAACGCGCTCAACGCGATCGCCGGGCGGGTCGCGTTCACCCTCGGCCTGGAAGGGCCGGCGATGGCGGTGGACACCGCTTGCAGCTCCTCGCTGGTGGCCCTGCACCAGGCCAGTCAGGCCCTGCACTCGGGCGACTGCGACATGGCCCTGGCCGGTGGCGTCAACGTGCTGCTGAGTCCGGCCTCGATCGTCGCCGCGTCCCGGGCCCGGATGCTGGCCCCCGACGGCCACTGCAAGACCTTCGATGCCGCCGCCGACGGCTACGTGCGCGGCGAAGGCTGCGGCGTACTCGTGCTCAAACGCCTGTCCGACGCGCAGCGCGACGGCGACCGGATCTGCGCGGTGATCCGCAGCAGCGCGGTCAATCAGGACGGTGCGTCCAGCGGCTTGACGGTGCCCAACGGCGGCGCCCAACAGCGCCTCATCAGCGCGGCGCTGGTCCGCGCCGGCCTGACCGGGTCCGACGTCGACTACCTCGAGGCCCACGGCACCGGCACTCCGCTGGGTGACCCGATCGAGGTGCAGGCCGCGGCCGCCGTCTACGGTGCGGGCCGCGACCCGCACCGGCCGCTGCTGATGGGAACCGCCAAGACCAACATCGGTCACCTGGAATCAGCCGCCGGCGTGGCCGGGCTGATCAAGGTGGTGCTCTCGCTGCAGCACGAACTACTGCCGCAGAACCTGCACTTCCACAATCCCTCTCCGCACATCCCCTGGGATTCCCTGTCGGTCGCGGTCGTCGACAAACCCACCCCGTGGCCGTCCGGCGGACGAACCCGGCGAGCCGGCGTCAGCTCGTTCGGGTTCACCGGCACCAACGCCCACATCCTGCTCGAGGAGGCGCCGCAGCCGGTGCCCGCCGAGGACGCTGGTGACGACGTCGAGGCCCAGACAGAGACCGCGGTGGCGGTCGAGGCGGCGCGCGAGCCGTTCGGCGTGCTCGCGCTCTCGGCACGCTCCCAGCAGGGCCTGGCGGCGCTGGCTCAGCGGTACTCGACGTGGTTGGAACAGCACCCTGACGCCTGCTTCACCGACGTCTGCTTCACCGCCGGGGCCGGCCGCTCCCACTTCGAACACCGTGGCGCCGTCGTGGCGAACTCGGTGCCCGAGGCCAGGATGCTGCTCGAGGACCTGGCCGCCAACCGGCTGCGGCCCGGCGTGGTCAAGGGCGAATGCACCGACCCACCGACCACCGCATGGTTCTTCCCCGGCCAGGGCAGCCAGTACCCGGGCATGGCGCGTGAACTATTCGACAGCGAGCCGATCTTCGCCGACACCATGCGCCGGTGCGCGGCGGCCGTGGATCCGATGCTGCCGCGGCCACTGCTCGATGTGCTGCTCTCCAGTGACCGGGAAGCGGCAGAGACGTTGCGGCACACCTCCTTTGCCCAGCCGGCGATCTTCGCCGTCGAAATGGGCCTGGCCCGGCTGTGGCAGTCGTGGGGCCTGATGCCGGACGCCGTGCTAGGCCACAGCGTGGGCCAGTACGCCGCCGCCTGCGTGGCCGGTGTGTTCAGCCTGGAGGACGGCGCGCGACTGATCGCCGAGCGTGGCCGGTTGTTCGGCAGCCTGCCCGCCGGCGGCCGGATGGTGGCCGTGTTCGCCGATCCCGAGTACGTCGAGCGGGCCGCGGACACCTTCCCCCGCGTCTCCGTCGGCGCCTACAACGGCCGCAACACCGTGCTGTCGGGCCCGGGTGAGGACCTCGAAGAGATCGTCGCCGCCTGCAGCCAGGACGGAACCCGGTGCACCTGGCTGGAAACCAGCCACGCCTTCCATTCCGAGCTGCTGGAACCCGTTCTCGACGAATTCGAGTCATTCGCGCAGCAATTCGAGTACGCAGCGCCCGCGCTGCCGCTGGTCTGCAACCGCACCGGCACAGTGATCACCGCCGACACCCCGCTGGACGCCGCCTACTGGCGCCGGCATTCCCGTCAGCCGGTGCAGTTCACCGAGAGCGTGCGCACCGTTGCCGCACTGGGCTGCTCGGTGCTCATGGAGATCGGGCCACAGCCGATCCTGACCGCTGCCGCCCTGCAGATCTGGCCGGAGACCTCGGCGGCGCCACGCGCGATCGTGTCGTTGCGCAAGGGCGCCAACGCACAGCGGCAGATGACCGAAGCGCTGGCCGCGGCCTACATCAGCGGGCACCGGCCGGACTTCGCCGCCAGGGGCCACGACGGCGGCCACCGCCTCGAACTGCCCACCTACCCGTTCCAGCGCAGGCGCTACTGGCCCAAGACCACGGGGATGGCGGGGATGAGCGGCGGCGGTATCTCGACATCCGGGATACTGGGCAGTGCAAAGGATCTGGCGTCCGGGGACACCGTCCACTCCAGCGTTCTATCGGTGAAGACCCAGCCCTGGCTGGCCCATCACGTCATCTACGGCACGGTGGTCGTTCCCGGCGCGACGTATGCCACGATGGCGCTGGCGGCCGCCGAGGCGCCCGCGCGGGTCAAGGAAGTTTTCTTCTACGAGCCGATCATCCTGCCGGACAAGGCCTCTCGTGAGGTTCAGCTGACGATGCGGCCGCTGGAGGCCGGGGGTGGGTGGAAGTTCCAGGTGCACAGCCGGCCCTACGGGGTCCGCGACGCGGAATGGTCGCTGAACGCCGACGGCAGCCTGCTCACCGGCGCCGAGGACAGCGCGGACACCGAGGACACGACACCGGAGGCGGCCAGCGCCGTCGAGCCGGTCGACGAGGCGATCGAACGCTTGGAGCGGACCCGTCCGCAGCAGCTCTTCGAGACGTTCAACGACATGGAACTCGCGTGGGGCCCGACCTGGTCGACATCGCTGAAGTCGCTGTGGGTCGGCGACGGCGAGGCCATCGGCGACGTCAGCGTCGGCGACGAACTGGCCGAGCACCTCGGCAACGAGCCCATCCACCCGGTGCTACTCGACCTGTGCACCGGCGTCGCCTTCCCCGCGTTCCCGGCACTGCTGGCCGTCGAGCACGGCGTCTCCGACCTGTTCCTGCCGCTGCGCTACGGCCAGGTGGAGCTGCGCGAGCGGATGCCGCGGCGGTTCTACTGCCGGGCGCGCTGGCAAGAAGCCAGCGTCGAAGGCGAAACCCAGGTCTTCGACATCGATTTCGTCGACCGCGACGGCCACCGGTTGGGCGGTATCAGCGAGTTCACCGTCAAACGGGCGCCCCGCGAGGCACTGCTACGCGGACTCGGCGGCGACACCACGCGGCTGCTGTACACGGTGGGCTGGCACGAGTCCGCCGCCCCCGGTACCGGTGCCACCGACGCGGACACCGAGACCACGGCCACCACCGGCACCTGGCTGGTCGCCGGGTTTGGTGAACTGGCCGCCGCTGTGCCGGGAGCGGTCGTCCTCGCCCCGGCGGCCGACGCAGAGGCCTGGCAGCAGGCGTTCAGCGACGCCGCCGAACAGGGTGCGCCGGTCACCGGGATCGTCTGGCGCAGTGGCGGACACCCTGGTGCGCAGACCTCGACCGACGACCTCGCGGCGCGCCTGGAGACCGAGGTCGCCAGTCTGCTCGCCGCGGTGCACACCGCGCTGGCCCAGGACAAGCCGAGCCTGACCGGGGGCCTGTGGATCGTCACCGAGGGTGCGGTGGCGACCGAGCCGGGTGAACCGGTGGATCCCGTGCAGACGGCACTGTGGGGCCTGGGTCGCACCGTGATCGCCGAGCAGCCGACGCTGCGCTGTCGGCTGGTGGACCGTGACGGCACCGAGGAGTCGCTGCGCTGGCTGGCGGGGGCGCTGGGCCAGGCGGTCACCGAGCCGGAAGTGGCGCTGCGGCAGGGCCGTTTCCTGGTGCCGCGGCTGCTGCACTGGGCCCGCAACGGCCAGCTGCCGATGCCTCGCAGCGACGACTACGCCCTGGCGCCGACCGAACGCGGCGCGATCGACAACCTGCGGCTGACCGAGATCGAGGTGACGCCGCCGGAGCCGAACGAGGTGCAGGTCCGGATCGAGGCCGCCGGCCTCAACTTCCGCGACGTGCTCAACGTGCTCGGCCTCTATCCCGGCGACCCCGGCCCGATCGGCGGCGACCTGTGCGGTGTGGTCACCGAAGTCGGTTCCGAGGTCACCCGATTCGAGGTCGGCCAGCGGGTCTTCGGGTCCATGCAGGGTGCGTTCGCCAGCCGGTTGAACGTGCCGGCGCCGCTATTGGCGACGGTGCCGGACGGGATCAGCGCGGTAGACGCCGCAACGATCCCGGCCGCCGCACTCACGGTCCGCCTCGCATTCGACTGGGCCAAGCTCAAGCCCGGGGACAAGGTCCTCATCCACGCCGCCAGCGGCGGCGTGGGGCTGGCCGCGGTCCAGATGGCCCGTGCCCACGGCGCGACGGTCTTCGCCACCGCGAGCACCTACAAGCGTGCGACTCTGCGCGCGATGGGCGTCGAGCACGTTTACGACTCCCGCACAACCGATTTCGCCGATCAGATCCTGGCGGATACGGGCGGTGCAGGTGTTGATGTGGTGCTCAACTCCTTGACCAACGACGGGTTCGTCGAGGCCACGGTGCGGGCGACGGCCAAGGGCGGCCGGTTCGCCGAGATCGCCAAGCGCGACATCTGGACGCATGAGCAGATGGCGGCGCTGCGGCCCGATATCGACTACGAGATCGTCGCGCTGGACGTGACCATGATGACCGACCCCGATCACATCCAGCGGTTGATGTCGGAGGTCTCCGAGGGGCTGGCCACCGGCGAGTGGACACCGGTACCCGCCGAGGTCTACCCGCTGACCGAGGCCAGGGCGGCGTTCCGGCGCATGCAGCAGGCCCGGCACATCGGCAAGATCGTGGTGCAGATGCCCAAACCGCTTGCACCGCGGTCGGATCGCAGTTACCTGGTGACCGGCGGCTTGGGTGCGCTGGGTCTGCACACCGCGTCGTATCTGGCCCAGCTCGGCGCCGGTGACATCGTGCTCACCAGCCGCCGCGCCCCGGATGCCGACGCCGAGCGGGCGATTGCCGCCATCATGGAACGCTTCCACTGCCGGGTCCACGTGTTCTCCGCCGACGTCGGCACCGAGTCGGGGGTGGACGAGTTGCTCGGGCGGATCCGCTCAGAGCTGCCGCCTCTGGCCGGCGTCGTCCACCTGGCCGGGGTGCTCGACGATGCGCTGCTACCTCAGCAGGACATGGAGCGTTTCCGGACGACATTGGCGCCCAAGGCTTATGGCGGCCACCACCTGCATCGCTCGACCCAGGATGACGATCTGGACTTCTTCATCCTGTACTCGTCGGCATCGGCGGTGCTGGGCTCGCCGTCACAGGCCAACTACGCCACCGCCAACGCCCTGCTGGACGGGCTTGCCGCGCAGCGCCGCTCACAGGGCCTGCCGGCGACCGCCGTCGACTTCGGTCCGTGGGGCAGCGGTGGCATGGCCAGCTCGCAGGCGGCGATGGCCAACCTCAGCGCGCAGGGCATGATGCCGCTGGAGCCCACCTCGGCGCTGGCTGCGGTCGGTGAGGTAATCCGCCACGGAACCGCCCAGGCGACGGTCCTCAAGGCCAACTGGCAGCGGACCGCGAAGATGCTCGGCGGCATCAGGCCTCCGCTACTGGACAACGTGTTGCCCCGCGCCGACGCAGCGGCCACCGGCGACAGCGAGTTGCTTCGGCAACTGCAGGAGATCCCGGTCGCGCAGCGGGCCGGTTTCATCACCGAATTCCTGCAACGCGAGGTGCAGGGTTTTCTGCGATTGGCGCAACCGCCCGCGGCGACCAGCAGGTTCCTCGACCTGGGTACCGACTCGCTGATGGCGGTCGAACTGCGCAACCGGCTGTTCGGTCAGTTCGGCGGCAAGTTCGACATCAGTCCGACCGCGGTGTTCGACTACCCGACCCTCGGGGAACTCGCCGAACACTTGGTCTCGCAGCTGCCCGATGCGGATGCCGCACCGGCGGAGCAGGTGCCGGAGCCGCAGCCCACGCCGGGCGGCGGGGCGGCACCCGCCGAGGAGTAGTGCCGCGGCGCGCTCAGTCGGCCCAGCGGGCCGCTTCGGCCACGGCGTCGCACCCCGCCAGGGCCGCCGCCACATCGGTGGTCGCGACCACACCGGTCGGTTCGTCCAGCCGGGCCAGTGCGGCGGCGTCGCGGCCCGCCTTCTCGGGTGACGAGGTGATCACCGAAGACCGCGTCAGGCCCGGGAATCCCAGCAGCGACCTGATCGCCGTCGCACCCATGTTGCCTGTTCCCCATACCGCGACGCGCCGTTGCATACCGCGACGGTAACCGCTGCTGGCCTGGGAAAAGACCGAAGCGGACAGGCCCGCGCGGCACACCAACCCAACCAGTGGGTCGAGTTGCTCACACTGACTTGCGTTCGGGTTACCCGTGGGTATAGTTGGCAGGGTTACTGGTGGGTAACTTAGAGCCAAGTACCCAACCCAAAAGTGGCATTCTCGTCGAGGAGGAATAGTGAGCCACTACAAGAGCAACGTACGCGACCAGGTGTTCAACCTGTTCGAGGTGCTCGGCGTCGACAAGGCGCTCGGCCAGGGTGAATACAGCGAGTTCGACGCGGACACCGTGCGCGAGATGCTGACCGAGTCGGCCCGTCTGGCGGAGGGGCCGCTGGCCGCCTCTTACGTCGACGGCGACCGCAACCCGCCGGTGTTCGACCCCGAGACGCACACCGTGACCCTGCCCGAGAGCTTCAAGAAGTCCGTGCAGGCCTTCATCGAGGGCGGCTGGGACCGAGTAGGCGTCAGCGAGGAGCTCGGCGGTATGCCGATGCCCCGCATCCTGGTGTGGGCGCTGCACGAGCACGTCCTGGGCGCCAACCCCGCTGTCTGGATGTACGGCGGCGGTGCCGGATTCGCCCAGATCACCCACAACCTCGGTACCGAGGAGCAGAAGAAATGGGCCACCCTCGCCGCCGAGCGCGGCTGGGGCTCCACCATGGTGCTGACCGAGCCCGATGCGGGTTCCGACGTCGGTGCCGGCCGGACCAAGGCCGTCCGGCAGGACGACGGGTCGTGGCACATCGACGGCGTCAAGCGATTCATCACCTCCGCCGACTCCGATGATCTGTTCGAGAACATCCTGCATCTGGTGCTGGCCCGCCCCGAGGGCGCCGGACCGGGCACCAAGGGCCTGTCGCTGTTCATCGTGCCGAAGTTCCTCTTCGACACCGAGACCGGCGCGCCGCGTGAGCGTAACGGCGTCTTCGTCACCAACGTCGAACACAAGATGGGCCTGAAGGTTTCGGCCACCTGCGAGCTGACCTTCGGCCAGCACGGCGTTCCGGCCAAGGGCTGGCTTGTCGGCGAGGTCCACGAGGGCATCGCGCAGATGTTCGAGGTCATCGAGCAGGCCCGAATGATGGTGGGCACCAAGGCTATCTCGACCCTGTCGACCGGTTACCTCAACGCCCTGGAGTACGCCAAGGAGCGCGTCCAGGGTGCCGATCTGACCCAGATGACCGACAAGGCCGCTCCCCGGGTGACCATCACCCACCACCCCGACGTCCGGCGCAGCCTGATGACACAGAAGGCATACGCCGAGGGTGGCCGCGCGCTGTACCTCTACACCGCGAGCTACCAGGACGCCGAGCTGGCCAAGACCGTGCACGACGTCGACGCCGACCTGGCCGCCAGGGTAAACGACCTGCTGCTGCCGATCGTCAAGGGCTGGGGCTCCGAACAGGCCTATGCCAAGCTCACCGAGAGCCTGCAGACCTTCGGTGGATCGGGCTTCCTGCAGGACTACCCGGTCGAGCAGTACATCCGCGACGCCAAGATCGACTCCCTCTACGAGGGCACCACCGCCATCCAGGCTCAGGACTTCTTCTTCCGGAAGATCGTGCGGGACAAGGGTGTTGCGCTGGCGCACGTGGCCGGTCAGATCGACGAGTTCATCAAGAACGAGTCCGGCAACGGCCGGCTGAAGACCGAGCGCGCGCTGCTCGCCAAGGCCCTCGAGGATGTGCAGGCCATGGCCGCCTCGATGACGGGCTACCTGATGTCCGCCCAGGAAGACGCGGCGAACATCTACAAGGTGGGTCTGGCGTCGGTACGTTTCCTGCTCAGCGTCGGTGACCTGGTCGCCGGCTGGCTGCTGCAGCGCCAGGCCGCGGTCGCGATCGCAGCTCTCGACGCTGGTGCCACCGGTGCCGACAAGTCCTTCTACGAGGGCAAGATCGCCGTGGCGTCGTTCTTCGCCAAGAATCTCCTGCCGCTGCTCACCAGCACCCGGCAGGTGATCGAGACGCTGGACAACGACATCATGGAGCTCGACGAAGCCGCCTTCTGAGCCTTCTGCCCAGTTGTGAATCAACAACGGCCCCGGGACCTTTGGGTTCCGGGGCCGTTGTTCATCTCGCTGACCGACCGATCCCGCCGGGCGCGTGGGAGCGAGACTTCGACGTGGCCCGGGCACAGGATCTTCGGCTGGTGGAGGTGGCCGACCCGGCACCGGAAGACGCGGCCGCGCCCACCGCGTGCGTCGACGCGTGCGTCGAGCGATGCACGGACACACCGGCCGACAGGGCCGCCACCCGAGGAGTCGGGGCGGGTGGACTGTCCGCGTACCCCGCGTCGATGATCGGGCGCAGCACCGCATCGAGGGCGTCGACCGCCGCGGCCGGTACCCCCAGCTGGCGCAGCGGCATCGTGAGCGGCAGGTCCTGCGTCGGCACCCGATAGACGGTCGTGGTGCCGCCCGCACTGTTGGTGGTGGTCGTGATGTCACTCGCCGGGACCGTCGACAGATCGGTGTTCTGGGCGTACGGATGGACGTAGACGATGCCCATCAGGGCATTGAGATCGGTCAACAGATTCTCGGGATGGGTGATCGGGTCGGCGAACCCGTCGTACTCGTTGATCACGACGACGACGTTGAACCGCGTCTCCGTCAGCGCTTCCGGGACGTAGTCGAGGATCGGGATCTTGATGCCGTAATCGCCGAGGAAGAGTCCGAAGTTCGGGTCCGCGATCAGGACGAAAGTAGTGCTGGAGGGGACGCTGAGATCGTCGTTGAGGTCGGCGGCGACCTGCTGGGCCACCATCGACCCCTGCGAGGTCCCGACGATCATCAGCGGTCCCGTAGTGGCCGCGACGGCGGCTTCGACGTCGGCCACTCCGGTGGCAATCGACGCGCCCAGCGTGGGGTCGTGCAGCCCGGTGATCGGCCACAGCGAGGCGGGATAGCCGACAACGGCGACGGTGTCGTCGTCCAACTCCCCGCCGAGCAGGTCGGCGGTGGTGCCGAAGGCGGCGGCCGGAGTCGACTCACCGAGAGTGCCCGACGTGCCGCCGACGTAGAGAACGGTTGTCGCGGCGCTGGCCGTCACAGCCGAGACCAAAGCGGCCGACGCTGACGTGACGATCCCGATTGCCGCGGCGCGCCACCGCGGTGGTCCTGACCAGCTGTAGCCCATCCGACACCCCCCTCACGCAGCAGGATAAATCCCGCTTCAGAGGTGCCGAGCAAATAGTGATGGGTTCCGATAAGAGGACGGGTGTGTGACCTTCGACCCTGTTCAGGTGCCCGATTTGCGCTACCTTCGGAGTTGTGGCACTAGCCAACAGCAATGCACGCGAACGTTAGGATAGCACCGTGAGCCCGAAAGACGAGGGCACGGGCCACCCGCTGGCGAATCCGCTGGCCAATATTGTGGGTCCCTTGACCAAGGCCGGCGGCTATTACGCGCGGTCCTGGGGGGCCTACCTCGACGGCGGCCGGAGCGAGCTGCCCGTCGCACGCCCCACGCTGTCGTTGGCCACCCACGCCTTGCGAGACGAGATCGTGCTGGCGGGACTGCGGTGGCGGCGCCCGCTCAGCGAGGCCGCGGTCTACGACCGGATCAACGCCGAAGTCGCCGAAGCCATCGACCTCTACCGCACCCGAGGCTGGCTCGACGCGCCGGCGGGTTTCTTCACCGCCCCCACCGTGCCCACGGATGTGGCCCTGCGCTCGTACACCAGCCGCGGGCGCACCCATGAACGGCTGTCGTTCATCAGCGGCTACCAGCCGCACCCCGGTGAGCCGGGACGTGACCGCTGGCAGGGCTACATCGGCAACCGGCGCGAATACGCATTGATGTTGCGCCACAACGAGCCCCGGCCGTGGCTGGTGTGCGTACACGGCACCGAGATGGGCCGGGTGGGGCTGGACCTGACGTTGTTCCGGGCCTGGCATCTGCACGAGGACTTCGGCCTCAACGTGATGCTGCCGGTGCTGCCGATGCACGGCCCGCGGGCCCGCAACCTGCCCAAAGGGGCGGTGTTCCCCGGTGAAGACGTGATGGACGACGTTCACGCCACCGCCCAGGCGGTCTGGGACATCCGACGCGTGCTGGCTTGGATCCGCACCCAGCAACCCGGCGCCCGGATCGGGCTGAACAGCATCTCGCTGGGCGGTTACATCGCGGCGCTGGTGGCGAGCCTGGACGACGATCTGACGTGCGCCATCCTCGGGGTGCCACCGGCCAACCTGGTCTCGATCCTGGGCCGGCACGCCGGCCTGGACGTCAACGATCCACGTCACCGGACGCTGGAGCTGGCCGAACCGATCGGCCGGATGATCTCGCCGCTGGCGCTGACACCCAAGGTCGCACCGGCGGGCCGCTTCATCTACGCCGGGGTCGCCGATCGGATCGTGCATCCGCGCGAGCAGGTGCTGCAGTTATGGGAGCACTGGGGACGCCCCAACATCGGCTGGTACCGCGGCGGCCACACCGGGTTCTTCCAAGCCCGTCCGGTGCAGCAATTCATCGACGCGGCGCTGGTGCAGTCCGGCCTGGTGGATACCGAGCCCGTCGGCAAGAAATAGCGTCGAAAACTACCCGCAAAAAATGACCGCCGCTGGACTCCCCTCTTCTCCAGCGGCGGTCCTTCATCCACGTCAATAAGACGTAAACAAAGAGGATGCCCCGTGTTGCCGTCGGGTCGGGGGGTCAGACGGCAACACGGAGCTATCCAGTTCTTCGATTACCCGTACGGCTTCGTTACAAACCCCGCGAAAATTTTTCGGAGTTCTTTTCGTTCCCCATTCACCGCAGCTCAGGCCGCCAAGATGGCGGTCACACCCTGGCCGCCGGCCGCGCAGATCGAGATCAGGCCACGCACCGGCTGCCCGGTCTCCTGCTTCTTCTCGGCCAGCTGCTTGGCCAGTTGCGCGACGATCCGTCCGCCGGTGGCAGCGAACGGGTGACCCGCGGCCAGCGACGAGCCGTTGACATTGAGCTTGGTGCGGTCGATCGCGCCAAGGGCGGCGTCGAGCCCTAGGCGCTCCTTGCAGTACTCCTCGGACTCCCAGGCCTGCAGGTGGGCCAGGACCACCGATGCGAACGCCTCGTGGATCTCGTAGAAGTCGAAGTCCTGCAACGACAGGCCGTTTCGGGCCAGCAGCCGCGGCACCGCGTAGGTAGGCGCCATCAACAGGCCGTCCGGGCCGTTGACGTAGTCCACGGCGGCGGTCTCGGAATCGACGAAGAAGGCCAGCGGTGTCATCGAGTGTGACGCGGCCCACTGTTCGCTGGCCAGCAGCACCACCGACGCGCCGTCGGTGAGCGGGGTCGAGTTGCCCGCGGTCATCGTGGCGTCGCCGTTGCGCACGCCGAACACCGGCTTGAGCTTGGCCAGCTTCTCGGCGCTGGAGTCGGCGCGCAGGTTGCTGTCGCGGTAGAGCCCCAGGAACGGGGTCACCAGGTCGTCGAAGAAACCGCGATCGTAGGCGGCGGCCATATTGCGGTGGCTGGCCGCGGCCAACTCATCCTGCTCGACCCGCTTGATGCCCATCTCCTTGGCGGTGATGGCGGCGTGCTCACCCATCGACAGCCCGGTGCGGGGCTCGCCGTTGGTGGGGATCTCGATGCCCAGCGAGGCGGGCAACTTGCCGACGAGCTTGAGCCGGTCGGCGTTCGATGTGGCCCGGCGCAGCCCGAGCAAGGTGCGGCGCAGGTTGTCGCCGAGCCCGATCGGGGCGTCGGAGGTGGTGTCGACCCCGCCGGCGGCGGCGGCCTCGTAACGGCCCGCAGCGATCCCGTCGGCCGCGGCGATGGCCGCCTGCAGGCCGGTTCCGCAGGCCTGCTGCAGGTCGATCGCCGGGGTGTACGGCGAGAGCCGGCTGCCGAGCACGCTCTCCCGCATCAGGTTGAAATCGCGGCTGTGCTTGAGCACCGCGCCGCCGATCACCGCCCCGAGCCGCTCGCCGGCCAGGTCGAAGCGGTCGACGAGCCCGCCGAGGGCCGCGGTGAACATGTCCTGGTTCGACGCTTCGGCGTAGGCGCCGTCCGAGCGCGCGAACGGGATGCGGTTGCCGCCCAGGACGGCGACCCGACGGCTGTATGAACTGGTAGAGGCCACGTCAATCTCCGCTTTGTCGTCGGTGTGAGATGGGTATACCAACCCATACTACGCACGCTCCTTACTCTGGAGTAAGTTCGTTCCCGATCCACCCGAACCGCACACCCGAAAGGCACGTTCGTGGCGTCCGACCTCTTCTCCCAGATCGTCAACTCCGCCCCCGGATCGTTGCTGGCCAAGCAACTCGGCATCCCACAGCCGGAAACGCTGCGGCGTTACCGGCCCGGTGAGCCGCCGCTGGCCGGTTCCCTGCTGATCGGCGGCGCCGGCCGCGTCGTCGAGCCGCTTCGCGCGGCGCTAGCCGAGGACTACGCCCTCGTCGCCGACAACCTCGGCGGACGATGGGCCGACTCGTTCGGCGGGCTGGTCTTCGACGCCACCGGCATCACCGAACCGGCTGGACTGCGCGAGCTCTACGAGTTCTTCACCCCGCTGCTGCGCAACCTCGGCCCCTCAGCCCGGGTCGTCGTCGTAGGCACCACCCCCGACGAGGCCGCCACCACCGACGAGCGCATCGCCCAGCGCGCACTCGAGGGGTTCACCCGTTCCCTGGGCAAGGAGTTGCGCCACGGAGCCACCGTCGCGCTGGCCTACCTGTCCCCGGCAGCGAAACCGGCTGTCACAGGCCTGGAGTCGACGATGCGTTTCATTCTGTCGGGCAAGTCCGCCTATGTCGACGGGCAGGTGTTCTACGTCGGCGCCGACGACTCCAGCCCACCCGCGGACTGGGACAAGCCGCTGGCCGGCAAGGTCGCCATCGTGACGGGCGCTGCCCGCGGCATCGGCGCCACCATCGCCGAGGTGTTCGCACGCGATGGCGCCAAGGTCGTGGCTATCGACGTCGAACAGGCCCGTGACGCGTTGGGCGAGACGGCCGCCAAGGTGGGCGGCACCGCCCTGCCGCTCGACGTCACCGCGCCCGACGCGGTGGACACGATCACCGAGCATCTGCGCGAGCACCACGGCGGCACGGCCGACATCCTGGTCAACAACGCCGGTATCACCCGCGACAAGCTGCTGGCCAACATGGACGACGGCCGTTGGGACGCCGTCATCGCCGTCAATCTTCTTGCCCCGCAACGCCTCACCGAGGGTCTCGTCACAAACGGCAGCATCGGCCACGGCGGGCGGATCATCGGATTGTCGTCGATGGCCGGGATCGCCGGCAACCGCGGCCAGACCAACTACGCGACCACCAAGGCCGGCATGATCGGTATCACCCAGGCGCTCGCTCCAGCACTGGCGGACAAGGGCATCACCATCAACGCCGTCGCTCCCGGCTTCATCGAGACCGCGATGACGGCGGCCATTCCGCTGGCCACCCGCGAGGTGGGCCGCCGGCTGAACTCGCTGTACCAGGGCGGCAAGCCCGTCGACGTCGCCGAGACCATCGCCTACTTCGCCAGCCCAGCGTCGAATGCGGTGACCGGCAACGTGATCCGGGTGTGCGGCCAAGCCATGCTGGGGGCCTAGATGACCGGACAACCCAGCGGCCTGCGCAACATGCTGCGCGCGGTGGCCGGCACGCTGCCGTTCGTCCCGCGCGGCGGCAGCCTGCCCAGCCGCACGCTGAGCGTCGAAGACCTGGCGATCGACCGGGTCAATGTCGCCGAGTACACGGCGGTCACCGGACTGCGGTTCGGCGACACCGTTCCGCTGACCTACCCCTTCGCGCTGACCTTCCCGACCGTGATGGCGCTGCTGACCTCGTTCGACTTCCCGTTCCCGGCAATGGGCGCGGTGCACGTGGAGAACACCATCACCCGCTACCGGCCGATCGCGGTCACCGATACCGTAGGCATCGCCGTGCACGCCGAGAATCTGCGTGAGCACCGCAAGGGCCTACTGGTCGACTTGGTCACCGAGGTCAGCGTCGGCAACGACCTCGCTTGGCATCAGGTCGCCACCTTCCTGCACCAGCAGCGCACGGCGTTGTCCGGCGAGCCCAAACCCGAGCCCCCCAAACGGCCGAAACTGCCGCCGCCCAACGCGATCCTGCGCGTCACGCCGGGCCAGATCCGTCGCTACGCCTCGGTCAGCGGTGACCACAATCCCATCCACACCAATGTGGTGGGCGCCAAACTGTTCGGCTTCCCCACTGTGATCGCACACGGGATGTTCAGTGCAGCAGCGGTTCTGGCCAATATCGACGGCCAGCTGCCCGACGCCGTGCGGTATGCGGTGAAGTTCGGCAAGCCGGTGGTGCTGCCGGCCAGCACCGGGCTCTATCTCGACCGGGTGGCCGACGGCTGGGATCTGGTGCTGCGCAACATGGCCAAGGGTTACCCGCACCTGACCGCGACGATGCGCAGGCTGTAACCGCGCGTCACGGCGCGCTGGCCGGGGAGGCTTCCTTGTCGGCCGGTGCGCCCTTGAGGCCTCGCCAGAACAGGTTGATCAACATGTCGGCGGCCTCGTCGACGTCGGCGTCGCCGGCACTGACCTGGGCGGCGACGGCCTCACCGGCACCCACCAGCGCGACCGCCATCATGTGAAAGTCGGTGTCCGGCTCGGGATGACGGGTGCCCGCCTCCAGCAGCCGGGCCACCATGTCGATGATCTTCTCGCGGCCCTCGCGCACGGTGTGGGCGAACGCCTGTGAACTGGTCGCCTGGGTGTAGAGCACGATCCACGACGCGCGGTTGGCGTCGATGTAGCGCAACACCGACAGGATGGTGCTGCGCAACAGCTCGTGCGGGCTCTGCTTGAGGTCGATGTCCTCGCGCACCGCCTCGATGAAGCGGCTCAGTTCGCGGCTCAGGCAGGCACCGAACAGCTCCTCCTTGGAGCCGTAGTACAGATACAGCATCGGCTTGGAGATCTGCGCCTCGGCGGCGATGACGTCCATCGACGTCTCGTGATAGCCATTGACCGAGAACATCTGCACGGCGGCATCGAGCATCTGCTGCTCGCGCACGGCGCGGGGCAGCCGCTTGGTGCCACCTGCCATCTCGCTGCCTTTCGCCTCGGGTTCACCCCCCGCGTTGCCTATCGCGTTCCTAGGCTAACCGCCGCATCGCGGGCTCGGCCCCTTGATCCGGGCCATTCGCAGCAGCGAGGCCTCCACGGCGGGCATCGACAGCTCACCGGCGTTGACGGCCTTCTCCAGTCGGTCGAGCACCTCGGGCACCTCGTCGGTGGTCACCCACAGCGCCACGTCGACCCCGGCCTGCAGGCTGCGCAGCACCGCCTCGGCCACTCCGTAGCGGTCGGCGATCGCCGCCATGCTCGACAGGTCGTCGCTGAACACCGGCCCGTCGAAGCCGGGGCCGCCGTATCCGCCGCTGCGCAGCAGGCCCACCGCCGCGGCGCTCAGACTGGCCGGGGTCGTGCCGGTCAGGCCGGGCACCTCCAGGTGGCCGACCATGACGGCGACCGGGGCGTCCGCGGCCAGCGTGCGGTACGGGATCAGGTCGTCGTTCTGCAGATCCGCCAGCGGTGGGGTGGTCACCGCGCCGGCGGTGTGCGAGTCACCCGAGCCGTGGCCATGGCCGGGAAAGTGCTTGAGCACCGGCAGCAGCCCGGCGTCGCGCAGTCCGCGGGCGTATGCGCCGGCATAGGCGGTCACCACAGCCGGGTCGTTGGAGAACGACCGGTCGCCGATGACGGTGTCGTCCGGCGCGTCGGTGACGTCGACGACGGGCGCGAAGTCGACGGTGATGCCCAGCCCGCGCATCTGCCGTCCGCGGTCGAGGGCCAGCTGGTAGACCTCGTCGGGCGATTTCGTCTGGGCTAGCACCCGCGCCGACGGGGCGTCCCCGATCAACGAGGTCAGCCGCGACACCCGGCCGCCCTCCTCGTCGACGCTGACGGCCAGCGGCAGCGGTCCGGCGTTGGCGTAGTCCGGCAGCGAGCCGTCGGTGAGCATCGTCAGGTCGGTCCAGCTGCCGACGAAGATGCCTCCGACGTGGTAGTTGTCGACCACACTGCGGGCGTCGGCGGCGTTCTTGACGCCGACCATCAGCAGCTGGGCCAGCTTGTCGCGGGTGGAGATCGCCCCCAGCAGCTCCGGGCCGTCGCCGCAGGCCGGCTGGGCCGGCGTACCCGGCGTGGGCGCCGGACCGGCCAGCGGAACCGGGGAGTCCGGCGACGACGCGGCGGACCGCGACGGCGAAGGGGACGCCGGGTGCGACGTGGGCGATGAACATCCCAGGACCAGCAGCGGCAGCGCCGTCAGCGCCGCAAAGCCGCGAAAGGAGAGCAGGCGTGTGGCCATCCGGACATGCTGTCACGGCCGCCGCCGCCGACCAACCGCGCTCACACGCGTGCTAGGTTGGCCAGCGGGTATTACCCCGAGCAAGTCATTCGCCCCAGCACCCTGAGCAAGGAGAACCGTTCATGACCCGGTTCGTGGTCCCTGCCGCCGCCAGTGTCTTGGTCGGCCTGCTGCTCGGGGCCGCCGCGGTCTTCGGCGTCACGTTGATGATCCAGCAGGACACCAAGCCGCCGCTGTCAGCCGGTGATCCCGCATCGTCGGTGCTGAACCGCGTCGAGTACGGCAACCGCGGCTAGCCTGAGCACGCTCACCACCGCCTCCCCCGCGGTCACCGAGGCGCCCGTCATCACCCCGCCGCTCGCCCGGCGCTGGCTCGGCGGCGCGTTCGTCGTGGCGCTGGTGCTGTGCTTCGCACAGTCGCCCGGCATGACCTCGCCGGACACCAAGCTCGACCTCACCGCCAATCCCCTGCGGTTCCTGGCCCGCGCGGCCAATCTGTGGAACAGCGACCTGCCGTTCGGCCAGGCGCAGAACCAGGCCTACGGCTACCTGTTCCCGCACGGGGCGTTCTTCCTGCTCGGTGACACCCTGGGACTGCCCGGCTGGGTCACCCAGCGGCTGTGGTGGGCGCTGCTGCTCACCGCGGGGTTCTGGGGTCTGCTGCGGGTGGCCGAAGCGCTCGGTATCGGCACGACGCCGAGCCGGATCATCGGCGCTGTCGCGTTCGCCCTGTCGCCGAGGGTGCTGACGACGCTCGGGTCGATCTCCTCGGAGACGCTGCCGATGATGCTGGCCCCTTGGGTGTTGCTGCCGGTGATCCTGGCGCTCAACGGGTCCGGAGCCGACCGGCGCTCCCTGCGGGTGCTGGCCGCGCGCGCCGGCATCGCGCTGGCCCTGATGGGCGCGGTGAACGCGGTGGCCACCATCACCGGGTGCCTGCCCGCGGTCATCTGGTGGCTGTGTCACCGGCCCGGGCGGGTGTGGTGGCGGTTCACCGCGTGGTGGGCGCTGGCCTCGGCGTTGGCGGTGACCTGGTGGGTGGTCGCGTTGCTGCTGCTGGGCCGGATCAGCCCGCCGTTCCTGGATTTCATCGAGTCCTCCGGTGTCACCACCCAGTGGACGTCGTTGACGGAGGTGTTGCGCGGCACCGACAGCTGGACACCGTTCGTCTCGCCGAACGCCACCGCGGCCGCCGAACTGGTGACCCAGCCGGCGATGGTGCTGGCCACGACGCTGGTGGCCGCGGGCGGGCTCGCCGGGCTGGCGCTGCGGTCGATGCCGTCACGGGGCCGATTGATCACCATGCTGCTGGTCGGGGTGGTGCTGCTCGGCGTCGGCTATTCCGGCGGTCTGGGGTCGCCGATCGCCCACCAGGTGCAGACCTTCCTCGACGCCGCCGGCGCCCCACTGCGCAACGTGCACAAGCTGGAGCCGGTGATCCGGCTGCCGCTGGTCCTGGGGCTGGCCCACCTGCTGAGCCGGATTCCGTTGCCGGGCAGTGCGCCCCGGCCGGTGTGGATCCGCGCGTTCGCCCATCCCGAGGACGACAAGCGGGTGGCGGTGGGCATCGTGGTGCTGGCCGCGCTGACGGTGGCCACGTCGATGGCCTGGACCGGACGACTCACCCCACCGGGGGCGTTCAGCGCGATTCCGGACTACTGGCATCAGGCCGCCGACTGGCTGACCGAACACAACACCGGCAGCCCGACTCCGGGGCGGGTGCTGGTCGCGCCGGGGGCGCCGTTCGCCACCCAGGTGTGGGGCAACAGCCACGACGAGCCGCTGCAGGTCCTCGGCGAAAGCCCTTGGGGAGTCCGCGATTCCATCCCACTGACACCGCCGCAGACCATCCGTGCGCTGGACTCGGTGCAGCGGCTGTTCGCCGCAGGGCGGCCGTCTGCCGGGTTGGCCGACACCCTGACCCGCCAGGGCATCTCGTACGTCGTGGTCCGCAACGACCTGGATCCGGACAACTCGCGATCCGCGCGCCCGCTGCTGGTGCACCGGGCCATCGACGGTTCACCGGGCCTACAGAAGGTGGCACAGTTCGGCGAGCCGGTGGGCCCGGGCACCCTGGACGGCTTCATCAGCGACAGCGGGTTGCGGCCGCGCTACCCGGCGGTCGAGATCTACCGGGTCGACGCGGCGGGCGACCCAGGCGCCCCCTACCTGACCGATGCCGCGCGGATGGCCAGGGTCGACGGCGGCCCGGAGTCGCTGCTGCGCATCGACGAACGGCGCAGGCTGCTCGGCCAGCCACCACTGGGCCCGATGCTGCTCACCTCCGACGCGCAGCGCGCCGGACTCCCGGTTCCGCTGGTCACGGTCACCGACACCCCGGTCGACCGGGAGACCGACTACGGCCGGGTGGACGACCACTCGTCGGCGGCCAGGGCGGCGGGCGACCGGCGCAACACCTTCAACCGGGTGCCCGACTATCCGGTGCCGGGCGCCAAACTGGCGCAGGGCGCCTGGACCGGCGGCCGGCTGTCGGCGTCGAGTTCGTCGTCGGATTCCACCGCGCTGCCGACCGTCGCACCGGCCAGCGGCCCGGCCGCAGCCATCGACGGCGACCCCGCCACGGCGTGGGTGTCCAATTCGCTGCAGTCGGCCGTCGGGCAGTGGCTGCAGATCGATTTCGACCGGCCGGTCACCAACGCGACGCTGACTCTCACCCCGAGCGCCACCGCAGTCGGCGCCCAGGTGCGCCGCATCCAGGTGTCGACCGAAAACGGAACCACCACAGTTCGTTTCGACGAACCGGGCAAACCGCTGACGATCGCACTGCCCTACGGCGAGGCGCCCTGGGTGCGGATCACCGCGGTGGGAACCGATGACGGGTCCTCAGGCGTCCAGTTCGGCATCACCGACCTGTCGGTGACCCAGTACGACGCGTCCGGCTTCGCCCACCCTGTCGACCTGCGCCACACCCTGGTGGTGCCGGGCCCGCCCGCCGGGTCGACGATCGCGGCCTGGGACCTCGGTTCGGAGCTGCTCGGGCGGCAGGGCTGCGCCGACTCCCCGGACGGCGTGCACTGCGCGGCGTCGATGGCGCAGGCTCCCGAAGAACCGGTCACCCTGAGTCGCACCCTGACCGTGCCCACACCGATCCAGGTCAGCCCCGTCGTGTGGGTGCGCGCTCGCCAAGGCCCGCACCTCGCCGACCTGATCGCCCAGCCGGGAACAACCCGTTCGCGCGCCGACGCCGATCTGATCGATGTCGACGGTTCGGCGTACGCGGCCACCGACGGCGATCCCCGCACCTCCTGGACGGCACCGCAGAACGTGGTGCAGCACCGCAGCGCACCCACCCTGACGGTGACGCTGCCCAAGCCCACCGAGGTGACCGCGCTGGCATTGACGGCGAGCGCCTCGCCGCTGCCCACCCACCCGACGATGGTGGCCGTCGACCTCGGCGACGGGCCGCAGGTGCGCCGCCTCGACCCCCACCGCACGGGTGCGCAGACGGTGCCGCTGCGGGCCCGGGTCACCGACACCGTGCGGATCAGCCTGCTGGACTGGGAAGACGTGATCGACCGCACCGCACTCGGATTCGACCAGCTCAAACCGCCGGGGCTGGCCGAGGTCGCGGTACTGGGACCGGACGGCAAGCCGGTCGCGGCGGCCGACGCGGCGCGCAATCGCGCCCGCACCATCGACATCCCGTGCGGCGAGGGACCCATCGTCGCGGTGTCGGGCCGGTTCGTCCAGACCTCGGTGACCACCACGGTGGGCGCACTGCTCGACGGCGACCCCGTACCGGCGCGCGCCTGCGACCCGACACCGATCGCCCTGCCCGCCGGCCGTCAGGAGCTGCTGATCAGCCCGGGCTCGGCATTCGTGGTGGACGGCGCCCAGCTCACCGGCCCGGCGGCGGCGCAGATCCCCACGGCGTCGACGACGACCGCCGACGTGCACCGGTGGGGGCCGGACCGGCGCGAGATCGAGGTCGACCGGTCGGCCGTCGCGCGGGTGCTGGTGGTCCCCGAAAGTGTCAATCCCGGCTGGGTGGCCCACCTGCCCGACGGCGTCACGCTGACCCCGGTGATCGTCAACGGCTGGCAACAGGGCTGGGTGGTACCCGCCGGGGAGCACGGCACCATCACGTTGAGCTTTCCGTCCAACCGCTGGTACCAGATCGGCTTGGCGGCGGGACTGTCGCTGCTGCCCCTGCTGGCGCTGCTGGCCCTGGTGCCACCGCGCCGACGACCGGTGACCTGGGCTCCGGTGCGAACGTGGGCCTCGCCCCTGCTCGCGACGTCCGGGATGCTGGCCGCCGGCGGCCTGATCGCCGGGGTCGGTGGCCTGGTGGTGTTCGGAGCGGCGCTGCTGGCCGGCTACGGCCTGCGCCGCCGGGTCCGGTTGCGCGACCGCGCCACACTGGGGATCGCCTCCTGCGGCCTGATTGTGGCCGGCGCGCTGCTCGCCCGCTACCCCTGGCGGTCGGTCGACGGCTACATCGGACATTCGCCCTGGGTGCAGTTGCCGGCCCTGATGGCGCTGGGTGCGCTGGCTGCCTCCGCGGTCTGGCGATCGTCGCGCCCGGGTGCCGGCGAATCCGACAGCGAAACCGGCAGCGAAACCGGCAGCGAAACCGGCGAGGAGACAACCGTTTCCCGTTAGTGTCCTTGACATGGCCCAGCCGGACACGCTGCCTGACCCGACACAGACGTCGCAGACCGAGACCGTGCGGGGACCGGTGGCCACCACCGACCTCGGGGTGGTGCTCATGCACGAACACGTCTTCGTGCTGTCCCCGGAGATCATGGCGAACTACCCGCAGGGGTGGGGAGACGAGGCGGCTCGCGAGGCCGATGCGGTGGCGAAGCTCAACGCGCTCAAAGCCATCGGCGTGGACACCATCGTCGACCCCACGGTGATCGGCCTGGGCCGCTACCTTCCGCGCATTCAACGGGTCGCCGCCCAGACGGACCTGCAGATCGTGGTGGCCACCGGGGTGTACACCTACAACGACGTTCCGATGTACTTCCACTTCACCGGTCCGGGTACGGCCCTGAACGGGCCCGAGACCATGACCGAGATGTTCGTCCAGGACATCACCGAGGGGATCGCCGGCACCGGGGTCAAAGCCGCAATCCTCAAGTGCGCCACCGACGAACCTGGAGTGACGCCCGGTGTCGAGCGGGTGCTGCGGGCGGTGGCGCAGGCCCATCTCCAGACCGGCGTGCCGATCACCACCCACACCCACGCCGGCACCCGGCGCGGGTTGGACCAGCAGCGGATCTTCGCCGAGGAAGGCGTCGACCTGAGCCGGGTGATCATCGGGCACAGCGGGGACACCACCGACCTGGACTATCTCGAACAGCTGATCGCGGGCGGCTCCTACCTCGGCATGGACCGCTTCGGGCTGGACAACATCCTGAGCTTCGAAGACCGCGTCGACACCGTGGCAAAGATGTGCGCGCGCGGCCATGCCGACAGGATGGTGCTGGCGCACGACGCGTCCTGCCACATCGACTGGCTTCCGGAGGCGGCGCTGCCGGTGGTCCTGCCGAACTGGCATTACCTGCACATCCACAACGACGTGCTGCCGGCCCTGCGCGACCTCGGCGTCACCGAGGACCAGATCACCACCATGCTGGTGGACAACCCGCGCAGCATCTTCTCCAGGCAGGGCGGCCATGAGTGACGTGATCGCCCCGATCGGTACTCGGTTGAGCCAGCTGGCCGCCGAGGCCCCGCAGCGAGCGGCGGTGACCTGCGACGGCCGCACCGTCACCCGCGCTGAGCTGGAGTCGATGTCCAACCGGCTGGCGCGCGCCTACGCCGAACTCGGGGTCCGCCAGGGCGATTACGTGACCATCGCCGTGCCGAACTCCATCGAATGGGTGCGCGCGACCGTGGCGGTGTGGAAACTCGGCGCGATACCGCAGCCGCTGTCGTCGCGGCTGCCCGACGCCGAGTATGCGGGGCTGCTGGACCTCAAGCCGCGCGCGCTTCTCGTCGGCCGGCCCGACCCGCGCGGGGTCGCACCGTGGGTGGGGGCGGACTTCACCGGTAGTCCCGAGTTGTCCGATGCGCCGCTGCCCGAGGTGGTTTCGCCGGTGTGGAAGTCGATGGCCTCCGGGGGCAGCACCGGGCGGCCGAAGCTGATCGAGGCGGGCGGAGAGGGCCGCATCCCCGCCGAACTGCTGGCGATGTCGATGGGTAACGAGCCCACCGACACCCAACTGGTGCCGGTACCGCTGAGCCACAACACCGGATTCACCTCGGCGACCATTGCCCTGCTGACCGGTCAGCACCTGGTGCTGATGCGGCGCTTCGACCCGAAGGAGTTCCTTAGGCTGATTGCCGACCACCGGGTGAACTACCTGGCCACCGTGCCTACGATCATGCAGCGGCTGCTGCCGGTCTACCACGCCGACCCCGATGCCTACGACCTGTCGTCGCTGCGCAGGCTGTGGCATCTCGCGGCGCCGTGTCCGCCGAACGTCAAGCAGGCGTGGATCGATCTGCTCGGGCCGGACGCGGTGTGGGAACTGTACGGTGGCACCGAACTTCAGGCACTGACGTTCATCAGCGGCAGCGAATGGTTGTCCCACCGCGGGTCCGTCGGCCGGGTGGTCGCCGGGGAGATGACGGTGCTCGACGACGACGGCAACCAGTGCCCGCCCGGCGTGGTCGGCGAAATCTACCTGCGGCGCGCCCCGGGCAGCGCGCCGACCTACCGCTACATCGGCAGCACCGCCAAGACCCGCGACGGCTGGGACTCGCTAGGCGATCTGGGCTGGTTCGACGAGGACGGATACCTGTACCTCGCCGACCGCCGGGTGGACATGTTCACCGTCGGCGGGCGCAACGTGTACCCCGCCGAGATCGAGAACGCCCTGGCCGAACATCCGGCGGTGTTGTCCTGCCTGGTAGTCGGTGTACCGCACGACGATCTGGGCCAGGTGCCGCACGCGTTGGTGCACCTCGACAACCCCGACGGTCTCGACGAGCGAGGCGTGCGGGCCTTCGTCGCCGAGCGGCTGGCCGACTACAAGGTGCCGCACGGGGTGGAGTTCGTGGACACTCCGCTGCGCGACGACGCCGGCAAGGCGCGCCGGTCGGCGGTGCGCGAGAAGGTCATCGCGCGGATGCGCGGTTGAGGTGCGCGCGGATGCGCGGTTGAGGTGCGCGCGGATGCTAGCCGCTCTGCCAGGCCCGGACGGCTACCAACTCGGGCACGAGCACCTCGGTGAGTAACCGGACCTCATCGTCGTCGTCGCCGGGGTAGCGCACCTCCACGCCGGCACCGGGTACCGGGCCGCCGACCGCGACAACGGTGGTGCCGCGCAGCGTGGTCCACTGCGCCATCTGCTCTTCCCATTCGGAGCCGGCGAACACCAGCAGTCGGTAATCGGTGGTCTTGGTCAGGTAGACGTCGACGTGGCTCCAGTCCCCCGTCTCGCACCCGACGGCGGCGCGGCGCGGCCCTTCCCGCAGCATCAGCGCACCCTGCTGGGCGGAGCTGAACCGGTGTGCCGGCGCGGCCAGGTGAGTGCCAGCCGGACCCAGCAGCAACTCGCCGACCCTTGGGCGCCAGTGTGATTCGGTGTCGAGCAGATGCCGACTAGCCTCGGCCGCCGCCACCACCGTCGCCACCAGCCCTGCGGTGTCCGCCCCGGCCAGGTGTGCCTCCAGAGCGATCAGCAACGCCAGGGTGTGCTGGTAGCTGCGGCAGGCGACGCCGCCGACCTCGGGTTCGGCGGCCAGCTCCACGACGGCCGCGCAACGCCGGGCGATCGCGGAGTCCACGTTGTTGGTCAGCGCCACGGTGTGCACCCCGGCCGGCAGCCGGTCGAGCGCGGCCAGCGTTTCCGCCGACCCGCCGGTCGCCGATGTGGCGACGACCAGGGTACCGGGGCCCCAGTTCGGCAACAGCCGCGAAGAGGCCAGCTCCGAGACCACGGTCAGCCCCCGCGCACGCATCCGCGCCGCGGCGACACCACCGGCGTAGGCCGACGAGCCCATGCCGAGCAGCACTACCCGCTCGGTGTCGGGTGGCACCACCGCTGCCCACGGATTGCCGGCGGCCAGGGAAGCGGCCAGGCGGCTCAGCACCTCCGGTTTGCGGGCCAGGTCCGCGGCGAATCCATCAGGCTCCACCAGGTGTCCTCTCATCGAGCAGCGCGGGCAGTGCCGCGTCGGGCACATACATCCAGCGTGGCAGATGCCGTGCCGCGTAGATGATCTCGCGCAGCACCTGCTGGATCCGGAAGGCACGCAGCGGGGCGGGATCGTAGAGTCCAGCGTGACCAAGCGCGGCCAGCCGATCCGCATAGGCGCGCAGGAATGCTTGCTGCGCAGCTTGATTCGCGATGTCCAATGCTACTTCGTCGAGCTCGTTGTGGCGGCGGGCGACGATGGCGGCGTGGGCCAGCGATTGGGCCATGCCGGCCACGTCGAGTGCCGCGGGGATCGGCAATGCCCGCTCGGCCGCGGGCAGCACCGGATTGCCGTCGAAGTCGGTGACCACGTATCCCCCCGGGTGGTGCAGCACCTGGCCGACGTGCAGATCACCGTGGCCGTCGAGGACCGGGGTGCCGGCCAGGGCGCCCAGCTCGGCCAGGATCGCCTCGACCCGCGAGTCCGACAGCACGGCGGTGGTCGGCGAAACACTCAGTGTCCGAGCCTCATCCAGGGTCGCCAGCGCCGTGTCCCGCCATCGCTGCGCGTCGGCGGCGCTCGCCGTCGTTGCGGTGCCGGCCAGGGCGGCGTGCATGTCGGCGATCACCGTGCCGACGGCGGCGGCTGCCGCCTCCACCGCGAGGGTGCGCCGCTCGAGCGCCGCGGCGACCATCAGATCCACCGCCCAGGTCCAGCCGTCGACCGCGCCGGGCAGGTACTCGTCGACGTTGGCCACCAGCGTCGGCTCGCCGCCGGCGGGCAGCCAGGTGACCAATCCCCACGCCCGGGGCATAGATCGGAAGTCGTTGGCGCGCAACATTTCTATTCGGTGCGGAGCGGGGTGTGGCCCCTCCTGCAGATGGGTGGCCCATTTGACCACGGCGGTGTCACCGACGATCACCGACTCGTTGGTCTGGTCGACGGTGACGGCCCGCTCACCGGTCACCGGCCGGGACGGCCACGCGTGGACGCCGAACCTGCCCGTGGTCCACACTCCGGGCCGGTCGGCGAGCAGCGCGACGAGTGCCTCCGCGGCGCCGTCGCCGGGCCGGGCGCGCCGCCAGGTCCCGCCGGGTTGGCGCACCAGCGGCAGCACCGCCAGACCCTCGGAGCCGGCGACGACCGCGAGGCGGGCGCCGTCGGACAGCTCCAGCGAGTCCAGTTCGCGGCTCACCGGTCCCGCTGCCTGCCCACCTGCTCGATGACGTCGGCACCGACCCGCAGCCCGTCGCGCGCCTGGATCGCCGCACCCATGTCGGCGAGCCGGGCGCGCAGCGCGGTGTCGGCGAGGATGCGGTCCACCGCGCCGGTGAGTTCGGCGTCGGCGAAGCCGTAGGTGTTCAGTCGTACGCCGAAGCCGAGTTCGTCGATGCGCTGGGCATTTTCGTACTGGTCCCAGAACAATGGCAGCACGATCAGCGGCTTGCCGAAGTGCAGCGTCTCGGTGACGGTGTTGTTGCCGCCGTGCGAGATGACCAGGTCGACCTGCGGGATGATGGTGGTCTGCGGCAGCATCTGTTCGCCGACCATATTGTCGGGCAGCGCGATTCGGTCGGCCTGCGGACCCTTGCTGACGATGTAGCGATGCCGGGTGGTGGACAGCACGTCGACCAGGCGCTGCATCAGGGCCACGTCGGCGCCGCCCAGCGAGCCCAGCGAGAGGTAGATCAGCGCGGAGTCCGCGGGCCGGTCGGCGACGGCGTCGGGCAGCACGTACTCGGTGTCGGTCTCGCGCACGCTGGAATCCATCCGGGTCCAGCTGCCATCCAGCGGCCGGACGTCGGTGTAGTCCGCCTCGGCCGGATAGACGTACAGGTTGGCCGCCGGGCTGCCCGCGCCGCCGCGCGGCATGAACTCCAGTTCAGGCAACGATGCGGCGCCCTGGGCCTGCACCCAGTCGTTGAACTCCGCCCACATGGCCCGGTGGGTCCGGTCGAACTCGGCCCGGTAGACGTCCCACTGGGAGCGGTCGGCGCTGGGCAGGCCGGAGAACGGCGGCGGCACGTCCGGGCCGGGGATCTCCAGCGGACTGCACGACACGATCCGCACGAATGGTGCCCCGGAGCTGACCAGCGCCGGGAACAGCACCACGTTGTCCTCGACGATGACGTCGGGGCGGTGCTCGGCGACGATCGCGCGCAGCCGCGGCTCGCAGTACTTGGCCCCGTCTATCAGGGCTTGATAGGTCGGCTGGACGAAGGTCTCGAGTTGCGCGATGGTCGGTTTGCGGAATTCCGGGGAGGTCTCGGCGATGAAGTCGGTCCAGAACTTGCCGGGGTCCTCGTCGGCGGCGCCCTCGGCCGGCTCGGCAAGGTCGACGAGTTCCTCGACAAAGCCGAGCGGCGCCAGTTTGCCGGCCCAGGAGCTCTCCGCCGCGAACACGATGCGGTGACCGCGGTCACGCAGGATGGCAGCAAGCCCGATGCACTGGTTGGTCGGTCCGTACGCCGATTCCGGCCAGAACATGATGGTCAATGCCTCAGTTGCCATGGCGATCCTTCCGACCCCGTGCGATGCGGACGACTCCGGCACAGATCATCGCGCAACATCCTGTGCGGGTGCTTGCTCAACGGGCGATGACGGGCTCCGGCTCGTCGGTGACGGAACTGTCCAGCGGCGGGACCGCGCCCGTCCGCCCCCGGCCCGCCTGGTATTCCCAGCGCCGCAATGCATTGCGGCACGGCGATTCGATCAGCGCGTAGCTGACGGCGGCCATCGCGAAACCCAACACCAGCGTCAGGCACAGGATGACGATCAGGTTCCCGTTGAACATGAACTTGCCGACCATCGGGAACACCATCACCAGCGCCGCGAGGTGCCAGACGAACAATCCGTAGGACCAGCGGCCGAGCGTCACCATCACCGGGCTGCCCAGGATGCGATGACTCGTGTCGGGCGCATCGAGCACCAGCGGCGCCAGCAGCGCGCCAGCGACGATGGCCCCCATCGCGGTACGGATCACGAACTGCCCCAGCGTGGCCGGGACGAGATCCTTGGGACCGGCCAGCGGCGACGCCGAAATCAGGTAGGCCACCAGGCCGACGCCGAAGATCGCCCACCGGTTGCGGGCCAGCCTGTGCATCCGGCCCACCGGGCTGACCGTCAGTTCGGCGAGCAGCATGCCGGCGGCGAACCAGGACGCGTAGGCCGGCGGCCAGTTCAGGAAGTTCACCCCCTGCGCGGTGTGGATGGGCAGCAGACCCCAGCCCAGGCTGGCCAGCGCGACGGCCCCGATCACCGGTATCCGTGCCCGCACCGGTAGCCGGCGGGCCAGCAACGCCAGCACCGGCAGGGCCAGGTAGAAGCTCACCTCGACCGACAGGCTCCACATCTGGGTCAGCCCGGCGGTCAGGGTCAACGGCACGTAGACCTGGGTCAGGGTGAGGTTGGCCAGCCAGACGGTCAGGTTGGCGTGGTTGGCCTCCGGCAGCAGGGTCAGGATGATCACGACGGCGACCAGGTAGCCGGGCAGAATCCGCACCAGCCGGGAGCGCAGGTAGTGGCCCGTGGCGGGGCGGTGGCGCAGCCCGCGTGCGGCCGCGGCGTGCCCCCGCCACAGCAGGAAGCCGGACAGCGCGAAGAACACCGCGACGGCCAGGTCGAAACGGTGCAGCAGCCGGCCAAGGACCGGAGTGGTCGTCCCGGTCTGGAACGCGACGTGGGTCAGGACGACCCCCATCGCCGCGCAGGCGCGCATTCCCTCGACGGCGGGCAGAAAGGCGCGGGTGCCCCCGACCTGCTCCGCATCGGCTGTCATGCAGCCAGTCTGCCGGTGCACTGGGGCCCCACGAAAGTGGGTACACCCACAGCGGCGGTGTGACCTCCTAATGAGCCGGTGCCCCGGTCTCTGCTGTTAGGGTCGAACAGGTTTGCTTCGTCTTCAGGCGGGGCGAAAGCCGATCGTGAGTGAGGAGGCCATGGCAGCGTGAACCGCGCGGGCATGTTGCGTATCGGGGCATACGGCGTCATCGGGCTCGGAGCCGCCCTGTTGATTGCCGCGCTGCTGCTGTCGACCTACACCTCCAGCAAGATCAAGAAGATCCCGTTGAGCATCGACGAGACGCTCGTCAGCGACGGAACGGGATCGGCACTGGATCCGGCGTCGCTGCTGGGCGAGCGCTTCATCGTCGACAAGAACGTTCCGCTGGTGTCCCAGCAGCAGGTCACCGTCGAGTCGCCGGCCAACGCCGACGTGGTGACGCTGCAGGTCGGCACGAGTGTGCGACGCAGCGACAAGCAGCAGGACAACGGCCTACTGCTGGCCATGGTCGACACCGTGACGCTCAACCGGTCCACCGCGATGGCCGTCTCCGACGACACCCATCCAGGTGGGTCGGTCCAGAAGCCGCGCACCATCGAGGACGACAAGCCGCCGACCAACATCGCGCTGCCGCACGAGGGGTTGTCCTACCGCTTCCCGTTCAACACCGAGAAGAAGACCTACCCGTTCTTCGACCCGATCGCGCAGAAGGCCTACGACGCCAACTACGACGGCGAAGACGACGTCAACGGGCTGACCACCTACCGGTTCACCCAGAACGTCGGCTACGACGCCGACGGCAAGCTGGTGGACCCGATCAAGTACGCCTCGCTCTACGACAGCAACGAGGACGGCGAGGTGACCGCGCGCGCGGCCCTGTGGGGTCTGCCCGGGCCGCCGGAAGAGCCGGTCACGATGACCCGCTACTACGCGGCCCAGCGCACGTTCTGGGTGGACCCGGTGACGGGCACCATCGTCAAGACACAGGAGCACGCCAACCACTACTACGCCCGCGACGCGGTCCGGCCCGAGATGGAACTGGCCGACTACAAGGTCACCTCCAGCGAGGAGACCATCGAGTCGCAGGTGGCCTCGGCCCGCGACGAGCGCGACCGCATCGGCTTGTGGTCACGGGTGCTGCCGATCAGCTTCACCGCAGCGGGTCTGGTCGCCCTCGTCGGCGGCGTCCTGCTCGGAACCTTCAGCATTCGCGCCGAGGCGGCACTGATCGACCCGGGCCTGGACACCGTCGACCACGGGTTCTTCGGCAAGGACGAGACCGGGCCGATGCCCGCCGCCGAGGCCGCCACCGAGAAGCTTCCCGCGGCGCGACCGGATCTGGAGCCTCCACCTCCGCAGCGGTGAGTCCGGAATGAACCAGCCACGCCGGACCCTGGTGTGGGTGGTGCCGGGATATGCCTTCCTGCTCACCCTCGCGGTGACCGCACCGCTGCTGGCCCCTGGCTATCTACTGCTGCGCGACGCCGTCTCCACCCCCCGGTCCTACCTGTCGGACGCCGCGTTGGGGCTCAGTGAGTCGGCGCCGCGGGCGGTGCCACAGGATCTGCTCGTAGCGTGGCTGTCCGCGGTGATCGACGGCGGGGTGCTGGTCAAGGCGGCGTTGCTGGCCGGCATCTTCCTGGCCGGCTGGGGAGCGGCGCGGCTGGCGGCGCTATTGGTGCCCGACGCCGGGCTGGCAGGCCAGTGCGTGGCCACCACGGTGGCGGTGTGGAATCCCTATGTCGGCGAGCGGATGCTGCAGGGCCACTGGAGTCTCCTGGTCGGGTACGGCTGCCTACCGTGGGTGGCGACGGCCGTGCTCCGGCTGCGCCGCGACGACGCCCCGCCGGGGTGGGTCCGGTGGGCGGCGGTGCTCTTCTGGATCGCGGTGGCCGGATTGACGCCGACCGGGTTGTTGTTGGCGGCCGGTGTCGCGTTGGCATGTGTCTGTGCTCCCGGCGCGGGAGTGTCCCGGCTGCGTTGTGCGGCAGGCATTCTCACCGGCTCGGCGCTGACCGCACTGCCGTGGCTGGCCGCGGCGGCGCTCGGTGACGCACTCGGGGCGCCGCCGTCGGGTCTGCTGGCCTTCGCCGCCCGTGCCGAGCCCGGCCTCGGCACTCTCGGCAGCCTCGCCGGGCTCGGCGGAATCTGGAACGCCGAGGCCGTGCCTGATTCGCGCACAACACTTTTCGCCTTACCGGCCACCGTGGTACTGGTCGCGGTGGTGGCAATCGGGTTGCCGGCGCTGATCCGCCGCCGGGCCGCGGTCCCCCTGCTGGTCTTGGCGGCGCTCGGCGTGGTGTTGCCGGCCGCGATGGCGACCGGTCCGGGGCTGACCCAGTTGCACGCCCTGGTCGATGCGGCGCCCGGGCTGGGGGTCTTGCGCGACGGACAGAAGTGGGTGGCGCTGGCGATGCCGGGTTACGCGACGGCCGCGGCCGCGGCGGTGGTGACGCTACGGGGCAGGCTGCGGCCCGCCGCCGCGGCGCTGCTGTGTGTCGTCGCGGTGATCGCGGTGTTGCCCGACCTGGCCTGGGGGGTCGGCGGCAAGGTCGTCTCGGTGCGCTACCCGGCCGGGTGGACGACGGTGGCGAGGATCGTCAATGCCGAGCCCGCGACCGTGGCCGTACTGCCCGCCGACACCATGCGCCAGTTCAGCTGGTCGGGGCCCGCACCGGTGCTCGACCCACTGCCCCGCTGGTTGCGTGCCGACGTGCTGGTGACCGGCGACCTCACGATCTCGAACCAGACGGTCCGCGGTGAGGGCGGCCGGGCGCGGGCGGTGCAGCGCATGCTGCTGGCCGGCGGGCGCCCCGAGACCCTGGCCGGTGCCGGCGTCGGCTGGGTGGTCGTCGAGGCGGGCAGTGCGGGGACGACGGGCGACGCGCAACAAACCCTGCAACACCTTCCGGTCGTCTACCGCGACCAGGACCTCACCTTGTATCGCGTGGGCGGCACCACTCCCGGCGCGGCGCACGGCAAGCGGGTCGCCGTGGTGGCGGCGCACCTGGTGTGGCTGTCGCTGCTGCTGGCCTCCGGCGTCGCGCTGGCGCTGGGGTCGCGCAGGCGACGCGTTTCGCCCGACCCACCTCCCTGATCACCGCCGGGCACGTATCGTGTTCGACGACAGCACGATTCGCAGCAAGCACTCCCCTGGATCGAGGACCGAGGATGCCGGACAGTATGGCTGTGCCCACCGCTGGCGATGCAGTCGGTGATGCGGCCCCACCCCACCCGGGCGATCTCGACCAGGGCCGGATGCGGGTCCTGGACGCCAAGCCGGTCAACCTCGACGGCTTCAGCGTGGCCGACCCGGCGCTCGGCCTGGCCGCGATGCACAGCCCACACGACCCCGCGCCCTCATTGGTGGTCCGCGACGGCGTCGTCGTCGAGCTCGACGGCAAGGCGGCCGCCGACTTCGACGTGATCGACGAGTTCATCGCCCGCCACGGCATCGACCTCGACGTGGCCGAGGAGGCGATGGCCCTCGACGACGCCGTGCTGGCGCGGATGGCCGTCGACATCAACGTGCCCCGTGCGGAGGTGGTCCGCCTCATCGGGGGCACCACCCCGGCCAAGCTGGCCCGGGTCGTGGCGGTGCTGACGCCGGTGGAGATGCAGATGGCGATGGCGAAGATGCGGGCCCGCCGCACGCCGAGCAACCAGGCACACGTCACCAACCAACTCGACGACCCGCTGCTGATCGCCGCCGATGCCGCCAGCGCCGTCGCCTACGGCTTCCGGGAGGTCGAGACGACGGTCCCGGTGTTAGGTGACGCGCCGTCGAATGCGGTGGCGCTGTTGATCGGAAGCCAGGTGGGCGTGCCGGGCGCGTTGGCGCAGTGCTCGATCGAGGAGGCCCTCGAGCTGCGGTTGGGTCTGCGCGGGCTGACCAGCTATGCCGAGACCATCTCGATCTACGGCACCGAGCAGGTGTTCGTCGACGGCGACGACACCCCGTTCTCCAAGGCGATTCTCACCTCTGCCTACGCCTCGCGGGGCTTGAAGATGAGGGTCACCAGCGGTGGCGGCGCCGAGGTGCTGATGGGTGCCGCCGAGAAGTGTTCGATCCTGTACCTGGAGTCGCGCTGCGTGTCACTGGCACGCGCGCTGGGTTCCCAGGGTGTGCAGAACGGCGGTATCGACGGGGTCGGTGTGGTGGCCTCGGTGCCGGAGGGCATGAAAGAGCTGCTGGCCGAGAACCTCATGGTGATGCTGCGCGATCTGGAGTCGTGCGCCGGCAACGACAACCTGATCTCCGAATCGGACATCCGGCGCAGCGCACACACGCTACCGGTGCTACTGGCCGGTGCGGATTTCATCTTCTCCGGGTTCGGCTCGATTCCGCGGTACGACAACGCATTCGCACTGTCGAACTTCAACTCCGACGACATGGACGACTTCCTGGTGCTGCAGCGCGACTGGGGTGCCGACGGGGGGCTGCGGACGGTGTCCGCCGAGCACCTGGCCCGGGTGCGCCGCCGCGCCGCCAAGGCGGTGCAGGCCGTCTACTCCGATCTCGGCCTGGCCGACTACGACGACGCCCGCGTCGACGAGGTCGTGGTGGCCAACGGTTCTCGCGATCTGCCCCCGGGTCACCCCAAGATGGTGGCCGAGGCGGCCGCCGCGATCGAAGCGCGCCAACTGACGGTGTTCGACGTCGTCGCCGCGCTGCACCGCACCGGCTACGAGCCCGAGGCGGCGGCGATCATGCGGCTTACCGCCGAGCGGTTGCGCGGCGACCAGTTGCAGACTTCGGCGATCTTCGACGAGAACTTCACCGTGCTGTCCAAGCTCACCGATCCCAACGACTATGCCGGTCCCGGAACGGGTTACGCGATCTCGGCGCATCGGCGCGCCGAGATCGACGGCATCCGGCAGGCCAAGACGTCGGCGGAGCTGACCGCCGACCAGGCCGACCATTACGGACACGTCACGCTGACACCGGTCGAGGACGCCCGGCAGGGCAGCGATCCCCGCGAGGTGTGCATCGGGCTCTCGCCGGCACTGGGCCGCAGCGTGTGGCTCACGCTGTGCGGGCTGACCGTCGGCGAGGTGCTCCGGCAGATCAGCGCCGGGCTGGAGGAGGAGGGCTGCGTGGCCCGCCTGGTCCGGGTCCGCTCCACCATCGACGTCGGCCTGATCGGCCTCACGGCAGCCAAGCTGTCCGGTTCAGGGATCGGAATCGGTCTGCAGGGCAAAGGAACTGCGTTGATCCACCGGCGCGACCTGGCGCCGCTGGCCAATCTGGAGCTGTTCAGCGTCGCCCCGCTGCTCGACGCCGACATGTACCGGCAGCTGGGCAAGAATGCCGCGCGCCACGCGAAGGGCATGGCGCCGGTGCCGATCTTCACCGGCGGTACCGACGAGTCGA
Source organism: Mycolicibacterium sp. CBM1 (assembly GCF_054073305.1). Classification (NCBI taxonomy): domain Bacteria; kingdom Bacillati; phylum Actinomycetota; class Actinomycetes; order Mycobacteriales; family Mycobacteriaceae; genus Mycobacterium; species Mycolicibacterium sp. CBM1. The sequence goes on along the minus strand of NZ_JBSXPP010000009.1, from coordinate 96,661 downwards.
TCTCGGCGCGCTACCACGCCCGCGCGGTCGCGTTGGTGGCCCTCGAACGCGAGGCCTGCGAACCCGGCGAACCCCCACTGACAGTCGAGGCGACACGCGCATGACCGACGATCGTTTCACCGTGGCTGCCGCCGTCGACGGCAAGCTGAGCCTGGCCGATCTGCGGATGGATCCGGCGACGCTGGCGCATCAGGCGTCGGTCGCGGCGGCGGGTGGTAATCCGCAGCTGGCCGAGAACTTCCTGCGCGCAGCCGAATTGGCGGTCATGGGCGACGACGAGGTGATGGGCCTATACGAGGCGCTGCGCCCACACCGCTCGACCGCGCAGGAACTGCAGACGCTGGTGGACACCCTCGACGCGCGCGGCGCGACTCGCTGCGCAGAACTGGTGCGCCACGCCGCGACCGTCTACCAGCGGCGGGGGCTGCTGCGTTGAGTGTGGTCGCCGGTATCGACGTCGGGAACCACACCACCGAGATCGTCGTCGCCCGGGTGAAGGCGGGTTCGGTCGAACCGATCTGCCACGGCCAGGCCCCGACCCGGGGGCGTAAGGGCTCCCCGGATTCGCTGGCCGGGGCGGCGGCGCTGCTGCGCAAGCTCGAGGTCCAGGCGCAGCTGACCGTCGACGAGATCGTGCTGTCCGCGCTGCGCCCGGTCGACACCGCGACGGCCCCGCTGCCACCGCCCACGCCGCCGCACTGCCCGGTGCGCAGCCTGCGCCGGCCCAGCGCGAGCACGCCGGCCGGTGCAGGTACCGCCGTCGGCGCCCACGTCCCGCTGGCCGACACCTCCGGCGCTGCGCAGCCTGGCCCGGCGATCGTGTCAGTCTGCGGCACAGTCGATTTCGAAGACGCTGCGCGCCAGATCGCAGAAGCGGTCGAGCGGGGCTGGCAGGTCGCCGGGGTGATCGCCGAACGCGACGAGGCGGTCCTGATCGCCAACCGCATTCCCGCCGGCATCCCGGTGGTCGACGAGGTGGAACTGACCGGCCTGCCGGCCGGCGCCCCGGTCGCGATCGAGGTGGTGAGGCAGGGCCGTTCATACCGGGCGCTGGCCGACCCGATCGCACTGTCGGCTGCGCTCGGGGTGGGCCATGAGCACATTCACCGGATCGCCGAATTCACAAGGGAATTGGCGGATTCGCCCGCGATCGCGGTGACGCTGCGCGACGGTGACCCCGCCGCGCCCGCGGATGACGACGACTATGCCGACTGCCGCGTCGAGGGGGCGGTGCGGCGCTATTCGCCCGCCGAAGCAGAGAGCCTGCTGCGAGTGCGCGCGCCCGGCACGGTGGTGGGTGTGCGCCTGGCCGCGGTGGCGTCGGCCGTGCAGGGAATCGCCGTCGACGACGCCTATTTCACCAATCTCCGGGCCATCGACGACGGGGCGTGGCTGCGCCGCGGCGTGGTGGAGACCACCGGCACCGTCGTCGCGCTGCTGGCCGCCGACGAGGTGGCCGACGCGGCGGCGACGCTGCAGCAGCTGTGCGGACGCCCGGCGCGGACCATCGCCTCGGAGCCGCGGGCGGCGGCGCGCGGGGCGCACACCACCCCACATCTGCCGCCCGGGTCGCTGGTCTGCGACATCGGCGGCGGCACCATCGACCTGATCGGACCCGGGCAGGAGGTGGTCGCCGCGGGGGCGGGTGAGGCCATCACCACTGCCGTCGCCGCGACCCTGGGTGTGCCGCGGGCGCTGGCCGAGCAGGTGAAGCGGTCGCCGGCGATTCGCGTCGAGGGTCCGCACATCGCACACGAGGAGGACGGCCGGCGGGTGTTCCTGGACTCACCGGCCCCGGCGGAGGCGATCGGGCGGCTGTGCACCCGCGGCAGCGCGGGGCTGGTGCCGTTCTCCAACCGGTTGGCTGCCGAGGAGTGGCGCAGCCTGCGGCTGGCGGTCAAGCAGCAGACGGTGGCGGCGAACATCGCCCGCTGCCTCAAGGCTTTCGATTCGCCGCCGGTGGCGCTGGTGCTGGCCGGCGGCGGGGCGCTGGACGACGAGTTGCTCCGCACGGTCGGTGAGTCGTTGCGTGCGGTTCCGGTCGCCGTCGGGCGGGCCGACGTCGACGGGGTGCACGGACCGCGCTACGCGGTGGCCTCCGGGCTGGTGCACCTGTACGCCGACACGCTCTGAGCGGGCTCAGACCCGGGCTCAGCCCTCGGTGTCGGCCCCGGAGTCGTGGCCGTAGCGCTTGCGATAGTCGTCGGCGATACGCGCGTCGCGCTCACGGGCACGCTCGTTGACCAGGCTGTCGTCCAGGCCGTGTTGGCGCAGCCGGTGCGCGCGGTAGATCTTGTCCAGCGCGTGGGTGAAGTACAGGCACGGCACGAACAGCAGTCCCGTCATCGCCAGATGCATGGCGAAGGTCGTGGGGATGAGCCACAGCGGCGCCAGGATCAGCAGCGCCGGAATCGCGACGCGGAAGAAGGTCCGTCGCTGGGCGCCCTTGCTGGTCAGGTCGTTTCGCACCCAGTCGTGCATCGAGTCGGGCAGAACCTTGCCGTAGCTGTAGGCGATGTACTGCAGCGGGCTGGGTTTCGTGTTGCCGGTCATGGTCGTTTTCGCGCTCCTAAATGACGCCGCTGAGAGGGGTTCCGGCGCGCACCGACTCCAACACGGTGCGCATGGCCGCGGCGCTCTGGTGCCACGAGAATTCGCGGCTGCGGGCTTCGGCCTTGGTGCCGAGCTCGTCGCGCAGCACGTGGTCGGTGAGTAGGCGTTCGAGGCGGTCGACCAGCTCGTCGTGGTCGTCGACCAGAACACCGGTGACGCCGTCGACGACGGAGTCGGTCAGGCCGCCCGATGACCGGTAGCCGATGGTGGGCACGCCGTGCTGGGCCGCTTCGATGACGGCCAGCCCCCAGCCCTCCTTGCGCGACGGCAGCACATGCACCCAGCACCGTTGCACGACAGCGTGTTTCGTCGCGTCGTCGACGTGGCCGTGGAAGGTGACCGCGTCGGAGATGCCGAGGCGCTCAGCCCGCTCGACGAGGCGGTCGTGCCACCAGCCACCGCCGACGATGTCCAGATGGAGGTCGGCGACACGCAGGCGCAGCGCGGCGACAGCCTCCAGGGCGTCCTCGATCTGCTTGTGCGGCACCAGCCGCGACAACACCACCACCCGCGGGTTCGGCGAGCGCGGGGCGGTCAGGGTGTCCGTCGGCGCCTCGTCCAGTCCATTGCGCACCACCGCGATGCGCCGGCTGTCGACGCCCAGGTCGGACAGGTCGCGCGCGGACGGCAGCGAGACGGTGACGTACTGGTTGCGGCGGTGCATGCGCGGGGACAGCCACGATTCGACCAGCCAGCCCAGCCGGCCGACGACGCGACCGGCGACCGGCCACTGTTCGCGGTGGCAGTGGTGGACCAGGACCGCCACTCGCCGCCCGAACGCCAGCCGGGCCAGGAACGGCACCCCGTTCTGGGTGTCGACGACGACGTCGGGGCGGACCCGCCGCAGGGGGCCCAGTCCGACGCGGGCCAGGACCATCGCCAGCCCGGCCCAGATGTAGACGCTGTAGGGGCCACCGCCACGGCTGATCGTCACCCCGTCGACACGCTCGCGGCGCGGCGCGCCGCGGTAGCGGGCGGTGCGCAGCGTCACGTCGATACCCGACTCGGCGAGCAGCGCACCGATGCGCTGAAGATACGTTTCGCTGCCGCCGCCCTGAGGGTGGCCGGTATCCCGCCAGCACAGCAGCAGGACGGAGCGAACGTTGGCAGACATCCAGATCAGCCTAGACGGCCGGCGGTGCCCGGCCACGCCGATGTCGCTGTGAGAGTCCCTACCGCTGTCCCCTCCCCAGCGGTGTCTCCGGAACGCGGTATCACCGGTGATACCGCGTTGCGGAGAAGGCGATCACTAGGGTGAGGCCGGTGGCCGTCACCGACCTGTTCGCCCGGCGCGCGACGCTCGGCCGTTCGATGCGGCTGCTGAGCGAATTCCGCTACGAACAGCCCGATCCCGCCCGCTTCTACGGTGCCCTGGCCGCCGACACCGCCGCCATGGTCACCGACCTGTGGCAGGCCGGCACCGCCGCCACCCCGGCCGGTCACACCCTCGTCGACGTCGGCGGCGGGCCGGGGTACTTCGCAACGGCGTTCACCGAGGCGGGCTGGCACTACGTCGGCGTCGAACCGGACCCCAGCGAGATGCACGCCGCCGAACCCGTGCGGCAGGCGGCGCCGGGCTCGTTCGTGCGGGCCTCCGGGCTGGCGCTGCCCTTTGCCGACGGCAGCGTCGACGTCTGCCTGTCCTCCAATGTGGCCGAACACGTCGCGCGGCCCTGGCAGCTCGGCGCGGAGATGCTGCGAGTGACCCGCCCCGGCGGGCTCGCGATCCTGTCCTACACCGTCTGGCTGGGCCCGTTCGGCGGCCACGAGATGGGTCTGACCCACTACCTCGGCGGAGCCCGGGCGGCCGCCCGCTACACCCGCAAGCACGGCCATCCGCCCAAGAACAACTACGGGTCGTCGCTGTTCGCGGTGTCGGCGGCCGACGGACTGCGGTGGGCCTCGAGTACGGGCGCGCTGGTCGCGGCTTTCCCGCGCTACCACCCGCGATGGGCGTGGTGGCTGACGTCGGTTCCGGGTGTACGGGAGTTCCTGGTGAGCAATCTGGTGCTGGTGCTGCGCCCGCCAATTCGCGCGGAATGAACAGGTTCTAGTTTTTGTCTTCAGTCGGTACTGTGACGGGCATGACACACAGCACGATTCCGGGCATCGCGTTCAAAACCGAATGGGACAAGCTGTTCATCGGCGGCAAGTGGGTGCAGCCCTCGACGACCGAGGTCATCGAGGTGCACTCGCCAGCCACCGGCGAGCTGGTCGGCAAGGTGCCGCTGGCTGCCGCCGCCGACGTCGACGCCGCCTGCGCCGCCGCCCGCAAGGCCTTCGACGAGGGCCCCTGGCCGCACATGTCGCCCACCGAGCGTGGCGAGATCCTCACCCGCGCGGTGAAGATCCTCGAAGAGCGCGCCGAGGAACTGAAGTTCCTGTTGGCCGCCGAGACCGGTCAGCCGCCGACGATCGTCGACATGATGCAGTACGGCGCCGCGATGTCGTCGTTCCAGTACTTCGCCGGTGCCGCCGACAAGTTCACCTGGCGCGACTTCCGCGACGGCGTCTACGGCACCACCATGGTGCTGCGCGAGCCGATCGGCGTCGTCGCCGCCGTCACGGCGTGGAACGTGCCATTCTTCCTGGCCGCCAACAAGCTCGGCCCCGCGCTGCTGGCCGGCTGCACCATCGTCGTCAAACCCGCCGCCGAGACCCCGCTGTCGCTGTTCGCGATGGCCGAGATCTTCGCCGAGGCCGGGCTGCCCGAGGGCGTGCTGTCGGTGGTGCCCGGCGGTCCGGAGACCGGCCGCGCGCTGACCGCCAATCCCGAGATCGACAAGTTCACGTTCACCGGGTCCAGCGCCGTCGGCAAGGAAATCGCCAAGATCGCCGCCGAGAAGCTCAAGCCGTGCACGCTCGAACTGGGTGGCAAGTCGGCGGCGATCATCCTCGAGGACGCCGACCTGGATTCCACGCTGCCGATGCTGGTGTTCTCCGGCCTGATGAACTGCGGTCAGGCCTGTGTCGGCCAGACCCGCATCCTGGCGCCGCGCTCGCGCTACGACGAGGTCGTCGAAAAATTGGGTGAAGCTGTCCGAAATATGCCAATCGGCCTGCCGGACAACGCCGGTGCCATGATCGGCCCGCTGATCAGCGAGCGCCAGCGCGAGCGCGTCGAGGGATACATCAAGAAGGGCGTCGAAGAGGGCGCCCGGATCGTCACCGGCGGTGGCCGCCCGGAGGGGCTGGACAGCGGGTACTTCGTACAGCCGACGGTGTTCGCCGACGTCGACAACTCGATGACCATCGCCCAGGAAGAGATCTTCGGTCCGGTGCTGGCGGTGATTCCGTACGACACCGAAGCCGACGCCGTGCGGATCGCCAACGACTCCGTCTACGGACTGGCCGGCTCGGTGTACACCACCGACAACGACAAGGCCATGAAGATCGCCGCGCAGATCCGCACCGGTACCTACGCGGTGAACATGTACGCCTTCGATCCGGGTGCGCCGTTCGGCGGATACAAGAACTCCGGCATCGGCCGGGAGAACGGCCCCGAAGGCATCGAGCAGTACACCCAAGCCAAGAGCGTGCTGCTGCCGTTCGGCTACAAGCCGGAGTAACCCGCCGAGCAGACGTGAAGCCCCCGCGCGCACGGCGTGTCGGGGGCTTTCGCGTCTGCTCGCTCGCGGGCAAATGGGAACTCTATGTGCCGCCGCCTGCTGCTGCCTCCAGCGCGGCGGCGACGGCTTCGAATTCGGCCAACGCCGCAGTTAGATCTTCGACGATCTCCCGCGCGATGATCTCGGGGGCCGGCAGGTTGTCGGCGTCTTCGAGCGACTCGTCCCGCAACCAGGTGACGTCGAGATTGGCCTTGTCACGGGCCACGAGGTCGTCGTAGTCGAACGATTTCCAGCGCTCCGATTCCACCCGCTCGTCGCGCGGCTTTCCGCTCAGATACGAATCGACGAACTCGTCGAGGTGGTGGCGACGCAAAGGATTCTGTTTGAGGGTGAAGTGCTGGTTGGTGCGTAAGTCGTAGACCCAGAGCTTGGTGGTCCACGGTTGCTCGGCGGCTGGCTTCTTGTCGAAGAACAGGACGTTGGCCTTCACCCCCTGGGCGTAGAAAAGCCCCGTCGGCAGACGCAGCATGGTATGCAGCTCGAAGTCCGCCAACAGTTTTCGTCGCAGCGTTTCTCCTGCGCCGCCCTCGAAGAGCACATTGTCCGGCAAGACGACCGCGGCTCGGCCGTTAATGTCGAGGATCGTCATGATGTGCTGCAGGAAGTTGAGTTGCTTGTTACTGGTGGTGACGACGAAATCTTGCCGTTCGATCTCGACGTCTTCGCGGGCTTCTCTACCGTCGGCGCCGACCATCGTCAGTGAAGACTTGCGGCCGAACGGCGGGTTAGACAGCACCACTTTCCACCGGGGGCCTGGATCGGCGATCAGCGCGTCCTTGACCTCGATGAGCGAGTCGCCGTCGGGCGTACCGATGCCGTGCAAAAGCAGATTCATGGCGGCCAGCCGCGCGGTGCCGTCGACCAGTTCGTAGCCGGTGACGAACTTGTCGCGCAGGTGCTTACGTTGTGTCGGCGTGAGGTTCTCGGCTCCAGCGGCAGCGTGTTCGTGCGCAACGAGCAAGAATCCACCGGTTCCGCAGGCCGGGTCGACGACGGTGTCAGCAGGGGTGGGATCGATGACGTCGACGATGGCACGGATGAGGTCACGTGGTGTGAAATACTGGCCGGCTCCGGAACCCTTGTCGGATGCGCCCTTGGACAACAGTTCCTCGTAGGCGTCGCCCTTGAGGTCGGTGCCCGAGGCCGACCAGTTCTCCTTGTCGATCAGGTCGACGATGAGGCGCTTCAGTTTGGCGGGGTCCTGAATCCTGTTCTGCGCCTTGCGGAAGATGGTGCCGAGGGTTCCGGGGCGTTGCGCGAGGCCGACGAGGATCTCGGTGTACTGGACCTCCAGCGCCGTGCCGTCTTTGTCCAGCAGGCGCTGCCAGGAGTATTCGTCCGGAACAATCTTCTGCGGGTTGAGTTTTCGAGTAGATCGCTCATGAGCCATCTTCAAGAACAGCAGGTAGGTCAACTGCTCGGTGTACTCGATGACGCCCACACCGTCATCGCGCAGCACGTTGCAGTACGACCACAGCTTGTCAACGAGGCGACGTGAGTCAGACACGGCTTCCATTCTGGATCACAGGACCACGGACAGGTTGGGCGCGTCACGGTAGATCCCGTCACCGGCGACCAACTCGAAGTTCTTGGCGATGGCACACGCCGCGATCCAGCGGTCGCCGGAATGCTCCCGCCAGCGCTCCGCCCGCACATCACTCCCACGTCGATTGACATAGACGAGTCTGAACACGTCGGTGTCAACGATGGACGCCGTGGTCACGAACGAGCGGCCCTCAAGAACTCGTCGAACTCCTCGTCGGTGAGGCTCAGGCCGCCATCCATATCGGCACCGGGTGCGCTCGCCAGAATTTCGTTGACGGACACCACGTATGGTCCGATGTACGGCGCGCCAGGATCCACGACTTCGTGGACCGCCGCGTTATCGAGCGACACAACACGGCCCTGCGAAAGCCAGCTCTCGACGCTGACAGTTGTCGGATCGAAGTCGATGGTCGGGCGAGCTGGCGCCGAGAAGACGGCCCGCGGCGCCGCCGACCGCAGCGCGGCGACCAGCTTGCCCGCACTCTCCGCCACAAGATCTGTCATCCACTCCGGTTTGTGATTCTGGCCAATGCCCGCTATGACATCCCAGAACCGATCGTCGGCCAATCTTTCATGCGCGAGATCGATATCGAGCTTGTCAGTCGGACCCTTGACGAACTTCAACACTGTGCTGCCAGGCGTGACTGAACGAAGCCGTAGCCGAGCAGACTTCTCCGTATGTTGCTTGGATCTGCCGGGCCCGGCGGATCCTGCGACGTCTCGCCCGATCCGCGTGGTCAGCTCTTGAAGGGAGGCCGCGAGAGCGGCGAGATCCTTTGCGGCGACCTCGCCGCTGGGCACGGGCGCATCAACGAGCTTGAGTTCGAATTCCGTGCTAACGATCATCACCTCCCTTGCAGAGCGACCGGTATAGCCAACGGTAGGTTGCGCCGCGCTTATGTGCCTCACAACCGACAGAATCAGCTTCCGCGAGCGAGAATGGCGGCAGGCGAATCGGTGAAGTGAACCTTTCCTTCCTACCGATTAGACTAACCGGGTGGAGACTCTCAGGGTTTGCGGCGAGGGGTTGAACGCGCTAGCTGAGCACTGCACCACCATGGCGATGCAGGTTGCTGACCGCGTTCCCGCGCCTCCCGCTGGCCCTACTGGGCAGGCGACGGTGGTCGCGGTGAGCAGCACCTATGCCGCACTCGCTGAGACCGTGACGGTGCTGGCGGCCAGAATTCAGACCACAGCAAGCAAGCTCACCACATCAGCGAGCCAGTACGTACATGCCGAGGAGAACTCTAGCCAGCAGCTATCTGGTTTTGGTTGGCGGCGTGGGGCGCGGATAGATGCCCGCCGCCATCGGTGGCGCGCTGCCGAGTCTTTCTCAGATCATGGGCTGGGACACCGAGCACCTGACCCGTGCCTCCGCTGACTGGAGTGCTACTGCCGAGCACTGGGAAGACACTTTCGAGAGCGTGCACCGCGGCATGCTGGCGCCGGGGAGCACCGTATGGGAAGGCGAGGCCGCCGACGCCGCCCAGGAACGCGCCTTCGCCGATCTGGTGAAGGTTCGCGGCTTGGCCGACATCCTGACCAACTCCGCGACGGTTGCCCGCCGCGGGGCCGACCAGCTCGACTACCTTAAACGCCAAGCCATCGACGCCATCGAGGAGGCCCGTGAAGCGGGCTTCACCGTGAGCGAGGACCTCTCCGTCACCGACACCAGCAAGTACAGCGGACTGCGTATTGCCGCAATGCGTCAGTTTGCGACCACCATCGCTACCCGCGCCGCCGCACTGAGTGCTGCCGATAAGGACGTCGCCGCTAAGATCGTCACTGCTACAACGGAACTGAACGGGCGCGGGTTCAGTGAGTCACCCGAAACGGTCCAGGCGTTGGACGTCCCGCTCGCACCGCCACCGGACCCCTCATACCCGGTCAACGACGTCATCGCCGAAGCCACCGACCTCGACGGCAACCATGTCGTACTCAGGCGCGGGTACTACGATGGAAAGCAAGGTTTCGGGTGGGACAAGATCTTTCACAAGCACGGGATAACTAATCCCAACGTCTTCACCGACCTGATATCGCATAGTCGGCCGATCAGCAACAAGAACGGGAGACTCGAATACCAGGTAGAAGTCGACCGAACACGCTGTTCACAGCTATTTGGCCCGATATACGACTGCGAAGACACCGGCGAAAGCCTGGACATGAAAATTCTGGTCGACACCACCGAGAATCGTTGGGACGTGCCCGACGGCGGACAGAAAGGAGTCATCACCATGTACCCCCTTGAAGGCGGCGATGGTGTCGTTGTAGTACAGCCGAACTGGACGATGGCTCCGCCGTGGGTGAGTGGCAATGTCCCCATCAACTGAACCCAAACGCGGCAGCGAGTTCGCGACCGAGGTCCTGCGAAATCTATTGGTGCACATTACCGATGAGAACACCGAAAGAGCCGCCACTTTCGTGGTGTCACACGCCTGGACCAATGGCCCGACGATGTATCTGGTCTACCAGACGCCGCCGTCGCCCATCACATGGGGACTGGTCCGTGACACCCGAGAATCAATCATCGACCCTGCGCCTTGGCCTTCTCTCGAGGAAGCGGTGTACTACTACTACCAGCTGGACCTCCTCGAGAATCGCGTCATCTCTCTCCCCCATCCGGGCGATGATCCCGAAGTCATTCTGTGGCACGGTGATCAGGTATACACCGAAGACTCCTGTGAGGGTCTCCCCCAACGCCCTACAGATATTCCCAACCAGTATCGGTACGTCGATCCGGCCAGCCCTCTACCGCCAGAGGTCCACCGTCCGGGCGAGTGATAGGGCGGTGCAGCGCGGTTCGTCGGTGTGCGATTCTCAACACGCGGTTTAGCTGAGCCGAACGTGACAGTCCACTTCGGTGCGGCGGGGTCAGACCCGGAGGACTCAGTCGACGCCGCGGCCCTCCCAATCGCCGAAGAGCACACCATCGTCGGAGATCCATTCCCGCCGGCCGTTGCACGCCCGTCCCAGTGCCACCGCTCCTGCGGTCGACGGCGAGGAGAACACCACACTGCGGGTCAACCGGCCGATACCGTCGGTGGCAGCGATCGCGCCGGTGTCGACGAGGTGCTGATGGTGGGAGCGGTACGTGTCGTAGGCCTTCCTGGTGCTGTCGGCCTTGCCGACACCGTGCCAGGACGGCACCACCGTTGAGCCTGCCAACATGGTGAACTCACCATCGATCTGCTGTGCACTGGCATCGACGCCGAGTTTCGCTTGTCGCAGGTGGAAGACCGGGGAACCCGTCGGATGCTCCACTTTGCCCGGTGCCGTGGGCGTAGGCACTCGGATGGCGTTGACGCCGAGCACCGGTAGCACGATCTGCAGTTGGGAGAGGAAGTAGTCCATGTCGGATGCATCGGCCTCCGGTAGTGCCGGAACGCCAGGGGCCGTGCTGTTCTCGACAGTGACGCGTCCGGCCGAGGTTGCCAACGCGATCAGCTTGGATTCCAGATACCGCCCATGCGCCTTGGTCAGATTGGCATCCTTGGAAGTGATGACGACAACACGATCCCAGAAATCCTTGTCCCGCTGGTGATATCGCAGCCGCTCGGCGACTACGTCGGCTTCGCCAATGTAGCACCGGGTGTTCTCCACAGCGGTCTCATCCTCACCGAGCAACAGGTAAGCGCCCGTCCGTTGTGCCTCGTCCCGTTTGAGCAGCTCCGCCAGATCTGACCGACGCGCTGAGAGCACGTGCCCAGTCCAGTTCGTGATCTCGGCCGTGGTCGGGCCACCGGGTGTGCCGTCAGTCAGAAAGAGCTTGATTTGCTTGCCGCTCAAGGAGATACCAACCAGCCATTGAACGCCTTCGTCAGCAGTGACCTCCGCAGTTGAAGGCGCTTCGCCCTCGCTGCTTCAATCTCAGAACGAAGGCGCGCAACGGCCTCCAATTCGGCCGCAGCCGTATTGACGATTGCCTTCTGCTCCCTCAACGGTGGAATCGGAAATTCGATGGGTTTGAGACGTGCCGCCGAGAGATGCGCGATGTTGGTGGTAATTCGGGATTCGCGCTTGAACCGTCCCGCCCTCATATGTCGTCGGAAAACCAGCACTGCAAACTCAGGCATGACGGCATCCCCCGCCTTAAACCGCAGGATGCTGTTGGTGAACGCAACATCAGGTGGGTCTCCACGATAGAGGGCAGGCCGTCCCAGGAGTTCTGGAGTCTGTCCCTCGTTCAGGAGGACATCACCTGGTTGCAGCTTAAAGCGGTCAAATACACCTTCTGGCCAATGCATTTCCATGACATCTCGGGTATCGATCCGATCCTCGAAGACATTGGCTACGCGCAGATATGGCCGCATGTTAGGACCTGAATGCCAATCGGGATGCCGCTGCCTTCCAAGTTCAACACGGCCTGCTTCAGCGACAGTCGACGCTCGCCAATTCGATGGATACTCGTCGGGATTAGGAATCAGTTTGAGCAGGATCGCAGTCACCATTGCCTCAAGGCGCCGAGCCGAAGCGGAGAGGTAATCGCCGGCAGCATCGAGTCGCGAAAGGTGGTCTTCGAGGATCTTGACGATGCGGCGCTGTTCGTCGGTCGGCATCGAGGGGATCTGGATTCGACGCAAGGCAGCCTGTGAAATATTCCGCATAGAATCTTTTGTACCGGTAGCCAATTCACGAATCTGACTGCGAACGGAGGGGGCCTGCAGCATGTACCAGAGCCACTCGGGGTCTACAGCGGGCTTGACGGTGAGCCGAAGGCTCTTATCGCTGAGAAGCAGTTTAGGACGAACGGAACGGACAAGCACGCTGGCTCCGACGTACTCAGATGTGTTCGCTCTACTTACGAGCAAGTCTCCTTGTCGAATCTCAAACCTCGGGTCTGCCAGTTTGGCAGGTACGGCTTTGTTTTCGTCTGGCCTGAATTTGCCTGACGTCATCGCGCTTACTTTGATGATGCCCCAATGCCCCTCCACTGCAGGTGCGTTCAAAGCACCAAACGACCTGCCGGCAGCGATGTCCTCGATCAAATCCCCCAACGGCACGACCGCCCAGCTCACGCCGTCAACTCCGCATTCAGCTGCTCCACCAAGTCACCGGCCCGATCCCCTAAATCCCTTATCGCACCATCGGTTCCACCACGCTCAATAAAGGGCGCCTCGTCGAGGTCCTCCACCCGAATGCCCGCCGAATTCGCGATCACCGACACCATCCGGTCCATCCACCACCGCTCCACATCGGTGAACACAACCCCCGCCTGCTCCTGTTGGGCCAACCATCCCGCATACCGCTCCCGCACCCGCTCGGCATAGGGCACCAGCTCGTCGTCCACCCCGGTCGCATAGCGAATCAACGAAACCAAGTCGGTCAGAGTGTGTTTGGGACACGGATGCACCTTCGCCGAATCTACTGCCGCGTAGGCATCCCAGATGACCTCGGGTGTCCAATTGTGCGGCGGCCGGGAGATCCGCGCGGCGAGGCCTTGGATGAACCCGAAGTCGATACGCCGCTCCCCAGCCTCGTAACCCAACTGCACCGCCGTGATCTCGTCGCGGTGCTCTTCCAAGTACGCACGCCATGATTCGACGATTGACCGCGCGCGATCGGTATCGACCACCCCGCCGGCTTCGATCAGTTCGTCTGCGCTCACCTCATCGATAACGCGGTCGTGGGCGGCCCGTAGTTCCAGGATCCGATGGCGCAGCTCCGGGTTGGCGGCGATCGGCCGTGTCGCGGCTTCGATCAGCTCGGGCGTACTGGTAGCGGGCTCGACCGCATCGACGAGCTGGCGGACGATCTCTCGAACCGGCTGTCCGGCAACCTCGTCCAACTCGGCGCGCTCATCCTCGGTCAAGTCCAGTTCCAGTTTGGCTAGCCGGGAGGCCAACGTCGCCGCTTCGTCCTCGGTCAGGGTCAGGTTCGCTGTCTTGTCGAGCAGCTTCTTCAACGACACCGACTTCTGCCGGTTCAGCGGCGGCTCCACGAAGTCGTGCTCCGTCACACCGACGGCGTCGACAATGACAAACCGGGTCTTCGTCTCGGCGTCCGGCGTGACGGCCTGGAAGTCTGCCGGCGAAATGGTGCGAGCGCCACGCCCTTTCATCTGCTCGAAGTACTGCGCCGAACGCACATCGCGCATGAAGAACACGCACTCCAGTGGTTTGACGTCGGTCCCGGTCGCGATCATGTCGACGGTCACCGCGATGCGCAGCGCCGGGCTAGTACGAAAAGCCTTCAGCTGCTCCTTCGCGTTTCGGGCGCTGTAGGTGATCTTGGCGGCGAAGTCATTGCCCTTGCCGAACACCTCCCGGACTTGGGTGACGATCTCTTCGGCGTGGTTGTCGTCCTTGGCGAAGATCAACGTTTTGGGGACGGTGGACCTTCCCGGGAAGATCTCGGTGAACAGCCGGTCCCGGAACGTCTCGAGAACGGTGCGGATCTGGTCGGTGGCCGTCACTGCGCGGTCGAGTTGGCCTGGCGTGTAGTCCAAGTCGTCGTCAAGGGCTTCCAGCCGCTGCTCGCGGGTACGCCGGTCCACCTTCGGCACGATGGTCCCCGCCTCAATGCGCGAGCCCTCTTGGCTGATCTTGGTTCGGATCCGGTAGATATCGAAGTCGACGTTGACGCCGTCGGCCACGGATTCGGGATATGTGTAGTCCGACACCAGGTTCTGCTTGAAGAAGCCGAAGGTCTGCTTGCCCGGGGTGGCCGTCAAGCCCACGATGTGGGCGTCGAAATACTCCAGCACCCCGCGCCACACCCCGTAGATACTGCGATGCGCCTCGTCCACGATCACCAGATCGAACGTCTCCGGTGGGAGCGCCGCACTGTAGGCGACGGTCACCGGAGCATCGGGGACGTAGCCGTCTATGCCTTCGTCGTCGTCCGCGTTGGTTTCACCGTTCTTGATGAACGCGAACACCCGCTGGATCGTGGAGATGGCGACGTTGGTGGAGTCGAGCATCCCCGCACTGGACAGCTTGGCGACGTTGTACAACTCGGTGAACCGCCGGCCGTCATCGGGTGCGCGGTAGTTCTGGAACTCGCCCATCGTCTGATCCGCGAGGTTGATCCGGTCGACGAGGAACAGGATGCGGTTGAATCCACCGTGACGGAGCAGCCGGTAGGCCTGGGTGACCGCGGTGTAGGTCTTGCCGGCCCCGGTGGCCATCTGCACCAACGACCGGTCGACATGCTGCTCGGCAAGACTGTGCTCCACGCCCTTGACAGCCTCGATCTGCGCTGGCCGCAGCGCGGCGGTGTCCAACTCCGGCAAGTTGCGAACTTTGGCGCGCCAGGTCGGATAGTCCGGGTCAGCCTCGGCGTCGCGCAAGATGCGCGCCAGTGTCTCCGGGCGCGGAACGTTGAAGACCAGGCGAGCCCGCGGGTCGGGGTCGTAGCCGTTGGTGAAGTGCGTCTCGATGCCGGAGGCCTCGAACACGAACGGCAGCCTGCCGTCGCGCGTCTTGGCCGCCAGGCGCACATCCGGCGGCAGTCCCTCGGCGTACATCGCCGACTGCCACTCGACGCCGGACAGCGGCGTACCGGTGGGCTTGGCCTCGATGACGCCGACCACCGCCTTGTCGACGTAGAGGAGGTAGTCCACCCTGCCGTGGCCAGGCTTCATCACGATCTCGCGGACCGCGACGCCCTGGCCGGCGAACAGGTTGAGATCCTTCTTGTCCTGGACGAGCCAGCCGGCTTGGGTGAGCTGCTGGTCGATGAGTTTGCGGGCGCGCGCCTCCGCCGCTACTCGTTCCTGGTCATCCCCGCTGTTCATACTGCTGCAGAGCGTATCTGGCCTACCCATTCCCGGGCGGTGATAACAGCCCCGAAATCGCTCAGAACAGCGCGCGCACGATCATCTCGGCCACCGCGGCCGGCTTGTCCACCCCGTCGATCTCGATGGTGTGCTTGACGGTGAGGTTGACGGTGTTGTCGTCGACCTTGGTGGCATCGACCAGCTCCGAGCGCACTCGAACGCTGCTGTCCACCGGCACCGCGGCCACGAAGCGCACCTTGTTGAGCCCGTAGTTGATGGCCATCTTGGCGTTTTCGACGCGGTAGGTGTCCTTGGACAGCGCCGGGATCAGCGACAGCGTGAGGAAACCGTGCGCAATCGGTGCGCCATAAGGACTTTCGGTCTTGGCGCGCTCGACGTCGACGTGGATCCACTGGTGGTCGCCGGTCGCGTCGGCGAAGTCGTTGATGCGCTTCTGATCGATCTGCAGCCACTCACTGACGCCGAGTTCCTGGCCGACCGCCGACACCGCGTCGTCGATGGACGTGATCACCTTCATGGGGGCGCTCCCTCGTTAGTCCCGCCGGTTGTCCCCGCCATCTTGGCCGACGCTCAGAACGCGTCTTCGGCCAGGTCCATGATGGTGAGTTCGGTCGCCTCGGCGATGCGGCGCTCGGCGGCCAGCCTGGGCAGCACGTTGCGGGCGAAGAACTGGGCCACCGCCACCTTCCCGCGGTAGAACGCCTGCTCCCGCGGATCGGGGTCGCCGTCGAGGGCGTGCAGCGCGATCTCGGCCTGCCGCAGCAGCAGCCAGCCGATGAGCAGGTCGCCGACTGACAGCAGGAACGCGACCGAGTCCAGCCCGACGCGGTACAACTCGTGCGGATCCTCTTGTGCGCCCATCAGGAAGCCGGTGAGCGCGGCCACCATCGCGCGCATGTTGTCCAGCGCGTCGCCCAGCAGCGTGCGGCTGCCCGCCAGCTCAGCGCGGGCGTCGGGGCTGTCGATGAACGCCTCGATCTGCGCGACCACATGCCCCAGCGCGACCCCACGATCGCGGGCGATCTTGCGGAAGAAGAAGTCCTGGGCCTGGATTGCGGTGGTGCCCTCGTAGAGGGAGTCGATCTTGGCGTCGCGGATGTACTGCTCGATCGGGTAGTCCTGCAGGAACCCCGATCCGCCGAAGGTTTGCAGCGACTCGGTCAGGCACTGGTAGGCGCGCTCGGATCCCACGCCCTTGACGATCGGCAGCAGCAGGTCGTTGATCCGTTCGGCCAGCGCGGCGTCGGCACCGGAGACCACCTGCGCCACCGCCGGATCCTGGTGGGCCGCGGTGTAGAGGTAGAGCGCGCGCAAGCCTTCGGCGTAGGCCTTCTGCGTCATCAGCGCGCGACGCACATCGGGGTGGTGGATGATCGTCACCCGCGGCGCGGTCTTGTCCGCCATCTGGGTCAGGTCCGCGCCCTGCACGCGGGTCTTGGCATAGTCGAGAGCGTTGAGGTAACCCGTCGACAACGTGGCGATCGCCTTGGTACCGACGAACATTCGGGCATATTCGATGACCTTGAACATCTGGGCGATTCCGTCGTGGATGTCGCCGACCAGCCATCCGATCGCGGGTGTGCCGTGCAGGCCCAGGCTCAGCTCGGTGGTGGCCGAGGCCTTCAGACCCATCTTGTGTTCGAGGTTGGTGACGAAGACGCCATTGCGCTCGCCCGGTTCGCCGGACTCGGGGTCGGGCAGGAACTTCGGCACCAGGAACAGACTCAGCCCCTTGGTGCCCGGTCCGGCGCCCTCCGGTCGAGCCAGGACGAGATGCAGGATGTTCTCGAAGAAATCGTCGGCGTCGCCGTTGGTGATGAACCGCTTGACGCCCTCGATGTGCCAGGTCCCGTCGCCGGCGTCGACCGCCTTGGTGCGCCCCGCGCCGACGTCGGATCCGGCGTCGGGTTCGGTGAGCACCATGGTGGCGCACCAGTTGCGCTCGGCGGCGAGCGTCGCCCAGTGCTTCTGCTGGTCGTTGCCGATGTGGAACAGGATGTTGGCCATGATCGGGCCCGCCATGTACATGAACACGGCCGGGTTGGCGCCCAGCACCAATTCGTTGATCGCCCAGCCGACCATCGCCGGCGCCGGCACCCCGCCGACGTCCTCGACGAGCCCGATCCGGAACCACTCCCCCTGCTGCCAGGCCCGCATCGAGGCCTTGAACGGCTCGGGCAACGACACCGTGTGGGTGGTCGGATCGAAGGTCGGCGGGTGGCGGTCGGTCTCGGCGAACGAGTCGGCGACCGGCCCCTCGGCAAGCCGGGCGGCCTCGGCCAGCATCTCGCGCACCGAGTCGCCATCCAGATCGGGATAGTCCTCGAGGGCTTTCTCCACATCGAGCAGCTCGAAGAGGTTGAACTCGAGGTCGCGGACGTTGCTCTTGTAGTGACCCATCGCTTTCGCCCTTCTCGCAGACCGATCGAGCCGAGCCTAACCCGTTCTGCGCGTCCGATCAGGCCGATGCACACCCGCCGAAAACTATGATTTACGCCATAAACAAGGGCGAATAGTTCACTTCCTCGCAGGTCGCCGACTGCGTTCTTCTGGCGTTCACCGCAGCGACATCTCGCCCGTTGCGCTTAAGGCTTTCTCATCTTATGGTCATAAGCATAGTTATGGAGCTGGTCTCCGTACCACGGGCAAGGAGAGACCGATGTGGCTGATCGAGCTGAACATCGCCGGCCACCGGTTCACCCGGCAGCTGCCGGACTCGCGTCGGCAGCTGTTCGGCCGGGGCGCTCGCGCATTGCCCTGGCGGGGTAACCAGGTCCGCCAGACTCCCGCCGCCTGAATGCCTCAGTCGACGCCGTCCGGGCCCGGTCGCCGGACCCGGAGTTCCACTCGCACCAAAATGCTGATCAGCGCCGCCCAGGTGTTGCGCGAACGCGGTGCCGCCGGGTTGACCATCGACGAGGTGCTGGCCCGTAGCGGCGCACCGCGCGGCTCGGTGTATCACCACTTTCCCGAAGGCCGCAGCCAGATCCTGCGCGAGGCACTGAACTACGCCGGCGTCTCCATCACCAGCAGCATCGACGAGGCGGCCGGCGAGAACGCCGCGGTGCTGCTGCGCCGGTTCGTCGAGCTGTGGGAGGACGCCCTGGTCACCAGCGACTACACGGCCGGATGCCCGGTGCTGGCTGCCGCCGTCGGCGCGGGTGAGGACGAGGCGCTGACCGCGGTCGCCGGTGACATCTTCGCGCGCTGGCGCGAAGCGTCCACCCAGGCCTACCTCCGCGAAGGCTTCGAGGCCGCCGACGCCGCCGCCCTGGCCGACACCACCATCGCCGCAATGGAAGGCGCCGTGGTGTTGTGCCGCTCCGCGCGCAGCCTGAAGCCGCTGCACGACGTCGCCGCCCAGCTGGAGTTCCTGATCAAGGCCAAGGAATTCGTCACCAAATTCGGCGTTCCGTCCTTCAATGGCTGAATTGCCAACGGGCACAGACAAAATCGCCGTTGACACCGGTCTCGGCCAGCCGCCACTCGGATCGCACCGGCAGCGCCGGCGACCCCGAGCCCAGGCTGCACGGCGCGTAGGACACGATCAGCTCGTCGACCAGGCCGGCGGCCACGAACTGCGCGGCCACCTCGCCGCCACCGACCACCCAGACGTCACGCGCCCCGGCGGCGGCCACGAGACGCGGATGCAGGTCGGTGACCTCGCCGCTGAACACCGTGACCGGGTGGTCCGCGGCGATGATCCGCGGCCGGTGGGTGAGCACCCACGTGGGCTGGTCGTACATCCACTCGCCCGGCTGGTTGTCGCGCAACCACAGGTAGGTCGCCGATCCCATCACCAGCGCCCCGACGCCCTCGTTGAACGCCTGATAGCCGAAGGGGCCGTTGACGTCGATATCGCGGGAGGTCAGCCAATCCAGGCTGTCGTGGTCGTCGACGATGAACCCGTCCAGGCTGGACGCGGTGAAGTACACGGTGGCCATGCCGGTGAGTATGGTCGCCCAGTCCGACAGCGACTTGGCCGCTGATGCTGGAATACGGAGCGTGACGATGCCCGACACATCGACCGATCGGCAGGATCCGGAAACCCCGGAAAGTGTCCTGACCCGGTTCGGAATCCGGACCATCGAGGAGAACTTCGCCGAGGCCACGGTGAGCGCATCGATGCCGGTCGGCCACCTGGTCAACCCGTTCACCGGCCTGCCGACCGTCGCGCCCCTGGCGATCCTGGTCGACGATGTGGGCGGCCGGGCCAACTTCCACCGCCGCGGCTCGGGTCAGTGGACGGTGTCCAGCGAGCTGGCGGTCGAGCTGAGCCCGGACGGCATCGACAGCCTCTCGGCCGCTCCCGACGAGCCGGTGGTGGCGACCAGCCGTCCGCTCGGCCCGCACGGCGCCACCCTGCTGGCGATCTGCACCTTGAGTCACCGCGGCAACACCATCGGCGGCGGCACGGTGCGAACCGTGGCCATCAGCAGCGGTCCGGACGGACCGGTCGACCGTGGCGCCGACAGCCTGGTACGTACAGCGCACACCTCGCTGGCGGAGTTGATGGCGGCCGAACCGCTGCCCCGCGATACCGACACCCACCTGCTGGCACAGCGCCCCGATCCGATCGTCAACAACCTGATCGGCATCGTGCACGGCGGCGTCAGCAGCACCGGTCTGGAGCTGGTGGCCTCGGCGGCGATCAACCACGGCCAGGACGAGCCACTGCGCACCGCCTCACTGCGGGTCAACTTCCTGCGGCCGTTCTTCGCCGGCAGCCGATCCCGTTACGAGGGAACGGCGCTGCGGGTGGGCCGCAACTCCGCGATCGGCGACGCCCGGGCCGTCGGCGACGACGGCAAAACGGCGATCATCGCCCGCGTCACGGCGTATCGGTGACCACCGTGGCCGACAGCTACGCCGCACTGTGCGCCGACGAACCCGAGCTGGCGGCGCTACGCGCCTCGATCAGGGCGTTCCTCGCCGCCGACCGGGCCGAATTCGGTTGGGCCCCAACCCTCGACGCCTGGCTGTCCAGCTGGGACGAGGAGTTCAGCGCACGCCTCGGCGCCGCCGGGTTCCTCGGCATGACCATCCCGCGCGAGTACGGCGGACAGGGCCGCGGTCACCTGCACCGCTACGTGGTGACCGAGGAACTGCTGGCCGCTGGGGCGCCGGTGGCCGCGCACTGGATCGCCGACCGGCAGGTCGCGCCCGGGCTCATGGCGTACGGCAGCGAGGAGCAGCGTCGGCGGCTGTTGCCCGACATCGCTGCCGGCCGGTACTTCTCGGCGATCGGCATGAGTGAGCCGCAGGCGGGTTCCGACCTCGCGGCGTCGGCGGCCCGCGCCACCAAGACCGACGGCGGCTGGCTGCTGTCGGGCACCAAGGTGTGGACCAGCGGCGCGCACCTGGCCCATCAGATCGTCGTGCTGGCCCGCACCAGCCCGGTCGACCCGCAGCGGCGGCACGCCGGATTCAGCCAGTTCATCGCGCCCACGCACCCTTCGGAGTCCATCACGATCAGCCCAATCGTGCTGATGTCCGGCGAGCACCATTTCAACGAGGTGACCTTCGACGAGGTCTTCGTCTCCGACGCCAATGTGCTCGGCGAAATCGGGGCCGGCTGGCATCAGGTCACCGCGGAGCTGTCGTTCGAACGCAGTGGCCCCGAACGCATCCTGTCCACGGCCCCGTTGCTGACCGCACTGGTGCGCCTGCTGGCCGCCCAGGAACAGCCCGCCGACCTCGACGACCATGCCGCCGCGGCCGTCGGCGATCTGCTGGCCAGGGTCATCTCGCTGCGGCAGCTGTCGGTGTCGGTGGCCAGAGCGCTCGCGGCCGGCCAGTCACCGGTGAACGAGGCCGCACTGGTCAAGGATCTGGGCACCCGCTTCGAGCAGGAGTCGGTGGAATTGGCGGCGGACTTGTTCTCCTACGCCGCAACCGGATCCGTCGACCGCGATCGAGTCGCCGCGCTGCTGGCGACCGCACGGCTGCATTCGCCGTTGTTCACGCTGCGCGGCGGCACCAACGAAGTGCTGCGTGGTGTGGTGGCACGCGGAATGGGGTTGCGGTAATGCCGGCACTGAGCGGCGGCGTGTTCGCAACATCAAGCGGGCCAGACGATTTCACCGATCTGCGGCAACTGGTGAACGACATCGGCGCCCGGTCGTTCGACTCGCGGATCGGTCGGCGCGGCTTGCCCGACGAATTCGACGCCACCGCCTGGGGGCATCTACAGGACGCCGGGCTGACCCGCCTGACCAGTGACCCCGAATCGGGCGGCGGTGCACATGAATTGGCAGTGGTCTTGCGGGCTCTGGCCCGCCACGCGGTCACGGTGCCGCTGGCCGAAACCGACGTCCTGGCCAGCTGGTTGGCCGCCCGGGCCGGAGTCGGCGTTCCCGAACAGGGGCCGTTGACGTTGGCGCTGAGCGAGGCAGGTTCGCCGACGGTGTCCGGGGTGCCGTATGCGGCGGATGCCGCCGCGGTGGTGTTCGCGCTGCGCGACGCAGACCGGTTGCGGGTCGGCGTCGCCGAGCCGGCCGCGCTGACGATCACCACCGGGCACAACCTGGGTGGCGAACCGCGCGACACAGTGAGCGTGCCGGACACCGCGCTGGTCACCGTGGACGCCGGCAGTGAGCTGGACCGGCGCGGTGCGTGGGCGCGATGCGTCCAGGCGGTGGGGGCTCTCGACGCCGCCGTCGAGTTCTCCGTGGCCCACACCCGCGAACGGGAACAGTTCGGCCGGCCGCTGAGTGCGTTCCAGTCGGTGCAGCACACCCTGGCCGGGATGGCCGGTGAGGTGGAGCGCGCCCGCGCGGCCACCGAGCTCGCGGTCGCCGCCGCCGTCGACTACGGCTTCGACAGCCCCCGGACCCACTACGCCGTCACGGTAGCGAAAGTGACACTGGGCCGCGTGGTGCCGGCTGTGATCACCGCCGCCCACCAGCTGCACGGCGCGATCGGCGTGACGATCGAGCACCGGCTGTGGCTGGCCACGATGCGGGCGCGCAGCTGGGTCGACGAATTCGGCGACACCGCGCTGCACGCCCGCCGGCTGGGCCGGCTCGCACTGGCCGCGGCCCGCGACGGCGACCCGTGGGACTTCGTCGTGGGCGCAGGGGTCTGAGTCAGACCGTCGGGCAGGGGTCTGAGTCGGGGAGCTACCTCAGCTGCCGGTCCAGTTCGGCGCCCGCTTCTCGGCGAAGGCGATGGCACCTTCCTTGGCGTCGTTGGAGGTGAACACCGGCATCAGAATCCTGCCTTGCTTGTCCCACTGCTCCTCGGGACTCCAGGCGCGCGACTCGGTGATAATCCGCTTGGTGGCGGCCACCGCCAGCGGGCCGTTGGCGGTGATTCGCTCGGCCAGCTCGATCGCCGCCTCCAGTGCATGACCCGGCTCGGCCAGGACGTTGACCAGGCCCAACTCGTGGGCCCGTTCGGCGGGCAGGTTGTCGCCGGTCAGGGCCAGCTCCATGGCGATCTGGTAGGGGATGCGCTGCGGTAGGCGCAGCAGGCCGCCACCACCGGCCACCAGGCCGCGCTTGACCTCGGGGATACCGAAGGCGGAGTCCTTGGCGGCCACGATCAGATCGGTGGCCAGCGCCAGCTCGGTTCCGCCGGCCAGCGCGTAGCCCTCGACGGCGGCGATCAGCGGCTTGGCCGGGGGACGCTCGGTGAAGCCCAGCCCCCGGCCCTCGGCCACCACGTTCTCGCCGCGGGCGAAGGCTTTGAGGTCCATTCCGGCGCAGAACGAGCCGCCGGCACCGGTGACGATGCCCACCGACAGGCCGGCCTCGTCGTCGAGCCGGTCCATCGCGGCAGCCAGGCCATTGCTGACGGCGGCGTTGACGGCGTTCTTGGCCTTCGGCCGGTTGATAGTGATGATCAGGATGCGGCCACGCTGCTCGGTGAGGACGGCGGGCTCTTCGGTAACGGCGTTTTCGCTCACGTCCGAATCGTATAGATCGCGGTATGGCTGCCGTGGGCAGACCGGTACGATCGAAAACTAGAACACGTTTCAATCTGCAGGGGGCTGTGTGAGCGCAACCGAGGCAACCCGCGCCGAAACGGCGAAGTGGGATCCGCACCTGGTGGAGCGCACCATGGGCGTGCTGCGCCCGTTCCTGAAGCTCTACCACCGCAGCGAGGTCCGCGGGCTGCAGAACTTCCCGCCGGGTGGCGCGCTGGTGGTGTCCAACCACTCCGGCGGCCTGTTCCCGATGGACGTACCGGTGTTCGCGCTGGACTTCTACGACACGTTCGGTTATGACCGGCCGATCTACACCCTGAGCCACGACCTGCTCATGGTCGGTCCGACGGCCGACTACTTCATCCGTACCGGCTTCATCCGCGCCAACCCCGCCAACGCCGACGAAGCGTTGCGCTCCGGCGGTGTGGTGGTGGTCTTCCCCGGCGGCGACTACGACGTGTACCGACCGACGTTCGCGGAGAACAAGATCGACTTCGACGGGCGCACCGGCTACGTCAAGGCCGCCATCAACGCCGGTGTCCCGATCGTGCCAACGGTGGCGATCGGCGGCCAGGAGAGCCAGCTCTACCTGTCCCGCGGCACCGGCCTGGCCAAGCTGCTGCGACTGGACAAGCTGCTGCGGTCCAAGATCCTGCCCATCTCATTCGGTTTCCCGTTCGGGCTGAGCGCGGTCCTGCCCGTGAACCTGCCGCTGCCCACCAAGATCGTCATGCAGGTGCTCGAACCGATCCACATCACCGAGATGTTCGGCGAGAATCCCGATATCGACGCCGTCGACGCGCACGTGCGCGCGGTCATGCAGACCGCGCTCGACGACCTGGCCGCCCACCGCCGTCTTCCGGTCATCGGCTGATGGATCTGCTGTCCCGGCTCACCTCCGTCGGCGACGCCGTCGTCACCTTGGCCAGGGCTGGCTTTCTGACGCCCATGCGCCCGGACCGGATCGTCGCGATGGTGGCCGCCGCCCGCGCCGAGGGGCTGTCGATCGCCACCGGCTTCGCCACCGCCGCCGCCCGCCGCCCGGACAGCCCCGGCCTGATCGACGAGCTGGGCTCGCTGACCTGGCGGGAACTCGACGCGCGCGCCAACGCCCTGGCCGCCGCCCTGCAACGGTTGCCGTCCGGTGCCCCCCAAACAGTCGGCATCATGGCCCGCAACCACCGCGGCTTCGTCGAGTCGCTGATCGCCGCCACCCGCATCGGCGCCGACGTGCTGCTGCTCAACACCGCCTTCGCCGGGCCGGCGCTGGCCGAGGTGGTCAACCGGGAACGCGCCGACGTCATCATCTACGACGAGGAGTTCGCCGCGTCGGTGGACCGGGCGCTGGCCGACCGACCGCAGGCCAGCCGGATCCTGGCGTGGACGGACTCCCCCACCGAGGCCGCCACCGTCGAGAAGCTGATCACCGAGCACGCCGGGCAGCGCGCCACGAAGTCCGGTCGCACCAGCCGGCTCATCCTGCTGACCTCGGGCACCACCGGAACGCCGAAGGGCGCCAAGCATTCCGGTGGTGGGGCCGGCAACCTCGTCGCCATCCTGGCGCGCACCCCGTGGCGGATCGGTGAGACCACCGTCGTCGTCGCCCCGATGTTCCACGCCTGGGGCTTCTCCCAGCTGGTGTTCGCCTCAGCGATGGCGTGCACGGTGGTGACCCGGCGCAAGTTCGACCCGGAGGCGACGCTCGCCCTGGTCGACAAGCACAAAGCCACCGGTTTGTGTGTAGTGCCGGTGATGTTCGACCGCATCATGGACCTGCCCGACGAGGTGCGCCACCGCTACAGCTGCGATTCCCTGCGTTTCGCGGCATGCTCCGGATCGCGGATGCGCCCCGACGTCGTCACCCGGTTCATGGACGAGTTCGGCGACGTCATCTACAACAACTACAACGCGACCGAGGCCGGGATGATCGCCACCGCCACCCCGGCGGACCTTCGCGCGGCACCCGACACCGCGGGCAAGCCGGCGGTCGGCACCGAGATCCGGATCTACGACGACGAATTCAACGACGTCCCCACCGGCGAGGTCGGGCGGATCTACGTCAAGAACTCCACCCAGTTCGACGGCTACACCTCATCGGGTTCTGCGGGTAACACCAAGGACTTCCACGACGGGTACATGTCCTCGGGCGATATCGGCCGCCTCGACGACGCGGGCCGGCTGTTCGTGGTCGGCCGTGACGACGAGATGATCGTCTCCGGCGGCGAGAACGTCTACCCGATCGAGGTGGAAAAGACGCTGGCAGCCCACCCCGGCGTCGCCGAGGCGACGGTGCTCGGCGTGGACGACGAGCAGTACGGCCAGCGGCTGGCCGCGTTCGTGGTACTTGCCGACACGTCGGCCGCCACCCCCGACGACCTCAGGGACCACGTCCGCCAGAACCTGGCCAACTACAAGGTGCCCCGCGAGATCACCATCCTGAGCGAGCTGCCGCGCGGCAGCACTGGCAAGATCCTGCGCAATGAACTCATCGCTCGCCCGTCTGACGGCTAAGGCACGGCGCCCGCGTCCCCTGGTGCGCGCCATCCTCGAATTCCTCAACGCCGCCAACGGCTTTAAACCCCTGGGCCGAAAGGGCTACAAGACACTCGCGGTGTTCTGGGTCGGCTGGCCGACCTCGGAAGTACCGATGCTCTACCTGACCGCCTCGATGCTGGACGCCGCGCGCCGCGGCCTGCGCGGCGACTTCCGCAGTCGGCGCGGGATCGCGGCGCTGGTCCTGACGGGGTTGTCATGGCTGATCCTCGGTGCGATCCAGCGCCGCGGCATGACCACACCACGCCCGGTGTTGCGCGCCGCACTCGTGGACGGACTCGGTGAGGATTTCGCCGACGTCCTCGACACCTTGCCCAGTGCACCATCGCCGTCGGGCCGGCCCACCGCCTGGCGCACCACCTGGTCGCGCCGGCGCTACGTCGAGAAGACCAACATCATCAGCTACGGCCCGCACGGCAGGGCGAACCTGGCCGATGTGTGGCGCCGCCGCGACCTGCCCCGCGACGGCAAGGCACCGGTGCTGCTCGAGGTGCCAGGCGGGGCGTGGGCGATCGGCTGGCGACGGCCCCAGGCCTATCCCCTGATGAGCCACCTCGCCGACCGGGGCTGGATCTGCGTGGCGATGAACTACCGGGTCAGCCCCGCCCACACCTGGCCCGACCACATCGTCGACGTCAAACGGGCGCTGAAGTGGGTCAAGGAGAACATCGCCGACTACGGTGGCGATCCCGATTTCGTGGCCATCACCGGCGGTTCGGCCGGCGGCCACCTGGCGGCGCTGGCGGCGCTCACCGCTGGAGATCCCCAGTACCAGCCCGGTTTTCCCGACGCCGACACCTCGGTGGTTGCCGCGGTCCCGGTGTACGGCCGTTACGACTGGTACACCACCCACGGCAACGGCCGTCGCGAGTTCATCGGCTACCTGGAACGTCTGGTCGTCAAGCGGCAGTTCAGCCGGTTCCGCAAGATCTACACCGATGCCTCCCCGCTCCGCCGGCTGCGCCCGGACGCGCCGCCGTTCTTCGTGCTGCACGGCGTGAACGACTCGCTGATCCCGGTCGGTGAGGCCCGCGACTTCGTCGCCGAGCTGCGCGCGGTGTCGCAGGCACCGGTGCTCTACGCCGAACTGCCCGGCGCCCAACACGCGTTCGACATCTTCTCCTCACCGCGGGCACACCATTCGGCCGAGGCGGTAGGGCAGTTCTTGTCGTGGGTGTATGCCAGCAAGATGCCCAAGGAAGAGACGACTCCTGATGCGTAATCACGTCGAGCGGGTTCGCGCGATCGGCGTGCGACGGCTGGTGTCGGTCGCCGTCGTACTGGTCATCGGGATCGTCGCGAGCCTCAGCGGCTACATCGCCAGCAGGCAGACCACCAACCAGCAGAGCTACTTCGGGGATTTCGACAACCCGGACCGGGTGGAGGTGACCGCCTGGATCACCAAAGTGGACTCCTCGACGCAGGCGTTGTCGGTGACACTGGTGCACGTGCGCCCATACGGGGCGCTGGCCGTCGGCAATGGCAGCAGCTTCGCCGACGACGCGGCGATGCTGACCAATGCGGTGGGCAACTGGCAGACGACGATCAAGGCCGGTGAGGCCGCGCCCGATGCCGAGCAGCGCATCCAGATGAACGGCGCCTTCACCAACTATCCCTTCGACCACTACCTGACCGACCTCGAGGTGCACCTCACCCGCCCCGACGGCACCGAACTGCCCGTCGCGCTGACGTTGTACAACACCGACCCGTTCTTCCAGGTCTCCCCCACGCAGCTGCGCTCACCCGACGGCACCGGCACCGTGGTGGGTCTCGACATCCACCGCAGCACACCGACATTGGTCTTCGCGGTGTTCATCATGGTGCTGATGCTCGGCCTGGCGGCAGCCGCCGTCGTGGCCGGCTACTACGTGCTGCACTGGAAGCGCGGACTGATCTTCCCGGCCTGCTCGATGATGGCGGCCATCTTGTTCGCGTTGATCCCGCTGCGCAACGCGGTGCCGGGCAACCCGCCGATCGGCTCGATCATCGACTTCGGTTCGTTCTTCATCGCCGAGGCCGTCATCTCGATCTCACTCATCTCCGGTGTGTTGCTGGGCTTCCGGCATCAGTTGGCCATCGAGCGCGAGGACGACAGCGCCGAAGAACCCTAGGTCGCCACCTGCGGCATTGCGGTCTCGACAACCGTGAGTTCCGCGGGAAGTCCTGCCGCCATACGGATCTCGGCGAACGCTGCCAGCATTGCCGCGGTGACCTCGTGCGGATCGGTGACGGTGGCGCCGTCGGTGAGCACCGAGATGTTGAGCTGGTCGACATAACTCCACACGGTGATGTTCAACCCGCTGCCGGTGGTCAGCGGTCCCACCGAATAGATCTCGGTGACCAGAGCCCCGCCGACCCGGCCCGGTTGCCGCGGTCCGGGGACGTTGGAGATCGGCAGGTTCAGCACCTTGTTCTGGCCGTCCTTGGTGGACAGCCAGGTGAACAACTTCTGCGCCGGGGCCGGTGGCAGGTAGGCCGACCAGCGGCTGATCAGTTCTGGGCCGACCAAGTGGTGGCCCTCCTTGGCCGTCACCGCCGCGTCGTGCGTCTGGCGCACCCGCTCCAGCGGGTCGGCCACCTCGACGGGAAGCGCCACCATCATGCCGGTGAAGTAGTTGCCCGACACCCGGTCCGGGTCGAAGTTGAAGCTGACCGGCACCGAGGCGAGCAGCGGGTGATCGGCGACGCCGTCGTAACGCAGCAGCAAGGTCCGCAGCGCACCCGCGGCGATCGCCAGCACCAGGTCATTGATCGTCACGCCGAGGTGCTTGCTGGTCACCTTGATGTCAGCCAAGGCCAATGTTGCTGTGGCAAAACGCCTTTCAGGGGTGAGCATGTGGTTGAGGAAGCTGGGCGGCGGCGTGAACGGCATGGTCAGCTCCGGAGAGAGCTTACGGTCGCTGCGGCGCACCCGGTTCAGGCCTGCGGCGGTGTACTTGAGCACGCCAGGCAGCCTGGCGATCTGGCGAAGGTGGTCGACGAAGGCCGATCGCACCAGCTCACCACGGGTCGGTGCGGGATCGGTAGGGAATTCCTGGTCGGGGTCGGGGCCGCTCTGCAGGTCCATTCCGCGGGCCATCAGGTTGCCCGAGGCAACCCCGTCGGCAAGCGCGTGGTGGATCTTGCCGACCACGGCGATTCGGCCGCCGGCAAGCCCTTCGACGAAGTACATCTCCCACAACGGCCGGCTGCGGTCCAGTGGGGTGCTGGCGATCTGCCCGATGGCCTCGTCGAGTTCGCGGCGCCCACCCGGTTCGGCCACCCGCCACGGCCGGATGTGGTAGTCGAGGTCGACGTCGCAGTTCTCCCGCCACATCGGGTGGTGGAACTGGAACGGAATGTTGACCAGCTGATAGCGGAACGGATCCAGCTTGTAGAGCCGGCCCCTGATCACCTGCCGGAACTCCCCGACGCCGAAACTTCGCCCGGCGAGGTCCTCCAGTTCGATGACCGCCACCTTGAGGGTGTGCATGTGCACGTTGGGCGCCTCGGTGTACAGCAACACCGCGTCCCAGCCCCTGAGCCTCTTCACCGTCGAACCCTTTTCACGGCGGCACCTCCCTATCGGGACCCTACAGCCGGCCTGGACTCAGATGACCTCTTTGGCCGACGACACGGCCCGGTCGCGGTGGATCTGGGTGAGGAACAATCCGATCGCGGTGGCCACCGACCCGGTGCGCGCACCGTCGATCATGTCGAAACCGTGCCCGGCACCGGGTAATTCGGCGTAGCTGACGGGTGATCGGGATACCGAACTCAGCTGGTCGACGAAACTGCGGGCCTGTTCGACCGGGATGACGCTGTCACCGGAGCCGTGCACCACCAGGAACGGCGGCGCATCGGGGTGGATGCGCGCGATTGGGGACGCCTTGCGGAACACCTCACCGTGGCGATCCTGGCGCTTGTTGACCACGACGCGTTCGAGGAAGTCGACGAAGCGGGCGCGTTCGGTGGTCGAGCGGTCTTCCCAGTCGTAGCGGCCGTAGATGCCCACCACGGCGTCGATGGAGGTGTCCGAGCCCTCCGGAAGGTGCGCTTGGTACTCCGGGTCGTCGATGGTCAGTCCGGCCAGCGCGGCCAGGTGGCCACCGGCCGAACAGCCGGCCACCGCAACGAAATTACGGTCGCCGCCGAACCGGTCGACGTTGGCGCGGGCCCAGGCGATGGCCGCCTTGACGTCGTGGATGTGGCGCGGCCAGCGGTGGTGTGGGGCGACCCGGTAATCGATCGACAGGCAGACCCAACCCATGTCGGCCAGGTGCGACATCAGCGCGTACCCCTGCAGGATCCTGCTGCCGTGCACCCACGCCCCGCCCGGGACGAACAGCAGCACCGGCGCCGGCTCGGCAGGCAGATCCTTGCGTCGCCAGACGTCGAGCTGCTGGGTCGGGTGGTCGCCGTAGCGGACCGAGCCCCGATACAGGTTCTTGCGGTGTTCGAGGGCTTTCCACACCGGCGGCGTCCGGTCCGGGGCAGGCCACTCGATGTCGAGATCCTCCGGCGCGACGACCCCGCGCAGCGCGGCCTCGGACACCGCGTTGGTGCTCTCGCGTTGAGTCTTGCGGATCTCACCGGAGCCGGGCTGCAGTAGAGACCGGGCGGCCGCACCGACGAAGTCGGGCAGGTGTCGCGTTCCCCACACGCTCATGGCAGTGGCCGCACCAAGCGGCTCCAGGTGCCGCCCGATGACGGGCAACTGGGCGGTGGCCACACTCACCGCGAGCAGATAGTCGGCGGGCGTGGCCTCCAGCAACCAGCGGGCGCGTGTCCACATGGTGGGTCCGGGGTACCGGACATCCGGTCGGGCCGTCATTGCGCGAGCGTACCCCCGAGACGGGTCGGTGTGACGCAAATTCACGGTGTGAGCAGAACTTTCACGTGTTCACCCGATCGCGAGGCGACGGCGGCGTACCCGTCGGCGGCCTGCGCGAGCGGCAGCGTGGTGGTGAAGATGCCCGACATGTCGAGACGGCCGTTCTGCAGCAGCGGGATCAGTTCCGGCCAGGTCTGCTGCACCGGCGCGGTCGTCATGCGCAGGGTGAGGCTGCGAAGCAGCGCCGTCAGCGCGGGGAACGGGTACGGGTCGAGGTTGTGCACCCCGACCACCGAGACGGTGCCGCCCGCCCGCACGGTAGCCAGCGAGTCGTTCAGCGAGGTGTCGTTGCCGACCGCGTCGATCACCGCGTCGGCGCCAACGCCACCAGTCGCCTCCATGACCGCCTGCGCCGCAGGCGCATCGATCGGGGTGCCACCGAACCCGGCCGCACGATCCCGGCGGGCCGCGACGGGGTCGACGGCGAATACCCTTGCCGCACCGAGGAACAGCGCGCTGCGCAGCGCGCACAGTCCCACCGCGCCCAGTCCGATGACCACCGCGGTGCCGCCGACCGGAATGTCGGCGCGTTTGGCGGCCGCCCACCCGGTAGCCAGATTGTCGGTCAGCAGCAGGGCCGCTTCGGTGCCGATGTTCTCCGGCATCTTCAGCAGCTGGAAATCCGCGGCCGGGACGGCCAACAGTTCGGCCTGCGCCCCGCCCAGCACCCCCGAACCGAAGATCTGCGGCCCCGACGTGCACCGGATGGGGTCGTGGGTGGCGCAGCCAGCACAGGAGCCGCAGCCGGCCACCGAAGAGACCAGCACTTGGTCGCCCACCTCGACGGTGTGCACCTGCGGTCCCGCCTCGACCACGGTGCCGATGGCCTCGTGGCCCAGCGACACCGGTGCGAACAGCGGGTAGTCGCCGTCGTAGAAGTGCAGGTCCGAACCGCAGATCGCGGCCGCGGTCACCGCGACGATCGCCCCGTCCGGTCCGGGCAGCACCGGGTCGGGCCAGTTGTCGACCCGCACCGTCCCTGGTGTGTCGATCAGCACCGCACGCATACGCCCGCCCTCACTCCCCTTTGGTCACAACGAAATCGGACCAGTCCGGTTCGCGCACCAGGTTCCAGTACACCGGCAGCCGCCACGGGCTGACGGTGTGGATCTCGCCGTCGGCGTTCTTGAAGTACGAATGCTCGATCGACGGGTGCGACCACACCATGGTGGCGATCTCGGCCTGATGGCGCCGGTGCCAGTGCGCGGTGGCCTCGGCGGTCGGCTCGATCGCCGACCAGTCGTTGGCGACCAGCTCGGCCAGGCAGGAGTTGATGTAGCGCATCTGCAACTCGGAGTTGAAGATCAGGCTGCCGCCATGGGCCAGGTGGTTACCGGGCCCGTAGAGCATGAAGAAATTCGGGAATCCGGGCACGGTGATACCCAGGTGGGCCGCCGGCCGCTGTCCCCACATCGCGCGCAGGTCCGCGCCGTCGCGGCCGGTGATCGCCATCGGGAAGAGCACCTCGGTGGCGCGGAAACCGGTCGCGTAGACGATGACGTCCACCTCATGGCTGGTGCCGTCGGCGGTGACGACCGCGTGCTCGGTAATGCGTTCGATCGGGGTGCGGACCAGCTCGACATCGTCGCGACGCAGTGTCTTCAGCCAGGTTCCGTTGTCCTGCAACGTGCGTTTGCCCGTCGCGGGATAGTCCGGGAGCACCTTGTCCAGCAGCTCCTGATCGTCACCGACCTGGGTGGTGATCCAGTCGGTGAACATGATCCGGGCGATGGCGTTGATCTCGCTGACCGCATAGTTCGGATCGTCGGGGTGGGCGTAATCCGGGTCGACGCGGGCCGCTTCCAGACCCTTGTCGGCGCCCGGCCACATCACCAGGAAGCGGTACCACCTGCCGTAATACGGCAGGTGGTCCATCGCCCAGCGCACCCCGTCGGGAACGCTGTCGTGGTACATCGGGTTGGGGAACATCCACTGCGCGGTGCGCTGGAACACGGTCAGGTGCGCCACGCGGTCGGCGATGGCGGGGGCGATCTGGAAACCGCTGGCGCCCGCGCCGATCAGGGCGACCCGCTTGCCGGTCAGGTCCACGGAGTGGTCCCAGGCGGCGGAGTGAAACGCCGGCCCGGTGAACTCCGCAGCACCGGGGATATCGGGAATGGCGGGCCGGTTCAGCTGACCGACGGCGGTGATGACCGCCCTGGCGCGGATGGTCGACTCGGCGCCGTCGGAGGCACGCACCCGCACCTGCCACGCGCTGTCGTCGTCGCTCCATTGCGCGGCGATCACCTCGGTGCGCCACCGGACGTCCTCGCCGAGTTCATGTTTGGCCAGGACGGACTCGAAGTAGGTGCGCAGCTCGGGCTGCTCGGCGAAGTAGTGCGACCAGTTGTTGCTGGGTTCGAAGCTGTAGCAGTAGAAGTGATTGGCGACGTCGACCCGGGCGCCGGGATAGCTATTCTCCCACCATGTTCCGCCTGGTCCGGCGTTCTTCTCGATGATGGTGAACGGAATATTGGCCTGCTTGAGTCGGATTCCGGCAAGCAGCCCGGATTCGCCGCACCCGATGACGACGACGGGGAAATCCGCGGCCGCGTCGGGATCCAGGGCGGTCGGGCGGCGTGGGTCGACGCCCTCGAGATCCATCTCTTCGAGCACCATGGGCCGGTATTCGTCGTCGACGGGCTCACACGCCGCCCAGTCGAGCATCTCCGCGATCAGCTCCGGGCTCAGCGCGACAGGTCCCAGGCAGCCGCGGTCGCGGTAGTCGGCGATCACCGGAAGTGCGGCGGCGCGGGCCTTGGCCTTGTCCTCCTCGGACATGAAGCCCTGCACCTCGTTGAGGAACACGCCGTTTTGGCGGAATTCGCGGATGAAGCGCGGATCGCCGGTGATGTGCACCAGCGAGAGCAGCAGGGTCGGGATGCTGACCTGTTCCAGCGCGGTGGCGATCTCCTCGTCGGAAGACGTGAACGGCCGGCCCACATAGGGATTGGGCGTCACAGGTGCTTTCCTCTCCGCGGACCGATAATTACGCTACGCATCGTTCCGTAATAGCGGACCTTACGATACTGACGGTGCCGTTGCCGAGCAAGGCCCCGCGGCACTGGCCGGGACTACAGCTGGGCATACTGGGCCACGTGGCCGCGACCGACATCCATCCCGAACTGCGCAAAGCCGCCCGATTCGTCCCTCGCGCACTGATCTCGGCATGGACGCTGCCGATGCTGCGTCGGCTGACCGCGCTGGCCCGGGCCAAATCCGACGGGGTCGAGGTGCTGACCCTGCCGAGCGGGGTCGGGGTGCGCCTGTACCGCCCCGCCGGAGCGAGCGGACCTACCCCTGGCCTGGTGTGGATCCACGGCGGCGGATACGTGTTGGGAACCGCGGCCCAGGACGACGCGCTGTGCCGCCGGTTCGTCGAGCGGCTCCAGATCACGGTGGCCTCCGTCGACTACCGGCTGGCACCCGAGCACCCGTACCCGGCTCCGCTGGAGGACTGCTACACGGTGCTGCGGTGGCTGGCCGGCCTGCCGGGGGTCGACGGGGATCGGGTCGCGATCGGCGGGGCCAGCGCCGGCGGCGGCCTGGCCGCTGCGCTGGCGCTGCTGGCCCGCGACCGCGGCGAGGTGCAACCGGTGTTCCAGGTGCTGGTGTATCCCATGCTCGACGACCGCAGTGTGGGCCGCCATCTCGACGATCCCGGCCACCGGTTATGGAACGCCACCAGCAACCGGTTCGGCTGGACGTCCTATCTCGGCGGTGCCGACCCGGCGCTGGCGGTGCCGGCGCGGCGCAGCGATCTGGCGGGGTTGCCGCCGGCCTGGCTCGGCGTCGGCACCCTGGACCTCTTCCACGACGAAGACCTCGCGTACGCCGCCCGGCTTCAGGAAGCCGCCGTGCCGTGCGAGGTACACGTGGTGCCGGGAGCGTTCCACGGCTTCGACGGCATCGCCCCGAAGGCCGACGTCTCGACGGCGTTCTTCGACAGTCAGTGCGCAAGCCTGCGCCCGCATCTGTTCAGGAGCTGATCAGCGATGTCCGCGGTCCTGACCACCCAGCAGCGCGATCTGGCCGGCGCCGTCGCCGACCTGCTGGCCAAGCGCTCGCCGGAGGCCGAGGTGCGCCGGCTGATGGCCGGCGACACCGGTTACGACCCGGCGGTGTGGGCCGAACTCGCGGCGATGGGCGTCGTCGGGCTGCTGATCCCCGACGAGCTCGGCGGTTCGGGCGCCGGATTGACCGAAGCCGCAGTGGTGATGGAGGCGATGGGACGGTCACTGCTGTGCGCCCCATACCTGTCGACGCTATTCAGCACGAATCTGCTTCTGGCACTCGATGATCCGGCCGAACAAGCCGAGGCCCTGCCACGTATCGCCGCCGGCGAGCTGATTGCCACCGTCGCCCATGCGGAACCGGGCGCGATTCGGCCCGCCACGGTGGCCACCGCCGCATGCGCCGACGGACAGCGGTGGCTGTTGTCCGGCACCAAGGCCCATGTGCTGGACGCGGGGATCGCCCAGCGGTTCTACGTGACCGCCGCCGACGGTGTGTTCGCGGTCGAATCCGACGCTCCCGGCCTCGAGGTCACCGCGCTCAACACCGTCGACCAGACCCGCAAGCAGGGCCGCCTCACGCTGGCCGACACCCCGGCCAAGCTGGTGGGCTCCGTCGGCGCTGCGCGCACAGCGCTCGAGGACGCACTGGACCGAACCTCGGTCGCCCTGCTCGGCGAGCAGGCCGGCGGCGCGATGCACGCGATGCGGATGGCCGTCGACTACGCCAAGACCCGCCTGCAGTTCGGCCGCGCGATCGGCAGCTTCCAGGCGGTCAAGCACATGTGCGCCGACATGCTGCTCGAGGCCGAGTCGGCACTGTCGGCGGCGCGTCACGTCGCCGCCGCCTTCGACGCCGGTGAACCCGACCGCGTGATGGATCTCGCTCTGGCGCAGGCGTTCTGCTCCGAAGCGTTCGTGACGGTGGCGGCCACCATGATCCAGGTGCACGGCGGCATCGGCTTCACCTGGGAACACCCGGCGCACCTGTACCTGCGGCGCGCCCGCACCGACGCCCAACTGTTCGGCGATCCGGCCTGGCACCGGGAACGCTACGTGCAACTCCGGGAGGCGCAGTGCTGAACGACGACTCGTTGCGCGACGAGGTCCGCAGCTGGCTGTCCGCCAACTGGGATCCCGCCATGGACCGGTCCACTTGGGCACAGCTGGTGTTCGACGCCGGCTGGGCGGTGCCCAGTTGGGAGCCGCAGTGGTGGGGACGGGGCTGCAGCGACGCTCAATCACGCATTGTGGCAGCCGAATTCGCCGCAGCGGGGGCCCCGGGAACCGGCCATGACCGGGCCAACCTGTTCGCCTGCACCCTGCACGACCTGGGGACCGACGAGCAGAAGCGGCGCCTGATCCCGCCGTCGATCCGCGGCGAGACCAAATGGTGCCTGCTGTATTCCGAGCCCGGTGCCGGCTCCGATCTGGCTGGGCTGCGCACCCGTGCCGATCGCGACGGCGACGACTGGGTGATCAACGGGCAGAAGGTGTGGACCTCGTTCGCCAAGACGGCGGACTACGGCCTGCTGGTAGCGCGGACCGATTGGGATGTGCCCAAGCACAACGGGATCAGCTTCTTCATGTTCCCCATGCGCCAGGCCGGGGTCGAGGTGCGCCCGATCCACCAGATCACCGGTGAGTCGGAGTTCAACGAGGTGTTCATCTCCGACGCCCGGGTTCCCGACACCAACCTCGTCGGTGAGCCGGGCGGTGGCTGGTCGGTGTTGCAGGTGGCGCTGGCCTACGAGCGGCGGTTGATGGGCGATCTGGCTCGCACATCGCGCGCGGCGCGTAAACCGCAGAAGGATTCCGACAGCATGGTCGGAATGGCCCGCGCCGCGGGAACTCTCGGCGATGGATTCGTCCGCCAGGAGATCGCTCGCGTCGAGGCGTACGCGGCGGTGAACCGGTGGAACACCCAGCGGGCCAAGGCGACTCCTGACCGAACAGAGGCCGCCACGCTGCTGGCGTTGGGCAAGATTGCGATGTCGCGGATCCTGCACGAGACGGCCAGGGTGCAGACCGAGATCATCGGTGCGGAGGCGATGCTGTGCGGTCCGGACAACCCGGTCGGCGACGCGGTGACCTTCCGGACGCTGAATGCCTATTTCACCTCGATCGGCGGCGGCACCGACCAGATCCAGCGCAACATCGTCGGAGAACGTGTCCTGGGTCTTCCGAAAGAGCCTGAGCCGTACCGCAATACGCCATTCCGCGAGCTACCGACCAGTTCCTGATTGAAAGCGGGACGCCAAATTTCGCAAATGTCAACGACATAACTCAATCGGGCGCATACCGTGCGGGTTCGGACTGGTTGAGCTACCCGGTTCGGCGATGTTCCGTTGCACCACAGTGCACCAGGAATCTCACAGCAATCCATACGGAATTACTTAGTTGAAACTTATGCTGTTCTAAGTCTGCATTCAGCTTACCTCCGTGCTGATACCTGAAGAGTTCACGGCCTAGGAGTGGATGCTGTGTTGAGACATAACGGAAGAAAGCTGGAATCCGTTGGCACCAGCCAATTGGTGCTGCGTGCGGGATTATGTGCTCTCGGGGCGGCCGCGTTTGGCGTCATGGCGATGGGGTCCTCGGCGCCGGCCAAAGCGGATGGGTGCGTGGCCCTCGGAACGATAAACCTTCACTCGGGGAATTCGCACTGCACCGCTACGGGTACGTTGTCCCTCGCGGTGGCCTGGGGCGTGGGAAGTGTCGCGACCGCGGCAGGCAACGGGGACCTGGCCTTGGCCGTCGGGGTGAACAGCAAGGCCGATGCCGAGAGCGGCATCGCCGACGTGGCCCTGGCTCTCGGCAATGGCACCGACGCCAGCACCGCCGACACGAACTCCCCCAGTACGACCGGAAACTTCAACTTGGCCAGCGCAATCGGCGCGGGTGACTCGGCATCAGCCTATGACGGCAACTTCAACCGAGCCACCGCCATCGGCGGCTACCAGAGCTCGGCCAACGCCTACGACGGCACCCACAACGTGGCCATCAACGCACTCACCGCTGGCGACGTAACCGGATCCCAGGCCTCCTCGGGCAGCGGCAACTTCGCGCTCAATCTCCTGAGTCTTGGCAGCTACAGCGAGGCGCAGGCTAGCAACGGCAACGGCAACGCGGCGCTGCAATTCCTCACCGGCGGCTATGAACCGTATACATATGCGGTTCAAGGCAATCACAACCTGGCGATCCTCGGCTTCGCCGGCGGCGACGAACCGTCATCGACCGCCTCGGGTGGAAACGGCAACGTCGCAGTCGCCACGGGAACCAACGCCGAGGCGGACGCATCCGACGGCAATTCCAACCAGGCCTTGGCCGCCGGCGCCGGCACCAGCGCAACTGCCGTGACCGGCAACCACAACCGTGCGGTTGGTCTCGGCACCGGCAATCTGGTTTACGCCAACCACGGTGACGGCAACCACGCCACCGCGATCGGCTACCAGAACACCGCAAACGCCGGCGATGAGAGCGGCACGGGCCCGGTGTCCAGCCACAACACCGCAACCGCGGTCGGCAATCTCAACTCCGCCACCGCGGGTCCCGGTAATAGCAACAAGGTTCGGGCGGTCGGGAACGGCAAGGTCGTGCACAAGCCCTGATCCGGCGCTTGCCGACCACCGCGGAGCCCCTCGTGCGTAGGCACGGGGGGCTCCGTGGCCGCCGGCCATCAGTTCCTGAGGTGAAGATGCCCATCGACGATGGCGGCGCGCACCAACTCGGCGTCGAGGGCATCGAGCACGTCGGCCGGTGGAGCAGCCAGGACACACAGGTGACCAGGCTGGCCGGCCGCCACCGTTCGTGGCAGGTCGGGGTGCTCGGCGCTGCCGGTGAACATCGCCAGAGCCG
The DNA here is from genome assembly GCF_054073305.1 of Mycolicibacterium sp. CBM1. Classification (NCBI taxonomy): domain Bacteria; kingdom Bacillati; phylum Actinomycetota; class Actinomycetes; order Mycobacteriales; family Mycobacteriaceae; genus Mycobacterium; species Mycolicibacterium sp. CBM1. The sequence continues at coordinate 57,909 of NZ_JBSXPP010000009.1, read as the reverse complement.
TTGTGGCCGAGACTCGTTCACCGGTGTTGAGGACCGCGCCGCTCCCCGTGGTCCGGTGGACGGCCGCGCGCATCGCTGCCCACGGATCGGAACCGCCGAACGGGAAGTCGGTCGAGAGAGCCACCCGAACACCGGCCTGCCGCAACGACGCCAGCCGCCACAGGGCCGGCAGATCCTCGGGTTCGACGTCGCAGAGATATTGATCGCCGCGCTCCGCGACGAAGTTCGGCTGGGTCACTACCAAGACGCCGAGTTCGGCGAGCTGGGCGATGCCGTCTTCGGGTACCACCGCGGCATGCTCGATGCGGTCGCCCGGGTGAGTGCCGGCGGCGCGCAACGCTGCGAGGGTGACGACCAGCTGCGGGGCGGTCACGCAATGCACGGCGACAGGACGGCGCTCGGCGTGTGTAGCCGCGATCCACGCGATGAGCTCGTCGAGGTCGAGCGCATCATCGTGCAGAATGCGCTTTCCCGGCGCCAGCCAGTGCACCCGTTGGTGCAGGCCCCCGTGCCGGTGTTCCTCGGTGAGGGTGACGATGTCATCGGCGCCCAGATCCGGCGTGGCGTCGGTGACACCGGTGACGCCGCATTGGAGGAGCCGGCGGCTCACCTCGGCCAGGGACGTATCGCGGCGGGCGACCGCGTCCGACCAGTTGTCGTAGCTGCGCAGTCTGCCGTCGGGATGGTCAGGCAGACCCACGGCGGCCAGGCCCGCCGAGTTGAGGTACCACAGCACGCCACTGCGATGCTGAATCCGTACCGGCACAGCGGGACTGAGGGTGTCGAGCAGCTGCCGGTCTAACGGTCCGGCTCCGGATTCGTGGTAACCGACCGCGCGGACCCATCCGTCGTCGCCAATCTGGGCCTGACCGAGCACCTGGGCGAGCTGATCGCGACCGTGGACCACGGCGGGCCCGACATGAACGGAATCCAACGCCGCCGCCGCTGCGCGCAGATGAACATGGTGATCGTGCAGTCCAGGTATGACCGCGCCACCGGCGGCGTCGAATATCGTCTCGGCGGTACGCGGGCTCAGTTCACCGGCGATCTCCTCGATCGTCTCACCCACCCTGATGTCGACGAGGCGACCGTCCAGGAGCCGGGCCCGCTGAATCAGCATGGCACCGAGCAGCGTTGAGCAACAAGGGCTTCCACAGCAGCATTGTCGGCTCCCAGGGCCGCGGCGGCCGGGGTGGGCGGCGGCGGTTTCGGCAGCGCCGGCGGTGTCAGCGACGGCGACGCCTCCGTCGGCAACGCCGCATAGGTCGCGGCGACATCGGCCATCACCACGTCGATGGTCTCCCCACCGCCGCACCGCAGTGAATTCGTCACGGCAAGAGCCGATTCCATGCCGGTGAGCGGATCGGCGATCGCGTCGGCGCAGAACACCGGTCCGGTGCAACTGAAACCGACCAATCCACCCGCCACCGCTGCGTCATCGCCGAACGCGACACGCGCTGAGCTAGAACCGTGGCCGGTCACCCGTAACCACACCCGCCCGTCGCGGCCGGATAGCGCATCCGAGCTCAGGCCGCGACGGCCCAGCACGCCGGGCCGGGAGCCTTCGATCACGACGTCGGCGACGGCCAGCAGCGCCCGTAGGCGCTCGCGATCCCGGTCGAAATCCACGGCATAGGAGAGCTTGTCGTGATTGATCCAGTCGAAGAAGGCGGCGTCACCTGCTCGCGTGCCGTCCGGGCGGGACGGGCTTTCCACTTTGACGACGATGGCACCGGCATCCGCGAGCAGCCGGCCACACAGCGGACCCGCCCACATCGACGACAGATCGACCACCAGCAGTCCCTTCGGGGTGCGGGGTGAGGTCGGGCGGCCGCAGGCGCGCACCTGTGGCGGCGCGGGCCGGGCCTCACCAAGAAGGGCGGCAGGCAGGTCCAGCAGTACCGCGCGGTGGAGCACCTCGTCACCCGGTAGCTGAGCGGACCAGTGTTCGATCGTGGGCCACGGGTCGTCGGGCACGGCGTCTTCGACAAGGGCGGGCACGGCGTCGAGGTCGTCGGCGCGGGACAGGGTCAGCGCCCACCAGCCGTCCCGGGTCGGCATCAACCGGGTGGCGCGGCCGGCCGAGATACGCCCCCGCCGGCGCAGGCCGAGCAGCGCGGCCCGGCCGGTCAGGAGGGTTCCGGCGTCGACGGGCCGCCCAAGGCCTACGGTGAGGTCGGCGGCGACGGCATCAACCCGGCTCAGTACCGCCGCGCGGGAGTAATCGGGCGCTTCGGGCAACCCGGTCAGCCAGGCCAGGCCGCTGGCCGCCCACCGCTCGCCGGAGTCGCTCATTGGACCATTGTCGCCCGCACCGCGCCGGCGTCACTGTGCGGGCGCGGCGGCGCCGGCGGCACTAGAAATGCAGGGCGGTGAACCGCCAGTCCAGCACCTGGCGATCCTCGCCCTCGTCGGCGACGGCGTAGACCAGGGACCGCAACCTCAGCACCCCGCCTCGCTCGCCGGTAAGCGGGTCGGCCGCCTCCACGTGCAACTCGCTGTAGAGGGTGTCGCCTTCCTGTACCGGACCGGTGTGATCGCAGGACTGCCAGCCCAGCACGGTCACCAGATTGGGCAGCAGCTGGCAGGCCTGGGCCAGTGCCAGCCCGATAGTGTGCCCGCCGTAGACCAGACGGCGTCCTCCGACACGCGAATCATGATGGGTGGCAGCAATGTTCAGCGTGAGCCGGGCCAGTTCCGGGGCGGAGCTGACCACATCGCCTGTACTGCGCAATACCGACCCGGCGATATCGGGATAGAAGTGCGGTCCCGGTACCCGCTCCCGGAAGGCGGCGGCGTCCCAGTCCGAGGTCGGGTCCGGCGCCGCGGCGAGATCGACACCGATCGCGGACAGGTCGTCGGCATGGCCGGTGTCGCCGGCACCGGGGCTCAGCGGCACCATCGCGCAGCGGTAGAAGTCAAGGACGAGCCGGCCCACCTGGTCGATGGTGGTCATCCGCAACGCGGCCATACCTGTCGGCGCGCGGCCGGGTTTGGCGCTGTTCTGGCGAAGACCCACCACCTCGGTTCGGGTGAACAACGTGTCACCCACGACGGGATACCGGTGGAAGGTGAGCCCCCGATAGAACAGGTTGGCCTTGACCCGCTGGGTGGCCAGGGTGCTCTGGCCGATCGCGACATCGCACACCAGGCCCGGGTTGACCAGCGGCGCGGTGCTGCCGAGCACGGCATGGGCCAGCTCGGCGTCCAGCGCGAGTCGCATGCGGTCCCCGAGGATCGCCTGGTGGGTCGCCGCGGCGCCGGAAGTCAGGGTCATCGACGGCGCCCAGTCGAAGACCTGGCCGACGACCAAATCGTCGAAGTAGGGGCCGCCCGATTCGCCTCCACCAATATGGCCGTACAAAGTCACGGCGGATATCCTGGCCGTTCGCGTAACGTCATGTCAACAGCGCCAGAATGGCCGTACATTTCGACGATGGGAGCGCGACCGTGATCACCGAGCTAAACGACGAAGAGACGATGCTCGTGGCGACGGTCCGGGCGTTCGTCGATCGCGACGTCAAGCCGGCGGTGCGCGATGTCGAGCACGCGAACACCTATCCCGAAGAGTGGATCGAGCAGATGAAGCGGATCGGCATCTTCGGGTTGGCGATCAGCGAGCAGCACGGCGGGACACCGGTGTCGATGCCGTGCTACGTGGAGGTCACCCAGGAATTGGCCCGCGGCTGGATGAGTCTGGCCGGTGCGATGGGCGGGCACACGGTGGTGGCCAAGCTCATCGAGACGTTCGGCACCGAGGAGCAGAAGGGTGCCTATCTGCCGGCAATGGCCACCGGACAGCTGCGCGCGACGATGGCGCTGACCGAGCCCGGCGGCGGCTCGGATCTGCAGAGCATGACCACCGTCGCCCGGGCCGACGACGGCCACCTGGTGCTCAACGGGGCGAAGACGTGGATCACCAACGCCCGCCGCTCCGGGCTGATCGCCCTGCTGTGCAAAACCGATCCGCACGCGACGCCGCGGCACAAGGGCATCTCGGTGGTGCTCGTCGAATCGCCACTGCCCGGCCTGGCGATCTCGCGGGACCTGCCCAAGCTCGGTTACAAGGGCGTCGAATCCTGCGAGCTGTCCTTCGAGAACTGCCGGGTGCCGGCGTCGGCGATCCTCGGCGGGGAGCCCGGTCGCGGGTTCGCGCAGATGATGAAGGGCCTCGAGACCGGACGCATCCAGGTGGCCTCGCGTGCCCTCGGGGTGGCGAGCGCGGCGCTGGAGGACGCGCTGGCCTACGCCCAGGAGCGGGAGAGCTTCGGCCAGCCGATCTGGAAGCACCAGTCGATCGGAAACTACCTGGCCGACATGGCCACCAAGTTGACCGCGGCCCGTCAGCTCACCCGCTATGCCGCCGAGCGGTATGACAGCGGCGAGCGCTGTGACATGGAGGCCGGCATGGCCAAACTGTTCGCCTCGGAGACCGCGATGGAGATCGCCCTCAACGCCGTGCGCATCCACGGCGGCTACGGCTACTCCACCGAATACGACGTCGAGCGCTACTTCCGTGATGCACCGCTGATGATCGTCGGTGAGGGTACCAACGAGATCCAGCGCAATGTCATCGCCGGGCAGCTGGTGTCCCGCGGAGGCATTTGATGCCGATGAAACCCGAACCCGCGTATCACGTTCTGCAGCAACGGCTTCGCGATCAGATCGCGGCGGGCGCCTACCCGGACGGTGTCCGGTTGCCGACCGAATCCGAGCTGGTCGCCGAATACGGGTTGTCACGCCAGACGGTACGACGGGCCTTCCAGGACCTGGTGGCCCAGGGCGTCGTCTACCGGGTGCCGGGACGCGGCACCTACGCCCGTCGGCAACTCTACCTGCGTCAACTGGGCTCGATCGAGGATCTGATGAGCCTGTCCGAGGACACGACGATGGAAGTGCTGCAAGGCCTTTCGCGTCGCGTCGACGTCACGGCCGCGAGCCGGCTGCGACTTGACCTCGATGTGGTCTACACCGTGGTGTTCCGCCGCCTACACGACAGTGTCCCGTTCGTCGTCACCACCGTGCACCTGCCCGAGCCGGTGGCAGCGCGGGTGCTCGACTCTGTCGGCTTAGCGACCGGCGCAGTCGGCACCGACACCGCCATCGGCCTGCTGGAACCGCACCTGGACCGTCCGATCGCCGAAGCGGCGCAGTCGATCACGGTCGCCCCGGCCGACGATATGGTGGCCGCGGCAGTCGGGTGCGACCGGGGCCATCCGATGCTGCGCGTGGACCGACTGTACTCCGATACCGCAGGTGCGCCGGTCGAACTCGCCGTCAGCTATTTCCTGCCCGAGCAGTACACGTATCGCGTCACGCTGCGCCGCTCCGGCTGAGGCCGCAGCTAGGTAACCTCGTCGACCAGTCCCCAGGCGAGCGCCGTGGGCGCGTCGATGGCGCAACCGGACAGCACCAGATATGCGGTGCGCCAACGCCCGATGCGCCGGGTCACGCTCAGGGTTCCCCCGGCGCCTGGGATCAGACCCAGCGCCAGCTCGGGCAGGCCGATCACGGTCTGTGGGTGACAGCTCACCCACCCGCAGAAGGCCGCCATCTCCAGCCCGCTGCCGAGGGTCCGGCCGTGGATCTCCGCACGGCAGGTTCGGCCGAGCCGTCGCGTCAGCTCGTCGAGGGCGAGTGCGGGACTGTGTCGGGTCCGCGCCAGATGCGCCGCGGCAGGATCGGCGAAGGTCCCGAACTCACCCAGGTCTCCCCCGCTGCAGAACGACGGGCCGTTGCCACCCAGCACCACCTCGGTCACCGTGTCGTCGAGCAGCGCCACCGTGAGCGCCTCGAGCAACGCCGCCCGCGCGTCGGTGCTGAAGGCGTTGTGGCGGGCCGGCCGATTGAACCGGATCGCCAGCGTGCCGCCGTCTCGTTCGGCCACCACGGGGTCGGCGATGTCGGGCACCGTCGCCGGTCCACGCTCGGCGAGCCAGCGGGCGAACTCGGGGCCGGACTGCAGGGTCGAGTAGGCCAGCGATTCGGTGACGATGGCGGGCAGTGCCGGACCCGTGATGTCGACGGTGCGCAGTACGTCGTCGCACACGGCGCTGGCGTGTGGCCACTGCGAGCATCGTTCGGCCAGCTCGGCGACCGTGTCACTCACCGAATCGACCACGACGAACCGGCGATCCTCGTGTTGAGCTTCGGTGAGCGCGAATGTGGCTGTGTCGAGCCAGAATTCGGCCTCGGGACTGGAGGATTCACCGATCGCGACCACCACGCCTGGCGGCCCGGGCACGCCGATCGGTGGTGGATCGGCCAGGTCGACGACCAACATGACCGCGGGTGTGCGAATTAGCCGGCCACCGCCGGAGTCGAATACTTCACGATGAGTTCCTGCTTGTAGAGCTTGCCGGTGTCGGTCCGGGGCAGCTGCGGCTCGAACGAGATCGACCGGGGACACTTGTAGTGCGCCAACCGATCCCGCAACCACGCCGACAGCTCTTCGGCCAGTTCCTCGGAGGCTTCGGCGTGATCGACGAGCTGCACGACGCCCTTGACGCGCTGGCCCATCTCGTCGTCGGGAACACCGAAGACGGCGGCGTCCATCACTTTGGGATGGGTGACGAGTATGTTCTCGGCTTCCTGCGGGTAGATGTTCACCCCGCCGGAGATGATCATGTGGTGGCGGCGGTCGGTGAGATACAGGTAGCCCTCCTCGTCGAGGTAGCCGATGTCACCGACGGTCATCCAGCCCTTCGGGTGCCGCGAGGAGGCGGTCTTCTCGGCGTCGTTGAGGTACTCGAACGTGTTCTCGCTCTCGAAGTAGATCTCGCCGGGCTCGCCGGGCGGTACCTCGTTGCCCTCCTCGTCGAGGATGTGTAGGTTGCCCACCATCGGCTTGCCCACCGAGCCTGGGTGCGCCAGCCACTCCTCGGCACTGATCAGCGTGGAGCCGATGGCCTCGGAGGAGGCGTAGTACTCGTCGACGATCGGGCCCCACCAGTCGATCATCTGCTTCTTGACCTCGACCGGACAGGGGGCAGCCGCGTGCATCACGCGCTGCAGGCTGGACACGTCGTACGAGTTGCGCACTGTCTCGGACAGTTTCAGCATGCGGGTGAACATCACCGGCACGAACTGGCCGTGCGTGATCTGGTATCGCTGGATGGCGTCCAGGGTGCCCTCCGCGTCGAACTTCTCCATCACGACCACCGTGATGCCCGCGGCCTGCATCGTCATCGACCATACCGACGGGGCGGTGTGGTACAGCGGCGCGGGGCTGAGGTAGACCCCGTCGGGGTTCATCCAGAACGAGACCAGCATGGTCATCAGGCCAGGCGCCTCCGAGGGCGGCAGGTGCGGAAGCTCGCGCTTGATGCCCTTGGGCCGGCCGGTGGTCCCCGACGAGTACTGCAGCAGGTCGCCCTCGATCTCGTCGTCGATTGGGGTGTCCGGTTGATGGGCAACGCATTCGGGGTAACTCTGCCAGCCGTCCAGCCCACCGCCGGCGATCAACAGCAGCCCCGGCAGACCGTTGGGCAGGTGCTCGCCGAGGTGCTCGAGTACGGGCCGCAGCGCGGCGGACCCGACAATCGCCTTGGCCGCCGAGTTGTCGATGATGTAGGCCGCCTCGGCCGCGGTGAGGTGGGTGTTGATCGGCACGTAGTACAGCCCACTGCGGCGGGCTGCCCACATCACCGTGTGCATATGTTCGTTGTTCTCCATGAGGATGGCGACGGCGTCACCCTCGCGCAGACCGGCCTGGCGGAACAGGTGCGCCAGCTGGTTCGCCCGCGCTTCCATCTCACCGAAAGTGACGATCGTTCCGGACGGGTAAAGAATGACGGCGGGTTTGTCCGGGGTGGCCTCAGCATGCTCACGGATCTGCATGGGATGCACTGTACGACAGACCGAGTTGACAGCCGTCAACTAGGTCGATACCAGTCGCTGCGGCGAGCCCAGGCAGAGCCCGAAGATCAATGCACGTCGACGTCGACCTGGTTGCCGGTCGGGCGGGTTGCGGTGACGTCCACCAGGACAACCGTATCCGCGGTCGCATCCAGGCTCCCCGGCTCCGACGCGCGGAATGCTAGCGGCCGAGTCGGTCAGAGCGTTATCGGTGTGCGGTACTCAGGACTCGCCGAGACGCTGCTTGAGCGCTTCGAACTCGTCTTTGACCCCGGTGGGCAGCTTCTCGCCGATGAAGGAGAACCACTCCTCGATGAGCGGCAATTCCTCGCGCCACTCCTCGGGATTGACCTTGATCGCCTCGGCGACATCCGCCTCGTCGACGTCCAGGCCCGCCAGGTCCAGGTCGCCGACGCCCGGCACGGTGCCGATCGGCGTCGAGGCGCCGTTGGCCTTGCCCTCGACCCGCTCGATGATCCACTTCAGGACACGGCTGTTCTCGCCGAATCCGGGCCACAGGAACCGACCGTCGTCGCCGCGGCGGAACCAATTGACGAAGAAGATCTTGGGCAGCTGCGACTCGTCGGAGTTCTTGCCGATATCGATCCAGTGCTGCATGTAGTCGCCGACGTTGTAGCCCAGGAACGGCAGCATCGCCATCGGGTCGCGGCGCACCGTGCCGACCTTGCCCTCGGCCGCGGCGGTCTGCTCGCTGCCGAGCGTGGCGCCGATGAACACGCCGTGGTGCCAGTCGCGGGCCTGAGTCACCAGCGGAACCGTCGTCTTGCGACGGCCGCCGAAGAGGATCGCCGAGATCGGCACGCCCTGCGGGTCGTCCCACTCCGGCGCCAGCGTGGGGCACTGCGCCATCGGGGTGCAGTAGCGCGAGTTCGGATGGGCCGCCTTTTTATCGAGTCCAGGCTCCCAATCCTCGCCCAACCAGTCGATCAGGTGCTGCGGGTCGCCTTCCAGGCCCTCCCACCACACGCCGCCCTCGTCGGTCAGCGCGACGTTGGTGAACACCGTGTTGCCCGCGGCGATGGTGCGCATCGCGTTCGGGTTGGAGCTCCAGTTGGTGCCCGGCGCCACGCCGAAGAAGCCGAACTCCGGGTTGACCGCGTACAGCCGGCCGTCCTTGCCGAAGCGCATCCACGCGATGTCGTCACCGAGGGTCTCGGCACGCCAGCCGGGGATCGTCGGCTGCAGCATCGCCAGGTTGGTCTTGCCGCAGGCGGACGGGAACGCCGCAGCGACGTAGTAGGCCTTGTTCTCCGGGGAGATGAGCTTGAGAATCAGCATGTGCTCGGCGAGCCAGCCCTCGTCGTGCGCCATGGCCGAGGCGATGCGCAGCGAGTAGCACTTCTTGCCGAGCAGGGCGTTGCCGCCGTAGCCGGAGCCGTAGCTCCAGATCTCCCGGGTCTCGGGGAAATGGGTGATGTATTTAGTGTCGTTGCACGGCCACGGGACGTCTTGCTGGCCGTCCTCCAGCGGGGCGCCCAGGGAGTGCAGCGCCTTGACGAAGAAGCCGTCGTCGCCCATTTTCTCCAGCGCGGCCGCACCCATCCGGGTCATCGTGCGCATCGACACCACGACGTATTCGGAGTCGGTGATCTCCACGCCGAGCTTGGGGTCGTCGGCACCGAGCGGGCCCATGCAGAACGGCACCACATACATGGTCCGGCCGCGCATGCAGCCGCGGTACAGCTCGGTCATGAGGGCGCGCATCTCGGTCGGCGCCATCCAATTGTTGGTAGGGCCGGCGTCGATCTCACGCTCGGAGCAGATGAACGTCCGCGACTCGACGCGGGCCACGTCGGACGGGGCCGAGCGGGCGAGGTAGGAACTGGGCTCCTCGGAATCGCTGAGCGGGATGAAAGTTCCGGCGGCCACGAGCTGCTCGCAGAGCCGCTGGTATTCCTCTTCGGACCCGTCGGCGAACACGACGCGGTCGGGCTGCGTGAGTTCGGCGACCTCCTGGACCCAGGCCAGCAGGCCCTGATGCTTCGTGGGGGCGGTATCCAGACCTGGAATGGTCGCTGAAGTCATCGCTATCTCCTGCTTTTGTCTATTGCCAGGACGCAGGCCGGATTCCGCGCCGGCAACACGGTCCTCCCTGGAAAGTAGGTTAACGCGGGTGAGATACCCGCGGTTAATTGGGATTATGTCCGATGACTCACAGGAACGATTCAGAAAGCCTCAATTGCGGGCCATTAATCTGATTAATCGTCGCCGAGTTCGGCTCGCACCATTGTCAGTGCCCGGATAACGGCCGGCGCCCGCTCGTCGCGGACCGCGACCGCGCGGGTGTGTGCCACCGCATGCTCGCGCATCTCGCGATCGATGCGGGCCAGCAGATCGTCGGTGCGGGCCCGCTCCCGCACGTCCCGCTCGGCCGCGGCGGTGCTCAACGCCGACTCCGCGGCCAGCACGCGGGTGGCCACCCACTCCTCCATCGCGGTGCGCAAAGCAGTGGTCACTTCGGCCACCCATCGGTCGAGCACGGCGCGGTCGTGCAGGACGCCACGCACGGTGATCACCCACAGGGTCAGTGCCACCCCGACGACCGCGCAGCCGACCGCACCCGCCACCGCCCACTGCGGAGCGAGGTCGGCGAACAGCCGGCTCAGGGTCAGCGCGGCGCCCAGCCCGAAGCCCGCGCCGAGCAGCGTCATCAGCCGGATCTCCAACCGCCGCGAGTGCAGGGGCGCGGCGCTGACGATGACCGGCGGCGCCGGGTTCGCCGGCAGGCCGACCGGCAGGTCGAGCTCGCGCGCGACGTCGGCGAGGTCGCTGGCGATGCCGCTGCCGACGTCGTCGATGACCTCCTCGACGCGGCGCTCGACGTAAGCGGTGAAGGCACCGACTCGGCGGCGGGTCATGCCCGCCGCGTCCTCCTGCAGTTCGGCCCGCACCGAGGTGGCGCGATTGCGTGCGAAATACGACAGCTGAACGCGGGCCTGCTGCAGGCGGCTGCGCACCGCGATGCTCCGCTCGGACTTGGCGAGCCGGTATGCGGCCAGCGCGTCCGCACGCTGGTCTCGCAGCACCGCGATCCGCGCCTGGCGGCCCGCGCCCTCGACGTCACGGTCCAGCCGAGCAAGCATGCCCTCCAAGCGATATACCCACGCCCGCAATCGATTTCGACGGTCCAGCGCGTCGTCGGCGAGCGCGGCGTCAAGCACCTCGACCAGCTCGTCGCACTGTGGCGAGCCCAGGTCAGGGGCGGCCGCCGCGCCCGTCCACGGCACGCCGGCATACCGGCGATCGTGGTCGGCCAGCAGGGTCCGGTTGGCGTCGAGCACCTCCGGCCAGCTGCGGTGCACGTCGATCTTGGTGACCACCCCGACCACCACGTCGGTATCGGCGGCCGCGGCGTCGAGCAGCGCACAGTCCGATTCGGTCAGCGGTGCGGCCGCCGAGACCACGAACACGACGGCGACGGGCGCCTCCCCGGCAGCGAGGTCGGTGGCTTCGACGAAGCGGTGCGCAGGCCGACGTTGCCGCAGGGCCGCGACGACACTGCTGGTGCCGGCGAGCCAGGGCCCGACGACGAGCACCGCGTCGATGCGGGTGATCGCGGGCGGCGGCAGGCCGGGACCGATCTCCGCGACCGCGGCGTCGACGAGCTCGTCGCTACGGGCCTCAATCACGGTCGCAGCTCCATTGCCTCGGTGCGTTCCCACATCCGCAGCGACCCGCGTGCGATATCGGCACCACAGCGGGCATGCACCATCGACACGGGTCCGCGGGAGTAGCGCTGCCACACGACGGCGCGACGCAGGTGCGCCGCGGTGCTGTCGCCGCGATCGAATGTCATCCCGGCGGCCGCCACGACGGCGCCGGCGGCCGCCATCCGGGCAGCCACCACGTCGTCCCCGGCGAGGAAGTCGGCGACCTGGTCGTCATCGGCACCGGCGGCCGCCACCGCCGACAGGGCGCGGGTCAGGCGCTGGTAGCGCACCGGGGCAGCGGCCGCGGCGATCCCGTCCAGCGCGGCGTCGACCGCGCTGGCATCGCGCAAGGCGGCGATCACCCGATCCCGGTCGGCGCCGCCGCGCAACGCTCGCACCGCGTGGGCGATGCCGAACAGGTCGAGCGCGGCCAGCAGCCGCTGGCGGGTGGCGGCCGGGATCGGGTGCTCGCCGGCCACGAAGCGGCCGGTGGAACCCAGGTCGGCCGGATCGGCGGTCAGAATCCGCAGCGCGTCGAGCAAGGTCTCGTCCAAGACCGTGTCGTCCAGCGCGGCGGCGGCCGCCAGCGCAGCCAGCGGATACACCGGCGTACCCGTCATCTCCCGCAGCAGATGACAGCGCCTTGCCGCGGTGGCCAGCGGGCCGTCGCCGCCGAAGCCGGCCAGGTCGGCTTTGTTGAGGACGACGACGGTCGGGCGATCAACGGCGCTCAGCGCGCGCCGGTCCTCCGGTTTGAGGGTCTCGGCCACCACATAGACGTCGACGTCGGCTACGGCGCCGTCCGACGGCTCGACGATCGGCACACCCGCCCCGCGCAACGCACGCGCCACGGTGCGCCGGCCGCAACCGACCCGGCCGACCACCGCCACCCGAACCGGAGCGCAAAGCTCATCGACCACGCACAGCGTCGCGGGGTCGGCCAGCTGGGCAGCGATAGCGACGAGCCGGTCCACCAACTGCCCCACCACACCGCACATGCTGACATCCGGGGACCTGTGGCGCGAGCCACTACCAGGCAAAGGCAACTGTTGGGTATCAATCTGCACCACGGTGCGGGTACACCCTCTTGTATGAGCGACGATGGACGGATGCATGTGCAGCGCCACGGTGGCTCAGCCACGCCCGATGCCGGGTCGGCGCATCACCTGTATCCGCGGGTGACCAGCTTCCGTTCCCGCCGGTCGTCGCTGACCGAGGCGCAGCAGGAGATCTGGGACCGGCTGTGGCCGCAGCTGGGCACCCAAGCTCGTCCTTCCGTCGGGGAGGAGCAGGGGCAACCCGAGCTGCTGGACACCGTCGCGTGGTTCGGCCGGCAGGCTCCGGTGGTGCTGGAGATCGGCTGCGGAACCGGCACCTCGACCGTGGCCATGGCGCAAGATGAACCCGACATCGACGTGGTCGCCGCCGAGGTCTACCGCCGGGGCCTGGCCCAGCTGCTCGGTGCCGTCGACCGGACCGGCGTGACGAACATCCGGCTGGTCCGCGGCGACGGTGTCGACGTACTCGAGCGCATGTTCCCCACGAGCTCGCTGACCGGGGTCCGGGTATTCTTCCCCGATCCGTGGCCCAAGTCCCGCCATCACAAGCGCCGCCTGCTCAAGCCGACCAACATCGCGTTGATCGCCGACCGGCTGCGGCCCGGCGGCGTCCTGCACGCAGCGACCGACCACGCCGGCTACGCCGCCCAGATCGCGGAGGCCGGTGACGCCGAACCGCTGCTGCGCCGGGTCGAGCCGGGCGAGGATCTGCCGATCTCGGTGCAGCGCCCACCGACCAAATACGAGACCAAAGCCCGGCACGCGGGCAGCGCGGTGGCCGAACTGCTCTGGGTGCGCCGGCCATGAGCGTGGTGGACGACGCCGCGGCCGAGCCGCTGCTGCCCGAACCCGATGAGGCGGTGAGCCCCGCGGTTCAGCGGGTGCTGCTGGTCTGGGACGCGCCCAACCTGGATATGGGGCTGGGTTCGATCCTGGGTGGCCGCCCGACGGCCGCTCACCGGCCGCGTTTCGACGCCCTGGGTCGCTGGCTGTTGACCCGGACCGCCGAGTTGTCGGCCGGGCACCCGCAGGTGGCCGTCGAACCGGAGGCGACGGTGTTCACCAACATCGCTCCCGGCAGCGCCGACGTCGTCCGACCCTGGGTGGAGGCGCTGCGCAACGTCGGGTTCGCGGTGTTCGCCAAGCCGAAGATCGACGAGGACAGCGATGTCGACAGCGACATGCTGGCCCACATCGAGCTCCGCCGTTCCGAAGGGCTGGCGGCGGTGTTGGTGGCCTCCGCCGACGGGCAGGCGTTCCGCACCCCGCTGGAGGACATCGCCCGCACCGGCACCCCCACCTACGTGCTCGGATTTCGCGAACATGCCAGCTGGGCGTTAGCGTCGGATACCTTAGAGTTCGTCGACCTGGAGGACATTCCTGGTGTTTTCCGGGAGCCGCTGCCGCGAATCGGCCTAGATTCGCTACCAGAGCAGGGCGCTTGGCTGCAACCATTCAGGCCGCTGTCCTCACTACTGACATCGCGTGTCTGAGTCGGAGAACCGATGCGCAGGTCGCCAAAGATTTAGTTAGGAGCTTACGTGTTCGCCTGGTGGGGTCGCACTGTGTATCGATATCGATACATCGTGATCGCGGTCATGGTCGCGCTGTCCGTCGCCGGTGGAATCTACGGAGCCAGCCTCGGTAAGCACGTCACGCAGAGTGGCTTCTACGACGAAGGCAGCCAATCGGTGAAGGCGTCGCTCATCGCCGACGCCGCATACGGCCGGGATACCTCCGGTCACATCATCGCCATCTACACCGCGCCCGACGGCAAGACCGTCGACGATCCGGCGTTCCAGAAGAAGATCCTGGACAACCTCGCCCAGGTGGAGAAAGACCATCCCGACGAGCTCCTGCGGTCGATCGGCTACTTCAAGAGCCCGCAATTGCTGTCGAACATGGCCGATGCGGACAAGAAGCACGCCTTCATGTCGATCCAGCTCAAGGGCAACGACGACGACACGATCCTGAACAACTACAAGAAGGTCGAGAACGACTTCTTCATCCCCGGGGTCAACGTCAAACTCGCGGGGTTGCAGCCCCTGGCCGCGGAGCTGACCGGAACCATCGGCAAGGACCAGCAGCGCGCTGAGGTGGCAGCCATCCCGCTGGTCGCGGTGCTGCTGTTCTTCGTCTTCGGCGGCGTGGTCGCCGCCAGCCTGCCGGCCATCATCGGCGGCCTGTCCATCCTCGGGGCGCTGGGCATCATGCGGCTCACCGCTTTGGTCACCCCGGTTCACTTCTTCGCCCAGCCGGTCGTGACGCTGATCGGCCTCGGTATCGCCATCGACTACGGCTTGTTCATCGTCAGCCGATTCCGGGAGGAGATCGCCGAGGGGTACGACACCGAAGCGGCGGTCCGCCGCACGATGATGACGTCGGGGCGCACGGTGGTGTTCTCGGCGGTGATCATCGTCGCGTCGTCGTTGCCGCTGCTGCTGTTCCCGCAGGGCTTCTTGAAGTCGATCACCTACGCGATCATCGCCTCGGTGATGCTGGCAGCGATCCTGTCGATCACCGTGCTGGCGGCAATCCTGGGAATCCTCGGCCCCAACGTCGACGCCCTCGGTGTGCGGACACTGCTGCGGGTGCCCTTCCTGCGGAACTGGGGTTTCTCGCGGGCCATCATCGACTGGTTCGCCGAGAAGACCCAGAAGACCAAGACCCGCGAAGAGGTCGAGCACGGGTTCTGGGGCAAGCTGGTCAACCGGGTGATGAAGCGGCCGATCCTGTTCGCCGCGCCGATCGTCATCTTCATGGTCCTGCTGATCGTCCCGCTCGGAAAGCTGGCCCTGGGCGGCATCAGCGAGAAATACCTCCCGCCGGACAATTCGGTGCGCACGGCCCAGGAAGAGTTCGACAAGATCTTCCCCGGCTTCCGCACCGAGCCGATCACGCTGGTCATGAAGAACACCGACGGCCAGCCGGTCACCGACCAGCAGGTCGCGGAGGTTCGCAACAAGGCGATGTCGGTCAGCGGGTTCACCGATCCCGACAACAATCCCGACGCGATGTGGAAGGAACGTCCATACCTGGACGGCGCCTCCAAGGATCCGTCGGTGCGCGTCATCCAGAACGGCCTGGTTGTCCGCAATGACGCGAGCAAGAAGATCGCCGAGCTGAGATCCATCACTCCGCCTCGCGGGGTCACGCTCTACGTGGGCGGCACTCCCGCGCTGGAGCAGGACAGCATCCACAGTCTGTTCGACAAACTCCCGCTGATGGCGGTGCTGCTGATCACCACGACGACGATCCTGATGTTCCTGGCGTTCGGATCGCTGGTGCTGCCCATCAAGGCCGCGTTGATGAGCGCGCTGACTCTCGGCTCGACGATGGGTGTGCTCACCTGGATGTTCGTCGACGGCCACGGCTCCGGGCTGATGAACTACACGCCGCAGCCGTTGATGGCGCCGATGATCGGTCTGATCATCGCGGTGATCTACGGACTGTCCACCGACTACGAGGTGTTCCTGGTTTCTCGCATGGTGGAGGCCCGCGAGCGCGGTATGTCCACCACCGAGGCCATCCGGATCGGCACGGCCACCACCGGCCGGCTGATCACCGCGGCTGCCCTGGTGTTGGCGGTGGTCGCCGGCGCGTTCGTGTTCTCCGACCTGGTGATGATGAAGTATCTGGCGTTCGGCCTGCTCATCGCCCTGTTGCTGGACGCCACCGTCATCCGGATGTTCCTGGTTCCCGCCATCATGAAGATGCTCGGCGACGACTGCTGGTGGGCGCCGCGGTGGATGAAACGGCTGCAGGTCAGGATCGGGCTTGGCGAGACCCACCTGCCCGACGAGCGCAAACGCCCGATCGTGCGCGACGATGCCCTGGTGGGTGCGGGTGCGCCGGTCCCGGCCGCCGATGTCCGCCGGCCCGTCCACGACCCCACCCACCCCGGCTCCGAGGGCCGCGCCCGGCCCCGTGCCGTCGGCCGCGGCGACTACCGGAATCCGCCGCCTGTGCAGGAGCCGCCGTCAGCGTCCGGCACCACCCGGATGCCGGACGCTGCTGCCGAGCCGAACGTCGACGCCCCCACCACCCGGTTCTCGGTGGCCAAAAACGTCGTCAAGAACGCCGTGAGCAGCGCGTCCGCCGCGGCCCGGTCCAGCAGGCCCGCCGAACCGCCGGCTGCGGACCGCGAGATCGAGTCGTGGCTCGGTGAGCTGCGCGGCAAGCCCGGCGGGCCGGAGCGTAGCGACCGGGGAATCGGCACCGGCACTCCCCCGCCGCCGTCGGCCGAGCCCACCCGCGCGATGGCGGCCCCGGATGACGCCACCACAGCGATGCCGGCCATCAAACCTGCCGCTCACGAACAGAACGGCGCCGACGACATTCCGCCGGCGCTGTCCGCCGAGGAGACCAGGGCCATCCCGGTCAGCCGCCCGGAGCAGGGTGACTCCGAGGTGGCCACCGAGAAGCTCAATTCCCGTGGCAAGAAGGACGCCGGCGGCAAGGATGGCGAAGATCGCCCTCGCCGCGGCGGCGGGGTAAGCGCCCAGGATCTGCTGCGCCGGGAGGGGCGGCTCTAGCGTCGCTGAGACCGTGCGCGGGCTACGGCCCGCCGTCGTCCCGCTTGGGTGGGACGACATCGGGCTCGGCGGCGATGACGACGGCGTCGTCGCGTGACTCGAGCTCGGCGGCTTCCGCGGCGGGGTTGTCGGCCGCCAGCACGCGGATCGCGCTGTTGAGGAAGGCGACCAGCGGCACCGCCAGCAGGGCCCCGACGATGCCGGCCAGCACGCCGCCCGTCGAGATCGCCAGCACGATCGCAAGCGGGTGGATCGAGACCGCTCGGCCCATCACCAGCGGCTGCAGGATATGGGCCTCCAGCTGCTGGACGGCGATGATCAGGCCCAGTGTGATCAGCGCGTAGACGAAGCCCTTGGCCAGCAGCGCCACCACCACGGCGACGAATCCACTCAGCACGGCACCGACCAGCGGCACGAAGGCGCCGAGGAAGACCAGCGACGCCAGCGGCAACGCCAGCGGGATACTCATGATCGCCAGGCCAGTGCCGATGCCCACGGCGTCGACCAGAGCCACCAGGAAGGTGGCCCGAACGTAGCCGATCAGCGAACCGAATCCGGCGCGCCCGGCGTCGCGTACTCGGTCGCGGGTGCTCGACGGGATGAGCTTGGTGACGAAGGCGTAGATGTTGCGGCCACCGTGCAGCAGGAAGATCAGCGTGAACAACACCAGCAGGGCGCCGGTGATGATCTCGGTGAGCGTCGCCGCGGTGGACAACGCACCGGTGGTCAGCTTCTCCTGGTTGTCGCGCAGCGCTTTGATGGCGGTGTTGCCGGCGTTGTCGATCTGCTCGCGGCTCAGGTGCGCGGGCCCTTCGATGAGCCACCGGCGCATCGAGTCGATGCTGTGGGTGACCTGTTCGACCAGACCTGGAAGCCCCGAAACAAATTGGCTCACAACGAAAGTCAGAATCCCACCGAAGATCCCGAAGCCGCCGAGCAGTACCAGGGCCACCGCACCGCCGCGCGGCGCGCCACGGCGGTCGAGCCAGTCGACGGCAGGCAGCAGCAGCGCGGCAAGCATGGTGGCCAGCGCCACCGGCACCACGATCAACTCCAGCAGTCGCACGATCCACAACAGCACCGCGATGGCCGCGGCGATCACCAACAGACGCCACGACCACGCCGCGCTCTTGCGCACCAAGGGAACTACCGCATCGTCGTCCGAAACTCGGGTCGCCGGCATGCGGCCCAGCGTAGTGGCAGTTCCTCGATACGCCCCGGCAAACCCGGTTGCCGGGGCCGCGACGGGTCTGAACTGCCGCGACGACCGCCTGCCGGTCGTTGCCATTCCCCTGTCGGAGTGCACTGTCGGCAAAGAGTCGGACAAGAAAATTTGAATTTGCCGAGCCGAAACAACGACTCCCATAGACGACGCCGATAACTCGACTTATAGTCCGTTTTGGCGGTTGGAGACGGGTCCCTGATCGCTCGCATCTGATTCAATTTCGATCCCTAGCGGGGGGAGTGGGTTCATGGCTACTGCTGTGTCAAAAACCGTCCGTCGACGCGCCCAGTATGGCGAAACCGCCAGTCCCGGCGACACCGACCGAACCGGTATGAGGTTGAGCCGCGTCGAGTATGGCATTGGTGCCCTTCATAATTCGCATGCATTGACCTGGCTGGGCGCATCAGCGGTTGCGTTGGGCATCGGCGCTGCACTCGCTTCGATGCCTGCCGCGTCCGCCGACACCACCGGTACCGGCACAGCCAAGGGCCCGTCGGCGTCGAGCAGTTCCTCGGCCAGTGGGCCGTCGCGGGCCACCGGGCATTCGACGTCGACGAAGAAGGGTAAGCGGACGCCATCGTCGACCCCCAGCTCCGCTTCGGCCAGTGCTGCGACCACCGTAGGTACAACGGCCACGACGACAGCAGCTACTTCCAAAAAGAAGTCCTCAACCGTAACCCTGGCCGCCGCTACCGATACGACGATCACGACGCCCACCCCGGTGGCAGCAGCGGTCACCACCACTGCGAAGCTCACGTCGTTCGCTCCCCCGACGCCCGAGAGCATCCTTCGCATTTTCGTCGGCGACGGCACGGCCGCTCACCCCAATGCCGGGTTGCTCGTCGGCAACGGCTACTCCTGGACTGAGGACACCTGCGCGGCGGGCAAGGCGTGCAATGGCGGCAATGCCGGCGTCTTCGGCAACGGCGGAAGCGGATTCAACGGCGGCAACGGCGGCTATGCGGGCTGGTTCGGTGACGGCGGAGCCGGTGGATCCGGTGTGGCGGCGGTCAACAACGGTGCCGGCGGCAACGGCGGACGGGGTGGCCTGATCGCCGGCAACGGTGGTAACGGCGGTGCGGGCGCGACGGTGGTGGCCGGCTCGGCCGGTGGCAGGGGCGGCTCGGCCGGCCTGGCCGGTAATGGTGGCGGCGGTGGCGATGGCGGCACCTCGACCGGTGAGTACAACGGTGGCAACGGCGGCCGTGGCGGCACCGGAGGTCTGTTCCTCGGTGACGGCGGCGACGGCGGCAATGGCGGATCGGCGATCGAGCACGGACTGACCGGCGGCGCGGGCGGCGCCGGCGGTGACACCGGGATCTTCGCGATCTGGAGCACCGTCGGCAATGGTGCCGGCGGCGGGGCCGGCGGGGCCGGCGGGGCGGCCAGCTTTGGTGGCCGCGGTGGCGATGGCGGCAACGGCGGCCTGTTCTCGCCGTTCGCCCTCGGTGGTGATGGCGGTGCCGGCGGCGATAGCCCCCAGAAGACCCAAAACACCATCGATGTGGGCGGTGACGGTGGCAACGGCGGCCGAGGTGGGCTGTGGGCCGGCAGCGGCGGCCACGGTGGTGACGGTGGCGCAGGCGGCGGCACCGGCGGCAATGGCGGCAATGTCGGCATCTTGTCGATCTTCGGCGCAGGCGGGGACGGCGGCGACGGCGGGATCGGCCAGGAGGGCTATGAAGGCATCAACGGTGCGGACCCGAGCAAGAACCCGAACTACAGCGTCGACGGCACCGACGGCTCGTCCGGTGGGATCGGCGGCAAGGGCGGCCGGGGCGGCAACGGCAGTGTGATCATCGGTGCCGGCGGCAGCGGCGGCGCCGGCGGGCCGGGCGGAAACGGCGGGCAAGGAGGTACCGGCTATTCATACGGGCCCAGTGACGTGGGAGAGGCCCTCAACGGCGGCAATGGCGGCAATGGCGGCAGCGGCGGCGCCGGTGGGGCAGTTGGCGGCGCCGGTGGCACCGGCCGAGTCCTGTTCTTGTTCTCCGCCAACGGCAAGGACGGCGTAAGCGGGCGGGGTGGAAACGGCGGCAAGGGCGGCGACGGCGGCAACGGACTCAGCTCGCTTGACCTGACCGCGGGTGGCAACGGCGGCAGGGGCGGCAACGGTGGCTCCGGCGCAGTCGGCGGACTCGGGGCCAGCGGCGGAGCCGGCGGAGCCGGCGGCTACGGCGGCGACGCTTCCGCCGGCACGAACCGGGGCGGAGCCGGCGGCGACGGCGGCAACGGCGGGCTCGGCGGCAACGGCGGCGTCGGCGGTGCTGGCGGCACCGGCGGCTCAGGCAGCGCCGGAGGAGCGGGCGGCGGCAGTCTTACCAATCCCGGCAACGGCGGCGACGGCGGCAACGGTGGCAACGGCGGCAACGGCAGCAACGGCGCCCGCGCCGGCCTGGGCGGGGACTTCGGCGATGGCGGCGCCGGGGGACCGGGCGACGCCAAAGACGGCCAGCCCGGCGAAGACGGCCAGCGTGGCCAAAACGGCTCCACGACCAACGCCGTCGCATCCGCAACCGCCGCGCGCGCGTATGCCTTGCCGACGTCTCCGCAAGCCGTGCTGGAGGAGATCGGGCGCCAAATCGCCTACCTCTTCTTCAACCGGGAACCGAGTCTGACCTTCGCCGTCGGCGGCCAGGATGGACCGTCGAAACAGATCACGGTCGTCGCAAACGGTTACAGCAACAACGGCTACGACGTGACCTACACCATCACGAAGCAGCCGGAGTACGGCACCGTCGTCGCAGGGGATGAACCCGGCACGTTTATTTACACGCCGAAGGACGTGTTGATCGAACCCGGTGTCAAGGACTCGTTCACTGTCGCCGTCAACAACGGAACCCAGGCTAAGCTGCCCGGAATCGCGGGCGTCGTGCAGCACGTGCTGCACACGCTGGCCATCATGATCGGCTCGGCCAAACCGGACACCTACGCGGAACCGGTCGACGTGATCGTGTCGGGCACCGGAATCTACGGCGACGCCCAAACGGCCAGCGCGTATTGGGTGAGTCAGAGCTACTCCAACTGCCAACTGCAGGCGGCCGCCTCGGCGACATACCAGGCGCTCGGTGAGGAGCCACCGGCGAATGCCGAACAGATCTGGGTCGACTTGGCCAAAGCGACCGACAGCGTGGAACGCCCCGGCGACAAGATGTACCTCAACGAGAACACCGAGGAAGCCATCGGGCTCGAAGACGCGATCGCGCTGATGAAGGACAAGTTCAACGTGAACGTGGCGACGACCAACTTCGACCAAACCCAGCAGGGAGGCGAAGACGCGCTCGCCGCCTTGCAGTTCGCGCTGGCCGAGGGCAAATCAGTCATGGTGTCCTACCCCGTCGCCACCGTATGGACCGCGGTGACCGATTTCACGCCCACGCCGGGCAAAGACACCATCTACAAGTCCGACCACGCCGTAACCGTCACCGAGGTCGACATGGTGCACAGCGTGGTCTACGTCAACGACAGCTCCATGACCGACCACGGCGTGTCTGTCGGCAAGGCCAAGGCCATCCCGATCGGAGCCTTCCTGTCCGGTTGGCAGGCCTCGGGGTACGACCTGACCACAGTGTGGGCGAAGACCCCGACGACGACCACCTAGTCCTAGTCGACCCAAACGCACGCCCGACATCCCGCGACGGACGCCGTCGCGGGATGTCGTGCACCGTTACCCTGAACGGCGTGTCCCACGACGCGCCGGTCGACGCCGCCCGCGAGGAACACGGACCCCCGTCACGCGGGAAGTACTGGTGGGTCCGCTGGGCTCTGCTCTCCGTCGCGTTCGCGGTGCTCGCCATCGAGGCCACCCTGGTCTGGGATCAGCTGGCCAAAGCCTGGCTGAGTCTGGTGACGGCCAACGTGTGGTGGGTGCTGGCCGCTGTCGCTGCCGCCATGCTGTCCATGCACAGCTTCGCCCAAATCCAGCGCACCCTGCTTCGTTCGGCGGGCGTGGTCGTCCACCAGTGGCGCTCGGAGGCCGCGTTCTACGCCGGCAACGCCCTGAGTACCACGATGCCCGGCGGCCCGGTGCTCTCGGCCACCTTCGTCTACCGCCAGCAGCGCAGCTGGGGCGCCTCGCCGGTTGTCGCGTCCTGGCAGTTGGTCATGTCGGGCGCGCTGCAGGTGGTGGGTCTGGCGCTGCTCGGCCTCGGTGGCGCATTTCTGTTGGGCGCCAAGAACAATCCGTTCTCACTGCTGTTCACCCTCGGCGGCTTCGTCGCTCTGCTGCTACTCGCCCAGGCGGTGGCCACCCGTCCCGAACTGATCGACGGTATCGGTGTCAAGGTGTTGGGCTGGGTCAACTCGACCCGGGGCAAGCCGCCGGAGATGGGCCTGCAGCGGTGGCGTGAGACGCTGCGTCAGCTGGAGTCGGTCAGCCTCAACCGGCGCGAACTCGGTGTGGCGTTCAGCTGGTCGTTCTTCAACTGGGTGACCGACGTGGCCTGTCTGGCGTTCGCCGCCTACGCCGCGGGCGGCAAGCCGTCCCTGGCCGGGCTGACCGTCGCCTACGCCGCCGCCCGCGCGGTCGGCTCGATCCCGCTGATGCCCGGTGGGCTGCTGGTGGTGGAGGCGGTGCTGGTGCCCGGCCTGGTCTCCAGCGGCATGTCGCTACCCGACGCGATCTCGGCGATGTTGATCTACCGCCTGGTCAGCTGGATCTTCATCTCCGCGATCGGCTGGGTGGTGTTCTTCTTCATGTTCCGCACCGAGGGCGCCCTCGACCCAGACGCTGTCGTCGAAGAGCTGACCGGCTCCGGCGCCGGCACGATAGACCCCGTCGACACGGCGCTGCAGGGACCGGTGCCACCGCCATGCCCAGCACCGGAGGACGACGGCCGGACCTGAGCCCGCTGTGATTGGATCCCAGCATGGCTGTTCGTACCGAGACCCGGTCCGCGTTGCTGGCACTGGCCGGTGACATCGCTTGCGTCCTGGTGTTCTGCGCGATCGGTCGTCGCAGTCACGCCGAGGGAGTCACGCTGGCCGGCGTCGCCGAGACTGCCTGGCCGTTCCTGTCCGGCGCGCTGCTCGGGTGGCTGATCTCCCGCGGCTGGCGCGCACCGAGCGCCTTGGTCCCGACCGGCGTCACCGTGTGGGTGGCGACCGTCGTGGCCGGAATGGTGTTGCGCAAGGTCAGCTCCCAAGGAGTGGCGGTCAGCTTCATCGTCGTCGCCTCGTTGGTCACCGCCGCATTGCTGCTCGGCTGGCGCGGCATCGCGGCGGCGGTCCGCAAGCGCGGTTAGGGTTGCGCACCAACACCATTGGCGACAGTATCGAACGTCGTCGACACTGTGAGCACGGCCCGCAATCCGCCCAACGGCCCGTCGCACAGTTCGATCTCACCGCCGTGCAGCGCCGCCTGCTGCGCCACCAGCGCGAGCCCCAGACCCGAACCGCCGGGCGTTGCCGTACTGCCACGCGAGAAGCGGCCCAACACCTTTCGGTGCTCGTCGGCAGGTAACCCGCGGCCGTTGTCGTCGACGGTGATGCTCAGCACGGGCTCGCTGCGCCGAGCGGTCAGCATGATGCGGGTCGCGGCTCCGTGGGTGATCGCGTTGCGGACCAGGTTGTCGACCGCCAGCCGTAGACCGGCGGGCCATCCCCACACCGTGCCGGCCTCGTCGGACTCCACGATGATCTCCACCGTCCCCGAGCGCATGTTCTCCCGTGCCACCCGGTCGAGCATCTCGGCGACGTCGATCGGCTCCCGGTCCTCGCTGCGGGCCAGCTGCCCGGAGGCTAACTGGCCGAGCGCGGTGATGATGGCTTCCACCCTGCGCTGCGCCCGCGACAGGTCGGCGACCACTTCGGCGCGTTCGTCGGCCGGCAGGTCGTGGATGCGCAGGGTGTCGAGGTCGGCGCGCATCGCGGTCAGCGGGGTGCGCAGTTCGTGGGCGGCGTTGGCCGCGAAATCCTGTGCTGTCTGAAGGGAATTGGTGGTCGCGGCCTGCGCGTCGGCCAGCCGGCGCAGCATTTCGGCCATCGCCTCGGACAGGTCCTCGGCTTCCCTGGCTCCGTGCACCGGTTCCATCCGGTTGGTTCCGGTGCCCAGGCTCCGGGTCTGCTCAGTGAGCCGCAGCAGCGGCCGGATGGCCGGTCCGGCCAATATCCAGCCCAACCCGGCCGCCACCAGAACAGCGAGGCAGACGATCAATACGTACAGCGGGATGCGGGCGCGGCTGAGCAGGATGCTGTCGGCGCGGATGCCGATGGACATGAGAATCCCACCGGACTGGTCGACGGGCACCGTGCGCACCCGGTAGTCACGGCCGTTGACGGTGACGGTGGCGGTGCCGGGAGGCAGCGGTGGCAGCTGGAAGCCGCGCTGGAAGACGACCTGGCCGGTGGAACGCGACCGCCCGGTGGTCAGCACTCCGCGGCCGGGATCCTGCAGCTGCTCGGGATACATGCTGGCGTCGACGATCGAGTCGAGCCGCCGATCCAGTTGCGCGTCGTCGTTATTCGCCAGCACGATCGAGGTCAGACCCGCCAGCAGGGCCACGACGATGGCGGCCGCCAGTGCGGCGGCCACCGCGACGCGCACGCGTAGCGACAGGCTCCGGCCGGGCCAGCTCACGACCGGCTCACGGCTCCGCCCGCAACACGTAGCCGATCCCGCGCACGGTGTGGATGACCCGCGGCACACCTTCGCGCTCCAGTTTGCGCCGCAGATAGCTGATGAACACATCGGCGACGTTGGTGTCCACGTCGAAGTCGTAGCCCCACACCAACTCCAGGAGGCGCTGCCGGGACAGCACCACACCGGAGTTCTCGGCCAGCACCGCCAGCAGGTCGAACTCCCGCTTGGTCAGCTCCACCCGGTCGCCATTGACAAAGACCAGCCGGCGCGCGGTGTCGATGGTGAGCGGTCCGATGCTGACCGCGTCGGAACCCTCGTGCGAGTGCACCGCCCGGCGCAGCAGGGCGTGCAAACGCGCCACCAGTTCACCCAAGTCGAACGGCTTGGTCAGATAATCATCGGCCCCGGCTTCCAGCCCGGCGATACGGTCGTTGACCGTATCGCGGGCCGAGAGCACGCAGATCGGAATGTCGTTGCCCAGCGCGCGCAGGGCGGTCACCACCGCCACACCGTCGAGCTCGGGCATCTGGACGTCGAGAACGAGAGCGTCGTGGTTCTCCGTCGCCAACAGCCGCAGCGCTTCCTTACCGGTCGCCGCCACCCGGACGTCGAACCCGGAATGCCGCAAACCGCGTGCGACAGATGTCCGGACGTCCGGGTCGTCGTCGACCATCAGGACGGTGCGGCCAGCGCCTTCCTGCGCGGGCTGCTGTCCTACCCGCACCGGGGCTTAGGACGGCGGCAGATCGGGGCTACCGCCGCAGCGGTTCTTCAGGTCGACCAGCGGCTGCCGGATGCCCTGCAGATCCGCCTTCACCGACGGGTTGTAGTCCAGGTACTGCTTCACCTCGGTGCGGATGGTGTCACGGGGCGCACCTTCCAGACCGGTGAAGAATGCGTTGACGTCCGGGTGCGTGAACAGATACGCCGATGTCGCGGCGGACACACCTGCGGCCACCCCGGCGAGGTCGGCGGCGGTGCAGTTCGGCGGCGGATCGGCCAGAGCGACAGGGGCCGCACCAACCAGGATCGCGCCGGCGACAGCGCCCGTGCCGATCGCTCCGACGACCGCGCGACGGGCCTGACGGGCATTAAGCAACATGCTCGGACTCCTTAAGCGTAGGGAGAAGCCAGGTCAATAACCATTACTGACAGGGGAAAGCTAAGCAGAATTGCCGCGGACTTTCGCGCCTTGAGCTTAACCAATCGTAAGAATGTTCCGAAGCAGCTGGTCAGGCCCCAGCACGGCCATCCCTGGCGGCCGGGATCAACGGGTGCTGTAGGTGCCCGGCCCAGGCAACGGACCGCTACCGACGGGCACCTGGCTGCCGGCAACCTGCTGCGCGGCGGCGACGCCCGGTGCCGCGCCCGCGGTCGTGGGCAACCCGCCGGATTGCGCGGACTGCAGCAGACCCAACAGCTGCGGCAGGCTCACCGGAAGCTTGCACTGGGTGGACAGGCCGGCCAGCGGCAGTTGTATCGCCTGCAGATCCTTGCCCGCCTGGGGGTTGGCGTCGAAATAGGTTTTGAGCGCGGCCACCGACTGCGGGCCGGCCTGCTGCTGGGAGATCGTCGTCAACGCCTGGTTGGTCTGCGGATGCGCGTCCAGATAGGTGCCGGTGTTGGTGGCGACGGTGCCGATGGTCTTGGCGATCTGGCTCGCCGCGCATGGATCGGGAGCGGCGACGGCCGTCGACGGCGTCGGGGCGAGCGCCGCGGCACCTCCGGCGGCGGTGACGGCGAGCACACCGCACAGCGCGCGGCGCACACCGGCTGCGGTCGACAACGTGGGCCAGGACATGGGGTTTCCTCCAGGTTCGCTCACAGCGCTGCGCGACAGCGTCGCTGCGGCACGGCTTCGGTCCCCGACCCGGTAGATAGCCGCTGCACATCCTGCCATCGACGACGGTGCCGCTGCCACTTGTGCGACCTCCGGCCGGCGGCCCGCACCCGGTGGCGCCGACGGGTGAATCGCGCCAGTTGCGATGGTCTCGATCGCGCTAAGACGCCGGTCGCGACAGGTCGCCGCTTAGGCTTCTGCGGTACGCTCGCAGCCACGCAATCCGGGGAGAATGCGGGGAGATCGCCATCCAGCAGTTCATGATGCGTCTGAGCAGCAACCTGCGCAGATTCCGCTGGCTGGTCTTCCTGGTCTGGCTGCTGGCCCTCGTGCCGGCCGTCTATTTGGCCCTCACCCAGTCCGACCACCTCACCGGTGGCGGCTTCGACGTGGCCGGCTCCCAGTCGCTGCACGTGCAGTACCAGCTCGAAGATCATTTTCCCGAACAGGGCGCCTCACCGCTGGCGCTGGTCGCGGCTCCGCGCGCGGACGCCAGCTATCAGGACATGAACACCGCTGTCGCTCAGCTGGAGCAGGCGGCCAAGCAGGTCCCGAGTGTGGTGGTGGTACCCAACGACGCGCAGCCCGCGCCGGCTCCTGACCGACCTTATGTGGTGTCGCTGCGACTGGACTTCAACAACAGCGGCGCGGTGGACGTGGCCCGTCAGCTGCGGCAGAAGATCGGTGTGCAGGGCGACCAGCCCGGCCAGATCGAGAACGGCCGGGTGCGGCTCTACGTGATCGGCCAGGGTGCGCTCGGCGCGGCGGCCCAGACGAGCACCAAACACGACATCGCCGAGGCCGAGCGCTGGAACCTTCCGATCGTCCTGATCGTGCTGCTCGCGGTGTTCGGCTCGCTGGCCGCTGCCACCGTGCCGCTCGTGCTGGGGCTGTGCACGGTCGTGGTCACCATGGGCGTGGTCTATCTGTTGTCGACGGTCACCGCGATGTCGGTGTTCGTGACGTCGACGGTGTCGATGTTCGGCATCGCGCTCGCGGTGGATTATTCGTTGTTCATCCTCATGCGGTTCCGTGAGGAGTTGCGCGCCGGGCGCGACCCCCAGCAGGCGGTCGACGCCGCGATGGCCACCTCGGGTCTGGCGGTGTTGCTGTCCGGCCTGACGGTGATCGCGTCGCTGACCGGCATCTACCTGATCAACACCCCGGTGCTGCGGTCGATGGCCACCGGCGCGATCCTCGCGGTGGCCATCGCCGTCCTGACGTCGACGACGTTGACGCCGGCAGTGCTGGCCAGGTTCGGCCGGCCGGTGGCTAAGCGCTCGCCGCTGCTGCAGTGGTCGCGGCGCGGCGAGGCCACCCAGTCCAGGTTCTGGACGCGTTGGGTCGGTGAGGTCATGCGCCGGCCCTGGCTGTCGGCGCTGGGCGCGACGACGGTGCTGCTGTTGATGGCCGCGCCCGCATTCTCGATGGTCCTCGGCAACAGCATGCAACGACAGTTCCCGTCCTCCCACGAAATCCGTGGTGGTGTCGCCGCGGCCGCCGAGGCGCTGGGCCCCGGGGCGCTGGGACCGGTCCGCGTGTTGGTGACGTTCCCCGGCGGTGGTGCGTCGGAGCCGAAGAACGCACCCGCCCTGGACGCGATCAGCGCCGAGATGTCGAAGGCGCCCAACATCGTCACGGTGTCCAAGCCGGCGTTCGGCAACGACAACAACACCGCGCTGATCTCGGCAGTGCTCTCGGTGGATCCCGAGGACATCGGGGCGCGCAACACCATCGACTGGATGCGCGCGAACCTGTCCAAGCTGCCGGCGGCCGCCGGCGCGCAGGTCGATGTCGGCGGCCCGACCGCGCTGATCAAGGATTTCGACGACCGCGTCGGACAGACCCAGCCGCTGGTGTTCGTCTTCGTCGCGCTGATCGCCTTCGTCATGCTGCTGATCTCGGTGCGTTCGGTGTTCCTGGCGTTCAAGGGCGTGCTGATGACAGTGCTGTCCGTCGCTGCCGCCTACGGCAGTCTGGTGATGGTCTTCCAGTGGGGCTGGCTGGAGGGGCTCGGGATCGCGCCCATCACGTCGATCGACAGCACCATCCCGCCGCTGGTGCTGGCGATGACCTTCGGCCTGTCGATGGACTACGAAATCTTTCTGCTCACCCGGATCCGGGAGCGCTACCTACAGGCCGGTGACACCCGCGACGCGGTCGCCTACGGGGTGGCGACCAGCGCCCGCACCATCACCAGCGCCGCGCTGATCATGATCGCGGTGTTCACCGGCTTTGCCTTCGCCGGTATGCCGCTGGTCGCCGAGCTCGGGGTGGCCTGCGCGGTGGCGATCGCTGTCGACGCGACGGTCGTCCGGCTGGTGTTGGTGCCGGCCCTGATGGCGATGTTCGACCAGTGGAACTGGTGGCTGCCGGCCTGGCTGGCGCGTGTCCTGCCGTCGGTCGACTTCGAGAAGCCGCTGCCCAAGGTGGACCTGGGCGACCTGGTGGTGATCCCCGACGACATCTCGGCGCTAGTGCCACCGACCGCGGATCTGCGGATGGTCGTCAAGGGCGCGGCACGGCTGAAGGATCTGGCCCCCGACGCGGTCAGCGTGGCCGACCCGCTGGCTTTCACCGGCTGCGGCGAACTTGCCGGCAACGTCAAGGGCAGCGACGACGCCACCACCCAGGGACCGCAGCGGATCTCGGCCGGCGGCACCCAGACCGTCGAACGCCGGCGGTTGCGGGCCTACCGCAGCGCCAGGACGACGCCGCGGCCGATCCACCCCGTGACGATGTGGCGCGGTCGGCTGACGATCGCACTGGACGCGCTGGCCACCCGAGACGACGACGTTCACGCAGGCGTCGAACGGCTCAGCCCGGTGGAGACCACCAACGTGCAGCTGCCGACCGGTGACCGTCTGCAGATTCCGACCTGCGCCGAGACGCTGCGGATGCAGGCCTACCTGATCATGTGCCGCAACACCAGGTCGGACTACGCCGAGTTCGCCGACCTGGTGGATGCGATGGATATCGAGGCCGCTGCGTTGGTACTCGCCGGGATAGACCGGTATTACAGTTCTGGACAACCTAGGCGACAATGGGTGGCGACCCAGCTGGTGCGCCGGCTCGCCGATCCCAATCCGTCCGAGGTCGACGACGATGACGACCGATGGGCTGGAACGCAGGGATCGGCCGATTGGGAGAGGGTCAGGCAGCGTTGCCTTTCGGTGGCGGTGGCGATTCTGGAGGAGGCGAGGTGACGTTGGCAGCGGACCCACGTCGCGACGTCGTACCCGGATCGGGCGACCAGACATTCAGTGACACGCGTCCTGTCGAGTTCTGGCCGACCGCCTCGATCCGCGCGGCGCTGGAAACCGGAGACATCACCATTTGGCAGCGCATCGTCGTCGCCATCAAACGTGACCCCTTCGGCCGCACCGCTCGGCAGGTCGAAGAGGTGCTCGAACACTCACAGCCCTACGGCATCTCCAAGGCGCTCTCGGAAGTCCTGATCCGGGCCCGCAACCACCTCGAGGCCAACGAGCGCGCCGAGGCCGCCCGGCACGTACGGCTGCTGCTGGACCGTTCCGGGCTCGGCGAGCAGGAGTTCGCCTCCCGCATCGGTGTTGCCCCTGCCGATCTGGACAGCTACCTGGACGGATCGGTCAGCCCGCCGGCCTCGCTGATGATCCGGATGCGGCGGCTTTCCGACCGGTTCGCCAAGATGCGAGCCCAGCGCACCGCCGGTGGGAACGGAAGCTGAGCCGTGGGTTCGCCGGATTCGGCTGAGCTGCAACGGATTCTGCGTGAGACCCGCACGGTGGCGGTGGTAGGTGTTTCGAACAATCCGGCCCGGCCCAGCTATGACGTGTATCGCTACCTCGCGCGGTTCAGCCATTACGAACTGTTCCCGGTCAACCCGAACATCGACGATATCGACGGCGCACCGGTCTATCCCAGCCTGGCCGCGCTTCCGGTAGTGCCCGACATGGTGGACGTCTTTCGCCGCCGCGACGATCTCCCCGCCGTGCTGACCGACACCCTCGCCCTGACACCCCACCCGGGATGCTTGTGGCTACAACAGGGGCTGTGGCACGCCGCGGTCGCCGAGCAAGCCGGCGCAGCCGGTGTGCGGGTCGTGATGGACCGCTGCCTGAAGGTGGACTACGCCCGGCTCATCGGGCGTTGATCGGCGCGATCTCGAGCACCATCCACCGGCCGTCCTGCTTGGCCAGGCCGACCCGCAGTGCCAGCACCGCGACGCTGGGCTGTTGACCGGGCTGGGCCTGCGTGCCGCGCATCACCACCGCGACGCTGGCGGCCGACGGGCCGAGCGCCTCCAGCCCGGCCGATATGGTCTGCGCCTGCGCCGTGATGTTCTTCTTCGCCAAATCCGAAGTGGCTCGGCCGAATTCGTTCTTGAATGCGTCGGCGCGGTCGGGTGCCATGAAGGACGCCGCCCGGTCGATCGACGAGGTCGGGGCGGCGGGGGTGAACGTCGCGGTGGCCTCCGCCACCTCGGCGGCGACGGCGACCACCTCGGCCGAGTCGCGGGTGAAGTCGCGGTCGGGTTGGGTCCACCGGGTGTAACCGACGATGACCGCGGCGGCTAGCGCCGCGCTGGCCAGCGCGGCCACCGCCAGCCGCAGGCCGGGTCCGTCGTCGTCGGTGCCCACGGTCACCGAATCGCGGCGGTAGAGAACGAAGTTGACGATCACGCCCTGCACGATGAGCAGGCCCAGCATGGAGGCGACCGAGACCCACCACAGCGGCCAGTCCAGCACCACGCCGATGGCCAGCAACGCCGCGATGGCCGCCAGCGGCGCGGCGATGTCGAAGGCCAGCACCCGGGCCAGATTCCTCATCGCAACGACTCCAGCCGCGAGATCAGCAGCTTGCCGTCCACATCGGAGACGCCCAGGCGCAGGTTCCAGCGCACCGTCGTCGGCTTGCCGCCGGAGTTGTCGCTGACCGAGGTGGCGATGACCAGGACCGTGTCGGTGCGGCGGGCCAGCTCCGGGGCCAGCGTCGGCGGAGTGGGGGGCCGTTGCCCGGACGGCGGGTCCAGATCGTGGTGAGCAGCCTCGAAGGCCACCGCCTCGATGCGGCCGGTGGTCCGCGACTGCAGTGTCCTGACCACCTCGCGGTAGGGCTTGATGGCGGCCTCGAAATCGGAGTTGAGCTCGCCGACGGTGCCGTCGTGCAGCTTGGCAAGGCTGGTGTCGACGTTGTCGACGTTCATGTTGATCAGCACGCCGGTCCAGTCGGCAGCCGCGGACATGGCGCGAGTCTGGTAGGCCCGCTCGTCGGTGGCCGAGCGGTGCGACGACCAGATCAGCCACCCCAGCACCACTGCGATCACCGCGACGACACCGAGGACCGCCGAGCCGACGCCGTATCCGGAGAACACGGCCCCCGGCTTCTCGCCCCGGTCGGCGTCCGTCTGTGGCATGCAGCGAGGTTACCGGGCGGCCCACTGGGGCCCGCCCACCCGCCGGGTACCGATGGCCGCTCACCGTCGCCGACGAGGGCCGCGCGGCTCTGGTAAGGATGGTTGGGTGACGGTAGAAACTCTGCGTTCGGGCCTCGACCTCTCCCACGTCGAGGTCGATATTCGCCCGCAAGACGACCTGTTCGGCTACGTCAACGGCCGCTGGCTGCGCGAGTACGCGATCCCGGCCGACCGGGCCACCGACGGTGCGTTCCGCACGCTCTACGACCGGGCCGAAGAGCAGGTGCGCGAGCTGATCACCGGGGCGGCGCAGTCCGGCGACGCGGGGATCGACTCCGGCGACGAACGGCGCATCGGCGATCTCTACGCCAGTTTCATGGATCAGGCCGCCGTCGAGCGCCGCGGTGTGCAACCGCTGGTCGACGAGCTGGCCCGCATCGACGCCGCGGCGGACCCGGCAGCCCTGGCCGTGGTGCTGGGCGCGCTGCAGAGCACCGGGGTGGGCGGCGGTGTCGGGCTCTACATCGACACCGACTCGAAGAACTCCACGCGCTACCTCGTGCATCTGACCCAGTCGGGCCTGGGCCTGCCCGACGAGTCCTACTATCGCGACGAGCAGCACGCGGCCATCTTGGGGGCCTATCCGGGCCACATCGCCGCGATGTTCGCCCTGGTGCTGGGGGGCACACCCGACGAGCACGCCGAGCGAGCCGGGCGGATCGTGGCCCTGGAGGCCCGGATGGCCGCGGCGCACTGGGATGTCGTCAAGCGCCGCGACGCCGACCTGAGCTATAACCTGCGCGCCTTCGCCGAGCTGCCTGCCGAGGCACCCGGTTTCGACTGGGCCGGCTGGATCGGCGCGCTGGGCAGCACCCCTCAGACGGTGTCGGAACTGGTTGTGCGCCAGCCGGATTACCTGACGGCATTCGCCGAGTTGTGGTCCGGCGCCGACTTCGCCGACTGGCAGGACTGGGCCCGCTGGC
This sequence comes from Mycolicibacterium sp. CBM1, assembly GCF_054073305.1. Taxonomy (NCBI): domain Bacteria; kingdom Bacillati; phylum Actinomycetota; class Actinomycetes; order Mycobacteriales; family Mycobacteriaceae; genus Mycobacterium; species Mycolicibacterium sp. CBM1. The sequence continues at coordinate 24,762 of NZ_JBSXPP010000009.1, read as the reverse complement.
GGCTGATCAACGCCCGCGCCGCTTACCTGACCGACGCGGTGGTCGAGGCGAACTTCGACTTCTACGGCCGCACCCTGTCTGGCACCGAGCAGATCCGGGAGCGCTGGAAGCGCGCGGTATCGCTGGTGGAAGGGCTGATGGGCGACGCGGTCGGGCGGCTCTACGTCGAGCGGCACTTCCCACCGGATGCCAAGGCCCGGATGGACGTGCTCGTCGGCAACCTGCGCGAGGCCTACCGGGTCAGCATCAACGACCTGGAGTGGATGACCCCGGCCACCCGCCAGCGCGCGTTGGCCAAGCTCGACAAGTTCACCGCCAAGATCGGCTATCCGGCCAAGTGGCGGGACTACTCGGAGCTGGTGATCGACCGGGACGACCTGTACGGCAACGTCATCCGCGGTGCGCAAGCCGAGTTCAAGCGGGAGATCGCCAAGCTCGGCGGCCCCGTGGACCGCGACGAGTGGTTCATGACGCCGCAGACGGTCAACGCCTACTACAACCCCGGGATGAACGAGATCGTCTTCCCGGCTGCCATCCTGCAGCCGCCGTTCTTCGACGCCGACGCCGACGACGCGGCCAACTACGGCGGCATCGGCGCGGTGATCGGCCACGAGATCGGCCACGGCTTCGACGACCAGGGCGCCAAGTACGACGGCGACGGCAACCTGGTCGACTGGTGGACCGATGCAGACCGCGCCGAGTTCGGCGCTCGGACAAAGCAACTCATCGAGCAATACGACGCCTATGTGCCGCGCGAGCTGGACGGTGACGCCCATGTGAACGGCGCGTTCACCGTCGGTGAGAACATCGGCGACCTGGGCGGGCTGTCCATCGCGCTGCTGGCCTACCGACTGTCGCTGGGCGGCAAGCAGGCACCGGTGATCGACGGCCTCACCGGTGTGCAGCGCGTGCTGATCGGCTGGGCTCAGGTGTGGCGCACCAAATCCCGTTCGGCCGAGGCCCTTCGGCGGCTTGCCACCGATCCGCACTCGCCGCCGGAGTTCCGCTGCAACGGGGTGATCCGCAACATCGACGCGTTCTACGAAGCCTTCGAGGTCGGTCAGGACGACGCCCTCTACCTGGAACCAGACCGCCGCGTGCGGATCTGGAACTGACGCCGGAGCCCGAGGGAGAACCATGGAGGCCTGGGATGCCATCCGCGCGCGACGCAACGTGCGCAGTTACACCGCCGAGCCGCTTCCCGAGGCCGACGTCGACCGGATACTCGAGGCTGGGCGGCGCTCCCCGTCGGCCCGCAACAATCAGCACTGGGACTTTGTCGTCGTCACCGATCATGCTGTGCTGCAGGATCTTTCAACGGTATGGATGGGCGCCGGCCACATCGCTTCGGCACCGGCCGCGATCGCCCTGGTCCTGCCCGAACCGCCCGATGAGCGAAGCAAGCTGATGGACGCCTATGACCTCGGCCAGGCGACGATGGCGATGGCGATCGCAGCGACCGACCTGGGTATCGGCACGGGCCACTCGGCGGTCGGCGACCAGGACCGAGCGCGGGCTGTCCTCGGCGTTCCCGCCGACCATCAGGTGGCCTACCTACTGGGGCTGGGCTATCCCGCCGACCGCCCACTCGCTCCGATCCGCACGCCGAACCGACGGCCCTTCACCGAGGTGGTCCACCGCGGCACCTGGTGACCCAGACACCGGCGGTCACCCCACGGTTCCCGCACCCGCTGCGCACCCCCTACGCCGTGGTCGTTGTGGTGTGCGCCGTCGTCGGGGTAGGCCTGCTGGCGTTGCGCGAGACCCATGCCGGCCGCGGCGGAGATCCGGGACGACTTCTGGTTCGCCGCCCTCGGCGCAATGGCGTCGTGGTCAGTCCTGGGCGTGCTGCTGAGTCTGTCCCGTCGCTGGCAGCCCAGCAGACCCGCCGCAGCGGCGCTGCTCGGCGCGACGTTCGGCCTCGGCTTCGGCGGCCATCCGATGGGCACTGGCCGAGGTGTTCCCGTGGTTCGCCGGGCTGGTCGTGCTGGCCTGCCTGGTCGCCGCCGCGGTGGGTGGGGCCGACCTGCGTCGGGCCTAGCTGTCGGTGGCGCCGGGCGTCTTGATCCGGGTGGCCAGCCAGGGCAGGGCGTCGGAGAACGCCCGCTCGGCGAACTGCCAGGTGTGATAGCTGATGATGCGGTGCACCGAGCAGTCGATCTTCACGGTGTGGGCAACGGAGCACAGGTCGTCGGCCGCACCGGCCTCGTCGGAGTCACGGAACTCGTCGTGCCCGCCGAATCCGAGCGGTGCGTCGGACTGCGGCCGGTGCCCGCCACCGTAGGGCGAGGCGCCGTTGGTGGGTGTCACGGTGTCTTCGAACCATCCCGCGACACCGACATAGGGCCCATGCCGCATCATCACCGTGCGCGGGTCGAACGCGGCCCAGGCCGCGGCGTCGCCGCCGTAGAGCCGGCTGATGGTCTGGTCCTTGGTGCCCGCCGTCGGCCCGTGGTCGCCGGCGATGTCCTCGAAGGTGCTGAACAGATCGGGATGCATGACGGTCAGGTCGACGGCGCAGGTCCCGCCCATCGACCAGCCGACCACCGCCCAGTTCGCCGCCTGGTCGGCGGCACCGAAATTCTTTACGACGTAAGGCCGGACATCCTTGGTCAGATGGTCGGCAGCGTTGCCCCGCGGACCGTTGACGCATTCGGTGTCGTTGTTGAAACTCCCGCCGGAATCGACGAACACGAAGATCGGCGCCTGTCCCCCATGGCTTTTCGCGTAGCTGTCGACCATGGGCTTGGCGTTGCCGGTGCGGATCCAGTCGGCCGGGGTGTTGAACTCGCCGGCGACCATCATGACAACCGGCAGCCGCGGCGGGGTGGGCCCGGCGAACCACGCTGGCGGCAGGTACACGTACTCGCTGCGGTGCTTGAAACCGCTTGCATCCGAAGGTATTTCGACTTCCACCAGCTTGCCGGTGGATTGCTCGGTGTTGCGCAGGCCGGGCAGGTCGGCGGCGTCGACCTGGTCGGGTAGCGGACCGGCCGTCAGCGCGCCCCACGCGGTCTGCACGCTCGGGTAGTAGCCCACCCACTGATTGAGTGCCATCAGCGCCGACAGCGCCGTCAGCGGGATCACCGCCACGGACAGGGCGCGGCGCCACCACGCACTGCCCCGCCAACCGACCACCGCCACCGCCACGGCGGCCACGAAAACGGCTGTCCAGATCCACAATCGGAACGGCGCCGGATCAGACGCCAGGCCTTCGGAGTCGACGAAGACGTGGGCGGCGAGCGCGCCGAGCGCGCCGAGCACCACACATACCGGCAGCCACAGCAGCCGCCAGCGCCTGGTGCGCCAGCCGATGACCGCAAGGAGCGCGAGTACGACCACCACCTCGACCGTCAGCGGTAACCAGCCGCCGAGCAACGAGACACCGTGCTCGTACTCGTGCAAGTCCGGCGCGGGTAGTTGCGGAAGGGGGGTGGGCTCGACCGGCGGCGACGGGGTTGGCGGCACCAATCCATTGTGGGCACTGTTGCTGTGCTTAACCTTTGAGTAACAGACCGCCCAGACCGAATCTTTCGGCTAGGCCAGCTGCCACTGCCAGTCGTCGGCGCCGTCGGGGTTGTTGTAGGTGCCGACGGAGTTCTTCACCACGATCGGGTCTCCGCTGCCGAAGTTGTCGTAGAACCACTTGGCGTTGTCGGGGCTCAGGTTGATGCAGCCGTGGCTGACGTTGCGCTTGCCCTGATCGGCCACCGACCACGGGGCACTATGGACGAAGGCGCCGCTGTTGTCGATGCGCACCGCCCACTGCACCTTGAGCTTGTAGCCCTCCGGCGAGGTGTTGGGCACACCATAGGTCGACGAATCCATGATGATGTCGGGGAACTTCTCCAGCACGTAGTAGGTGCCGTTCTTGGTCTCGTGCTTGCCGTCAGGCTTGCCCATCGAGACCGGGAAGGTCTTCAGCACCGTGCCGTTCTTCGTCACGGTCATCTGGTGGGTCTTGTCGTCGACGGTGGCCACCAGGGCGTCGCCGACCCGGAAGCTGGACTTGGCGCCGCTCGCGTCGATGTTGACGACGGTGTTCGCCGGCCAGAAGCTGTAGGGCCGCCACCGCACCTGGGTGTCGGTGGTCCAGTAGAAGGCGCCGGGGACCGGCGGGACCGAGGAGATGTGGATCGCCGACTCGGCCAGCGGACGGTTGGCGATCGGGCGGGCGAAGTTGATGATGATCGGCTTGGCCACCCCGACCAGCGCGCCGTTGACGGGATTGAACGACGGCGGGGCGAACACCGGGTCACCGGTGTAAGGCAGCGGGTTCTGGCCCTTGACCGGCCCTGCTGCCGCGGCGGCCTGCTGGGCGGCCAGCGGATCGAGCGACGGCGAGACGGCGGGATCGGCGGCCGGGATGCCGGGATCGGGCATGGCCGCCGAGTCCGGCGGGGGAAGCGGCTGATCGGGGGCGGGGAGGACTTCGACCGGTGGTGCGTCGACGACCGCCGGGTCCACCGGCGCCTGGTCGGGATCGGCCCACGCCGAGCCGCTGCCCAGACTGATTCCGGCGGCTAATCCGGCGACGCACAGCGCGGCCGCCACAGCCCCCTTCACCCGCAGCGTCATAACAAACTCCCTCGATACCTACTCCGACCCAGTGTGGCACAGCAACCCGGGCGGAAACCGGGGCGCAGTTCGCCGGCGACCACGGCCGACAGCAGCACAAAGGCCCTGAACTGTGCTTATTGTCGTCGCGAGCGTGACAGGCGTTACTTGTCGCTGGTAGCCGGCGCAAGCGCGAACAGCCCACGGCTTACCACCACGCACACCAGCGCGGCCGCCATCAGCGCCGCCGACGTGGCGATCATCGTCGGCAGGCCGGCCCGCTGGTAAAGCAGCCCGCCGCCCAGCGATCCGGCCATGATGCCCACTTGGAACGCCGCTACGTACAGCCCGGATGCACCGTCGGGGTCCTGCGGTGCGTGGCGCATGGCGGCCGCCTGCAGCAGCGGGGGCATCGCGGTGACCGTGGCACCCCACAGCACCACCGCCCCGACCCCGGCCAACAAGGCGGCGACGGTGTGCCGACCGTCGATGCCCAGCACCGCCAGCACGGCGAAGGCCAGGCAGCCTCCCCCCAGGCAGCCCACGACCACGCCTTTGGGCCGCCGGTCCCCCGGTCCGGCCAGCAGTGCCATCGCGGTCAACCCGGCCACCCCGTAGGCGGCCAGCAGCCACGCCAGGTGCGGTCCGTGCACGCCGACGACGTCCCGGATGATCACCACGATGAACGTGTAGGAGATGAAGTGTCCGGTGACGCCCACCAGCGTCAGCCCGCTCAGGACGACCAGCGGCCGGTTGCGGTGGTGACCTACTCGTCCGGCCCGCGCACGTGCCGGGCCGGCCATCGGCATCGCCGGCAGGGCGAACCGGGCGGCCACCAGCACTGCCACCGAGACGGCGGCGATCACCCCGACCGCCTGACGCCACCCCCACACTTCGCTCATCGCCGCAGTGAGCGGGCTGCCGACGACGAGTGCCAGCCCGGTGCCGACGTAGACGGCCATGGTGGCGCGGCCGGCGTGGCTCGGCGGAACCAGACGCACCCCGATCGGGGCGATCACCGACCACATCAGCCCGTGCGTGAGAGCGCACAGCACGCGCCCGACGGCCAGCACCGCGAAGCTGGGCGCCAGCGCCGAGATCAACTGGGACACCGACAGGCACACCAGCGTGCACAACAGGGTGCGCCGCCGCGGCCAGTCGGCCGTCCAGCGCACCAGTGGCATCGTCGACACCGCGGCCACCAGGGCATAGCTGGCCAGCAGGGTGCCGACCAGGGCCTCGCTGACGTCCAGATCCCGCGCGATAGCGGGCAGGGCCCCGACCGGCATGATCTCGGCGGTCACATAGATGAAGGCCGCGGCGGCCAGCACGGCCAGCGCCACGGCGACTCGGGGCGACCACGGGCCGGTGCGAGTCGGCGCAGTGGGCACGCCCTCACGGTATCGGCTGCACAGCCCGATCTGGGACAGGCGCGGTCTCAAGCACTCAGGAGCGAACCAGCCTGGCGATCGCCGCCGTCGCCTCGGCCAGCTTCTTCTCGCCCTCTTCCCCACCTTCGGCCACCGCATGGCTGACGCAGTGGTTGAGGTGTTCTTCGAGCAGACCGAGCGCCACCGACTGCAACGCGCTGTTGACCGCGCTGATCTGGGTGAGGACGTCGATGCAGTACTTGTCCTCGTCGATCATCTTGGCGATGCCGCGGACCTGGCCCTCGATCCGGCGCAGCCGCTTGGCGTAATTGTCCTTGTGCGACGAATATCCATGTGCGCCAGTCATTTACCCTCCGAGCATCTGTTTCATCTGGTCGATCTCGGCCTGCTGCGCGGTGATGATGCTCTTGGCCAGCGCGGCCATATCGACGCTCTGACCGTTGGCCACCTCGGACTTGGCCATCTCGATGGCGCCCTGGTGGTGGCTGATCATCGATTGCAGCCACAGGGTGTCGAACTCGGGACCCTTGAGCGAGGCGAGCTTGGCCATCGTCGCGTCGTCGACCATGCCCTGCATCGGCATGCCGTGTCCGCCGTGGTCGGACATCGCGTTGGGGTCGACGTCCCACTGCAGCAGCAGCGCCTTCATGGTGTTGATCTCGGGTTGCTGCTCGGCGGAGATCTTGGCCGCCAGTGCGGTGAGGGCTTGGTCGGCGGAGCGGTCCGGAACCATCGCCGAGAGCTCGACAGCCTGCTGGTGGTGGGGAATCATCATCTGGGCGAACATCACGTCGTCGGCGTTGTGGGCGGCGACCGCCTCGCTCGTCGTGGCGGGCGAGGACTTCGTGGCGGTCTCCTGCGGCGTGCTGCAGGCGGACAACGCGCCGACGGTGGCGAGGGCTGCGACGACCGCGACGGTGCGGTGGCGAAGAGATGACATGGCCCCACCGTACCGGAATACCCCCGAGGGGTATTCAAAGAATTTGGCCGCCACCTCCGACGACGGCATACTTGACCGGTGAGCCAAACGCCCGATCTGAAGCCCCGCAGTCGCGACGTCACCGACGGTCTGGAGAAGGCCGCCGCCCGCGGGATGCTCCGCGCGGTAGGCATGGGTGACGACGACTTCGCCAAGCCGCAGATCGGTGTGGCGTCGTCGTGGAACGAGATCACCCCCTGCAACCTTTCGCTGCAACGGCTGGCTCAGGCCGTCAAGGAGGGCGTGTTCGAGGCCGGCGGCTACCCGCTGGAGTTCGGCACCATCTCGGTGTCCGACGGCATCTCGATGGGCCATGAGGGCATGCACTTCTCGCTGGTGTCGCGCGAAATCATCGCCGACAGCGTCGAGACCGTCGTGATGGCCGAGCGGCTCGACGGCTCGGTGCTGTTGGCCGGCTGCGACAAGTCGCTGCCGGGCATGCTGATGGCGGCCGCGCGCCTCGACCTGGCCGCGGTCTTCCTCTACGCGGGTTCGATCCTGCCGGGGCGGGCGAAGCTGTCCGACGGCAGCGAGATGGACGTGACGATCATCGACGCGTTCGAGGCGGTGGGCGCGTGCGCCCGCGGCCTGATGTCGCGTGCGGACGTCGACGCCATCGAGCGCGCCATCTGCCCGGGCGAAGGTGCCTGCGGCGGCATGTACACCGCGAACACGATGGCCAGCGCCGCCGAGGCGCTCGGCATGTCATTGCCGGGTAGCGCGGCTCCCCCGGCCACCGACCGCCGCCGCGACGGATACGCCCGCGCCAGCGGCCGCGCCGTCGTCGAGCTGCTCCGCCGGGGCATCACCGCTCGCGACATCCTGACCAAGGAAGCCTTCGAGAACGCGATCGCGGTGGTGATGGCCTTCGGCGGGTCCACCAACGCGGTTCTGCACCTGCTGGCCATCGCCCACGAGGCGGACGTCAAGCTGACGCTCGAGGACTTCACCCGCGTGGGTGCCAAGGTGCCGCACCTGGCCGATGTCAAACCGTTCGGCAAGCACGTCATGTTCGATGTCGACCGCATCGGGGGCGTGCCGGTGATCATGAAGGCGCTGCTGGATGCCGGGCTGATGCACGGCGACGTGCTGACCGTGACCGGACAGACCATGGCGGAGAACCTCGCCCATATCGCTCCCCCGGATCCCGACGGCAAGGTGCTGCGCGCGCTGGACAAGCCGATCCACCCGACCGGCGGCATCACGATCCTGCACGGCTCGCTGGCCCCCGAGGGTGCAGTGGTGAAGTCCGCCGGTTTCGATTCCAGCGTGTTCGAAGGCACCGCACGGGTTTTCGACGGGGAACGCGCCGCGATGGACGCGTTGGAGGACGGCACCATCACCGCCGGTGATGTCGTGGTGATCCGCTACGAGGGCCCCAAGGGCGGCCCGGGTATGCGCGAGATGCTGGCCATCACAGGTGCGATCAAGGGTGCCGGGCTGGGCAAGGACGTGCTGCTGCTGACCGACGGGCGGTTCTCGGGCGGCACCACCGGGCTGTGCGTGGGCCACGTGGCGCCGGAAGCCGTCGACGCCGGCCCGATCGCCTTCGTCAAGGACGGCGACCGGATCCGCCTCGACGTGGCCAATTCCACTCTGGACGTGCTGGTCGACGAGAGCGAATTCGATTCGCGCCGTGCCGGTTTCGCTCCACCGGCACCGCGCTACGCGACCGGTGTGTTGGCCAAGTACCGCAAGCTGGTCGGCTCGGCCGCGGGTGGCGCGGTCTGCGGCTAGCCGGCCGCCCGCTTCGATCCGCCGACGCCCTGGTGCGCGGCGCGCTTGCCCGCCGAGGCGGGTGCGCTGTTGGGCGCCTTGGCCGTCTTGGACCCCGCCTTGGACACCGCGGCCGTCTTGGACACCGTGGCCGCCGTGGCCGCCGTGGCCGCCGTGGCCGAGCTTTTCACCCGTGCTGATCGGGTGGGCGACGGCTCGGCCGTGACCGACTCGGCGCTCGGCGCCGAAACCGGCTCGGCGGTCGGCCGCGGCTGGTCCACGACCGCCGAGGATTGACTCTGCGTGGGATAGGTGATGGCCAAATGGTTGCCGTCGACCGTGAGCACCGGAGCCGTTTTACCGAACCGCAGCACCGGGAACGAATCCTGGAAGCCCACGACGAGGGCCCGGATGACGTCGCCGGGTACCTGCGCCCACTCCGCGGCCGTGAGCGGTTGTTTGGACAGGAACGGCGTGGGGATACCGGCCTGGTCGAACGTCCGGTTGTAGGTGCCACCTTCGGTGGGCGTCGCGACGTCGGTGTAGCCGGTGTTGACCAGGATCGTCAACGCCGGCTGCAGCGCGTCGGCCAGCGGGGTGCCCAGATTCAGCGGATGACCGAGCGCACTCGAGACGGCGTTGATCAGTCGCGCGGGAAGCCGCAGGGGCTCCAGCAGCGGCAGGTCGTTGGGCGCCAATGTGCTGTACGTGGTGCTCGTCGAACCCAACGTCGCGAGCAGGCCGAGAGCGGTCTCGATGTCGACCAACGACGCGCCGCCGAGGTTCACACCGCCGAGAAGGTGGGTCGGCAGGACGCTCGCCAGCAGCGTGTTGGCCAGCGAGAACGGGTTCAAGGTCGCCGGCAGGTCGGACACCGCGTTGTACTCCAGGGCGACGTTCACCACCGCGGAGTTCAGCGTGACGATGCCGCCGCTGCCCTTGGTGGCCGGCGTCGAACTGGTCGCGCTGGTGCCGACCGGCGTCACGGGGTTGATGCCGAAGAGGTTCGCAATCGGCGCAAAGCGCGAGTAGAGGCCGCCGTTGGGCGTCAGTGGGCTGTTCACCAGGAGCAGGGCCAGGTTGGTCACGTTGGTGCCCGGCTTGCAGAAGGTGCCTTGGGTGGCGCACTGCGCCCCGGTGAGCGTGCTGGTCAGGCCGGGACCGACGAGCGGGGTGTAACCCGGCAGCGTGTTACCACCGGCGCTGGACAGTAGCGCCTGGTAGGCGTCGTTGGTCGCCAAGGCGGCGAACCCGGAACCGGCCAGCAGCGCCGACCCGACGAGCCCGCCCGGTTGACGCCGGAACGTGTTGCCCAGGATGTTCCACCCACCGAAGGGGAAGGCGTTGATCTGATCGGCCAGGTTCACCGGATCGGCGCCGGTGTAGGCGAAGTTGATTGTCAGAGTGTCGATCAGGGGCGGCGCCACGTTGGGGATCACCACAGAGTCCACCCCGGCGATCTGCAACAGCCGGAACAGCGGGCCGGTGGTCACCCCGTTGAGCGTCACGTCTGCCGCGCTCGCGGTGGGCACCATGGCCGGTGCGGTCATACCCAGCGTCATGGCCGCCGCGGTCGCGGTCACGGCGGCGAGCCGCGCGAAACCGGCGCGACGTCCGCGAAAGCGCCCTGCACGCGAAACCGTTGTCGTCGTCATGGTCCCAACCCCCCCAAGCATCGGCTTGTCAGCCTGTGCTCGGGAAGATAGTCCGTTCGGTTGACAGCGGCGGCATTTTGGCAATCGCCCTACCGGCCCGCTGCACCCAGCTGGCCGAAGAGCGCCGGCAGGAACCCGGCCAGGTGATTCATCTCCTGCGCGCAGTGCACGAGCAGGTCGCGGGGATCGGGCCACTGGTGCGCGGCAATCGGCCGGATCACCGAATCGGCCAACCGATTACCCCGGCGGACACCGGTGTAGGGGCCGCCCATCCAGAATCGTGAGCGCATCTCGGCGCCGGCCGGCGTCGCGCGGATGTGGTGGATGAACAAGCCGATGTCGACCGGCAGTTCGCTGGACCCGAGCCGGGCGCATACCGCGATGTCGGTGCCCAGGCGCGCGGTGTCCAGGCCCAGGGCCGCGGGTTCGAGGAACTGGATGGCCGCCTTGGCATACGCCGAGCCCAGGTACTCCTCGATGATCGACGTCCGGCCCACCCATCGGCCGTCCGCCTCGCTGTAGCGTCGCGAATCGCTGCCGTGCCAGCCGAACCACCAGTCCCACATCGCCGGGGTCACACCGGGCATGCCGGTGCGCACCGCGACGTGGAATCCGCCGCCCCGAAGGGCACCGTATCCGTTCTCGGTCTGCTGATACCCCTCGTCGAGAAGGCTTGCGGCCGAGTCGAGTCCGAGCAGTGTCTGATCGGCCTGGCGGCCCTCGACCGTGTCTACGCCGCGCGGCTGCGCGCCGAGCTTCGCCAGATCCGTACCGATGGGGTGGCCTTCGACCGCGACGAACACACCGAGGGAATCTCCGCGGCCGGGATCGCGGGCGCGTGGGCGGGGGCAAGATCGTGGCGATCTCGGTGCCGGCGCCCACCGAGCGGTTCACCGCCCACCGCGAGCGCATCGTGCACGCCCTGCGGCGGGCGCTGAAGTCGTCGGTCTGGCAGGGGTGAGGAAATCTCACCATCCGGTTGGTCGGGCTTGCCAGCGGGTCGGCCCGCAGCGCACAGTGTCAAGGGTGAGCCGCACCGCGTTGCGTATCTGCCCGATCTGTGAGGCCACCTGCGGGCTGGTCCTGACCCTCGACGACGCCGGGCGGGTCGATTCAGCCCGCGGCGACCGTGACGATGTCTTCAGTCACGGCTTCATCTGCCCAAAGGGGGCCAGCTTCCCGGCGTTGGACAACGATCCCGACCGGCTGCAGAACCCGCTGGTGCGCCGCGACGGTGAACTGGTCGAGGTCTCCTGGCCGGAGGCGTTCGCCGCCGCCGCCGAGGGTCTACAGCGGGTGATCGCCGCGTCCGGTGGCCCGGCGGTGGCGGTGTACCTCGGCAACCCCAACGCGCACACTATCGCCGGATCGCTCTACGCCCCGGCCGTCGTCAAGTCGTTGGGCACCCGCCAGCTGTACTCGGCCAGCACGCTGGACCAGATGCCCAAGCACGTGGCCTGCGGGCTGCTCTACGGCAACCCGGTGGCGTTCACCATCCCCGACCTGGACCGCACCGACTATCTGGTGATCATCGGCGCAAACCCGTTGGTGTCCAACGGCAGTCTGGCCACCGCCGCGGACTTCGGCGGCAAGCTCAAGGCACTGCGCCGCCGCGGCGGGCGGCTGGTGGTGATAGACCCCAGCCGAACCCGCACCGCCGAGCTGGCCGACCGCCACCTCGCGCCCCGCCCCGGTACCGACGCCGCGCTGCTGTTCGCCGTCGTCAACGTGCTCTTCGACGAAAACCTGGTGGACCTCGGGCGTCTGGCCGACCATGTGACCGGGCTCGACGAGGTGCGCGCGGCAGCCGCGGAGTTCCCGCCAGTGGCGGTGGCCGAGCACTGCGGCGTCGACGCCGAGGACATCCGCACCCTGGCACGCGAAATCGCCGCCGCGCCCAGCGCCGCCGTCTACGGACGCATCGGCACCTCGACCGTCGAGTTCGGCACCCTGACCAGCTGGCTCGTGGACGTCGTCAACATCCTGACCGGCAACCTGGATCGCGCCGGCGGGGTCATGTTCCCCAGTCCACCCATCGGCTCGGCCCCGCGCCCGGCCCGCGCCGGCCGCGGCTTCGCGACCGGCCGGTGGCGCAGCCGCGTCTCCGGGCACCCCGAGGTGCTCTCGGAGTTACCCACCGTCGCGCTGGCCGAGGAACTCGAGACCCCCGGCGATGGCCAGGTCAAGGCCGTGATCACCATCGCGGGCAACCCGGTGTTGTCGGCGCCGGACGGTGCCCGGTTGAGCGATGCCCTGGCCGGCGTCGACTTCATGGTCTCGGTGGACCCCTACCTCAACGAGACCACGCGGCACGCCGACGTCGTCCTGCCGCCGCCCCCGCCGTCGTTTGCCGCGCACTTCGACGTCGCGCTCAGCGCCGCGGTAGTACGCAACAACGCGCGCTACTCCCCGCCTGTTCGGCCGTTGCCCCACGGGCGGCCCGACGAGTGCGAGATCCTGTCGCGACTGGCGTTGATCGTGCTCGGTATGGGTCCCGACGCCGACCCTCGGCTGGTCGACGACCAGGTCATCACCGCGACGCTGGACAAGGAAGTCGCCGATGCGTACTCCCCGGTAGCGGGGCGCTCGGCCGAAGAACTCGCCGCGATGCTCATCGACGGCCCGGGATATGAGCGCCGGCTGGACATGATGTTGCGGCTAGGCCCGTTCGGGGACGCGTTCGGCGCCAACCCCGGGGGCCTGACCCTGCAGCTGCTCAAGGACACCCCGCACGGCGTCGACCTCGGCGCCCTCACGCCCAGAATCCCTGAGGTACTTCGAACCCCCACGGGGACAATCGAATTGGCGCACACATCGATCCTCGCTGAGGTGCCCCGGCTGCACGCGTCGCTGGGCTCCGAGTCCGGTTTCCTTCTGATCGGTCGTCGACATCTGCGCTCCAACAACAGCTGGATGCACAACCTGACGGCACTGTCGGGCGGGACCAATCGCTGCACCCTGCAGATCCACCCCTCCGACGCCGCGCGGTTGGGTCTCGAAGAGCTGGCCGTGGTCACCGGTAGTGGCGGCAAGCTCGAGGTTCCGGTCGAAGTCACCGACGCGATCCGGCCCGGTGTGGTCTCACTGCCGCACGGCTGGGGGCACGGCCAGCCAGGAACCCGTATGCAGGTGGCGGCGCGTGTACCGGGGGCCAACGTCAACGAGCTCAACGACGGCACCCTGCTGGATCCGCTGTCTGGTACCGCAGTGCTCAGCGCGCTGCCGGTCGAGGTGACCCCGGCCGGCTGACACCGTGGCCCCGCCGACCGGAGCCGAGGCGATCAGCTGCCGGCCGGGATCAGTGAGGGATCGCCGACTCCGATGGTGATCTGCGGGTTGGCCGCCGGATCGAGCCAAGCGAGGATCGACCGCATCTCCTCGCGGCCGATGGCCACGCACCCCCAGGTCGGGTTGCCGTCGGTCACGTGCAGGAAGATCCCCGCCACCTTGCCGGGGATGCGCTGCGGGTTGGACGTGATGTTGACCGCGTAGTCGTACACCGGTCCGGAGTCGTAGAGGTTCTCGGCGATGCCAGACGGCTTGCCCGCGCTACGCACATGGGTGTTGTAGGTCGGCGACTTGGCGTCCTCGTCCCACCAGTCCTGTTGAGTGGCGCGGAAATACGGCATCTTGGTACCCGGATCGGGCTGACGGCCGAAGGCTTGGTCAAGTCCGAAGGTGCCCTGCGGCGTGCGGTAGACCCCGTCCGCGGGCGCTCCTACCCCGAGTTCACCCACCTTGGCCGTGGTGGGACCCAACACCACCTTCCAGTCCTGCCCGACGCGCTGGAACGCGGTGAGACTGCCGGTCGTGGAGCTGGCGGTGGGTACGCCGACGACGATCCACTGGGCGGAGCCGGCGGCGCCGGGCTGCGCGCCAGCCGGTTCAGCCGGGCCGACGGCGAGGACGGCGAGGACGGCGAGGACGGCGAGGACGGCGAGGACGGCGCTGGCCGGTAGCACCGCACCGATCCGCGCCACGGCGGCGACCAGTGCCTTGCGAGATCTCACGGTTCTCCGAACGGTTTTGCATGTAGTCCCTGGAAAGCGGATTGGCCGGTGTCGACGACAAGTCGTCGTCGACTATCAGCCGAGGTCGAATTCTCCCGGCGACCGACAGGCGCCTCACAGCTAATAAACACACCTTATTCACATCGTTATCTAGGGTTGCCCTAAGCGTCACATGGATAACTGGTTTTACAGGGCCGACGGTCGCAAGCGCCGCCGACAAGGGATGAACGAGCTGATCGGACCAGTTGGATGAACACCGTCTTGTACTTCAGCGTCAGCGGCATCGTGTACGAAACCCACGCTTACAGCAAAGCCGACTTGGCGGAACTGGTCGAGGGTCACGAGCTGCAATGCCTGACGAGTACCGATCGGCAGTTCGATTTCTGGTTCAGTCCGTCGGCCAGCGGATGCCAGCGCCGGGTCAATGCGATCGCCACCGAACTCCTGCTGGCCACCACGTCGTTCACCGCCAAGAACGTACCGCTGCTGCACGGCTGCATCGTCGTCGCCACCCACGACGCCCAGGGCGCGATCGACGGCCTGAGCTGGCAACAACTCGACCAGCTCGCCGAGCACAACCGCGCGTTGACCGCTCGCGACGAGCGGACCTTGGCTCGTCGCATTGCGCAGGACAAACGCCACGAGGCACAGCGGGCCCGCGAACTGCAAGCCGCGTTCGCCCGCCACGCGGCGACTCCGACGCCGCACTGACCAAACCGCCGCCCAGGCCGCCCCCGGAGGTCGCCGTGTTCCCGGCTGGCTAGTCGACAGTCCTTGCGCGCGTGCACTATCCGGCGACTTCAACCGCCCGGTACAGCCGTTTCGCAACCGTTTTCATTCCGATGCACAGGTTTGTCCCGCTTGCAACATGGGTAACTCTAGTAACAGCGCTGACGCGTCGGCGCTGTCCTATCCAGCGATGAGAGAGCCGAATGGAACAACGAGATGAACACCGTTCTCTACTTCAGCACCCGCGGCGTCGTATATGAGACTCGGGCCTACACCAAGGCCGATATCGATCGCCTCGTCCAAGACCACCAGCTGCACTGCCTGACCAGCGCCGATCGTCAGTTCGACTTCTGGTTCAGTCCGTCCACCCGGGCCTGCCAGACCCGCGCGAACCGGCGCGCCACCGAAGTTCTGCTCGCGACAACACAATTCAGCGCCAAGAACGTTCCGCTGCTGCACGGCAGCGTGGTCGTCGCCACTCATGACGAAGACGGTGACCTCGACGGGCTCAGTTGGCAGCAACTCGAACTGCTGGTTCGCCGCAGCCGCTCGCTGACCAACCGCGACCGGCGAGCGCTCGAACGTCGCCTGGTCCGCGATGATCGCCGCCGGATCCGTCACGCCGACACCGCGCCGATCGCACCGGCACGCCCCGCGCTGCCGCGCACCCCGGCCGCACACTGACCCGACGGGTTATCCCCGGGAGTGCGCGACCGAATGTCGCCAACGGCACATCGCGAGCGGCTTCTTCCTGCAGCTGATCGACGCAGCCCGGAAGGCATATGCAGCCAAATGATTTGATGTGCTGAACTTTTCGTCATCAGAAGTGACGGTCACGATGGCGAGCGGCCAGATCTCGGTATCGCCGGGGCAATGGGATCTGATGAGTCGGCCGCGATGACGCGGCGGCGTGGAGTGAGCTTCACGCCGCGGGGACGCCGTGATCCCGCGCCGGGCGCAGGACAGCGTGCGAGGGTCCCCCAGGAGCCGGACAACCGGGACGTCGACCAGACGCCTTCTCCCACGGTCCTACGAAAAGCCGTCGCCGCCTCGGCCATCGGTAACGCGACGGAATGGTCCGACGTCTACGTCTACGGGGGTCACCTACATCTCGGCAGCGATCTTCCCCGCAGACGCCGAGCAGTCCACGTTGCTGGCCCTGATGACCTTCGCGGTCTCGTTCCTGGTGCGACAGCTGGGTCGCTTCGTCTGGGGTCCGTTCGGCGACCGCTTGGGTCGCAAGGGTGTACTGGCTGACCACCAGCACCGGGAATGCCTTGGTCCAGGCCTTCTACATGATGGCCGCGTGCGTGGTCGGAGCTTACGAGAGGGCCACCGCCTGAGCGGATCTCTCCTCGACGAAGTCCCTGCGACATCTCGTCCGGCGCAGGGACTTCGGACACGTCGGCTCCGGACTGTGGCGATGGCTACACCTCGGGGCTCTCATGCGACACAAGTTGCATAGAGAAACTAAGGTTAGTCGCGGTCGTCCGGATCGCCGACGCCGCGGCGAGTACCCGCGCCACCGGAACCGCGACGCCAACACTAACGACCCACCCCTTTGGAGGCATCCGTGTCCGGCCCGAATGTGTTGACCCGGTGATGCGCCAGGGCCCGCTCGCCGGACGCTATCCCGCCGTCGCCGCGATGGTCACCCTCGCGTTGATCCCGTATCTGGCGCTGTCGGCGGCGATAGACCCGTTGGTCCCGATCATCGCCGAACAGCTGCACATGACCACCCAGACGATGACGCTGGCCTCCGGCCTGGGAAACGCGGCCTACGCCGTCGGAACCGTCTTGGCGGTCCAGTTCGCCCAGCACCTGCCGCAGCGCAGGATGCTGCTGATCTATGCGGTGGTGCTGGTCGCCGGATCGGTGCTCGCCGCCGCCGCCCAGAACGCCGGGATGTACATCGGCGGACACATCCTGCAGGGGCTGGCCACCAGCATGCTGTTGATCGCGGCCGCGCCGCCACTGACCATCGGCTTTCCCCGCGACAAGCTCCGGCACACCGCTGTGATCATGAACATGTGCGTGTTCGGCGCGGTCGCGTTGGGACCGTTTATCGGCGGTGTCCAGGCGGCGGCGCACGCCTGGCGGCCGTTGTTTTGGATCATCGCCGTCATCGCGCTGCTAGCCCTGGTGATGGCGACCTTGACGTTCGAGGACGCGCCGCCCGCCGACCGTGACGCGCCGCGTGATCTGCCCGCCATCGCGCTCGCGGCCGTCGGCTGCACCGCGGCGTTCGTCGGTGCGGCACAGCTGACCACCCACGGCTTCGGCGACCGCGCCGTCGCCGTGCCGATGCTCGGCGGCCTGGCGTTGATCGTGGTGCTCGTCGTCTACCAGTTCCGGGCCCGCCGGCCCCTGCTGACCGTCCGGACGATGCTCACCAGCGCCATCCCGGTCGCCGGTGTGGGTGTCGCGCTGTTCGCCGCGGCCGCGTCCGTAGCAGCCACCGTGCTGACCGCCAACGTGCTGCTGCAGACCTACGATCCGGTTCGGGTCGGGCTGCTGTACCTGCCGGAGCTGGGCGGGGCCATCATCATGGCGTTCGTCTTCGGCGCCGTGATCAGCCGCCGCTCGATGCACTTCCTGCCGCTGATCGGGATGGCGCTACTGGCGGCAGGCATCCTGGTCTTCCGTATCGGCCTACCCGCCAGCCAGCCGCTGGCGATGCTCGGTGCCGCGCTGACGGGCCTGGCGCTCGGCGCCACCGTGGCGCCGGCGCTGTTCGTGGCCGGCTTCTCGCTTCAGTCGAACAGTCTGCAACGGGTGTTCGCCATCATCGAATTGCTGCGCGCCGTCGCCGCATTCATGGTCGCGCCCATCCTGGCCCGGTTGGCCGCGACCGCAGCCGGCGGTGACCTCGTCGCCGGTACCGGCATCGCACTGTGGGTGGGCTTCGGGCTCGCGATCGGCGGCGCGGTGTTCGGGGTGGTCGTGTACCTGCTCAGTGGCGCCCGACCGCAGAAGCCGAACCTGGACCGGTTCCTCGACGGGGAGTTCCCGGCCTGGCACTCACCGCCCCTGTTGGCCAGGATGCGCCACGGTTTCTCAGAACCGCCGAACGAATTCTCCGACGCCGCACCGGTGCCCGCCCCGCCGGCGCGTCCCCTGTCCGACGTCACCGGGCCAGTGCTGTTCGCCTACGACGGCTCTCCGCTGGCGGCCCGCGCGATCCGGCAGGCAGCCGATCAGCTCGGCACGGCCAAAGACGCGGTGGTGGTCTGCGTGTGGCGACCCGTCGACGTGGGGTTCACTCCGACCGACGCCGAGCACTTCGATCCCGATTCGGCGACCGAGGTCCGCCGTGCCGCCGAGCGGACCGCCGCGCACGGCGCCGCCCTCGCGACCCGGGCCGGGTTCGCCGCCACCGGCATCGCGGTGGAGGCGGCACCCACCTGGAAGGGGATCGTGGCCGCCGCCGCGGACCGCAATGCAAGTGTGATCGTGCTGGGACCGCACCGGCGCACCGGCCTGCTCGGGCATTCGTTCGGCAGTGTCGCGGCCGCTGTCGTCACGCATGCCGACACTGCCGTGCTGATCGTTCCCGAGCGGATCGTGGACTCCGCCGACGGCGTTGCCGATCTGACGTGCGCCGCACGGCGCTAGCCCGCAGTGGTCGGCGGCACGTCTCCGCCCACCCAGATCACATGTTCGGCCACCGAATCTTGCGGCGTTCGAACATGATTGGCCTCGAAGGTCGAGTCCTTCTATCAGATCTACATCACGAACAGCACGGTGAACTCCTCGGAGACGCCCAGTTCGTGTCGTACCACGTCGTACAGCGCGATCGAGACCTGCGCGCAGCTGGCGACGACCCGCTCGGTCAGCGCCAGCAGCAGGGTCTGCAGGAACATTCCGGCACCGAGGGCATCCACCGCCCCGCAGGCGCGCGGAATGCACACCACGCCCGCCACCGGGGCGCCGAAGAACTGCCAGTTCCGGCGTTACCCGGCAGACGACTCAGCTGGGCGGGTTCCCGCCGGAGTCATGCGTGCCCAGCTCGGGCGCTGTGACGGACTCAGGTTGTCCTGGCCGGAGGAACCCCCACAACGGCGAGGCCCGGGTCAACGGCCAGGAGGCCACTCCGCTGACCAGGCTCCACACGCTCTGTCCGATCGATGCCGGCACCTCGTCGGGGTCCATCAGGTCGTTCTCCGCCAGTGGACTGGCGTCGGCCGACACCATGAACTCGGTGAGTTTGCGCAGGGAGCGACCGGTTCCCCGCAGCGCGTTCGTGGCGGCCAGGACCGACTTGCGCCGCGCGACTTCCCTCCGGAACGTCTCGACCGACACTCCGAGATGTTCGGCCACCAGCCCATCGCGAATGTCGACGATATGGCTGCGCACCGCGCGACCGCCGCGCGCCGGCGCCTCGATGGCGACATCGCATTCACTGTCGAAGCCCAGCGACCGGTTGTTGAGGTTCGACGAGCCGATGCGCAGCAGCCGGTCGTCGACGACCATCACCTTGGAATGCACATAGACCGACGTCCCACCCTTGACCGCCGGCCAGAAGATGCCCAGCCTGCCGTGCTCGTCGGCGTCCCACAGCAGCCGCACCAGCCGTTCCCGCGCACTGTCCATCGACTGCTGCTCGAGGCGGCTTTCGGAACTGCGTGGCAGCACGATCACCACCTCAGGCCCGTCGGGTTCGCGCAGCCGGGCTGCCAGCGCCTCCGCCAGGCTCCGCGCGGCCAGATACTGGTTCTCCAGGTAGATGACGTGGCGGGCAACCGCGATCGCCGCCAGGTTCAACGCCTCGACCTCACGCACCTCGGGGCGCGCCGGCAGAACGGGCAGAGTCCGGGCGACGCCCACCTCGACACCGGTCAGCGCCGGTGCCAGCCGCTGGGGCCAGGCCGGTGTGCCCGGGGCGAGCGCGGGCAGCATCTCACCAGTGGCGGCTTGCCACCGCTGCCGGGCCTCGTCGGCCAGGACGCCCGCGGCGGCGCCGTCGACGGCGGCGGCCACCTCGTGGCGGGGCCCGTAGCTCTGCCCCGCCGCCTGTCGGCGCGGATCGTCGGGCAGGTGCGCCCGGGTGTCCCAGCGACCCAGTGTCAGGTCGATCCCGCCGCAGAACGCCACCACGTCGTCGATCACCACGATCTTCTGGTGATGTACCGCCCCGGTCGGGTGCGCGCCGTCGACGGCCAGGTGCAATCGCTTCGAGGTGAGCTGGTTCAGCAGCCCGACGGGGGTGACGCCGAACCAGAAGCCGTCGAACGCCGGCAATAGCCGCAGGTTGGACTTCAGCAGGTACACCCGCAGCTGGGGATGCGTCCACAGCAGCCAGTGCAGGAACAAGCCGAGGCTGTTGGGTCCGGGCAGCGTCGGGGTGCCGGCCTCGAACGTCATGCGGGAATCGAAATCCCAGCCGATGACGATGATCCGGTGGTGGGCACGCAGCATCGCGGCCTTCACCGTCGCCAGGTACTCGGCACCATCGACGATCGGGGCGTAACGGTCTGCGACCGCTGTACGCCAGCAGGTCTGCCCCGCCACCAATATCGCGTCGTCCGACACCGCTCGCCCTCTCCCGCTGACCGCTCCCCTCCATTGGACGTCTCCCGGAGGAAACTGTCGAGGCGCGGTGCCTGCTGTCACACACTGTTCCGCACACCGTCGGCCGCTAGGCTGGTGGAATCCCATGACCGCTCCTCCTGCGCTGCTCGACGATCCGAGCGATCTGTCCGCGTTACGCGTGGCGGGCTCCGATCCCGACGGACTGTTCACCGCGTTCGCCGAGTGGGCGCAGGCCGGCGGCACCCCGCTGTATCCGGCGCAGGAAGAAGCGCTGATCGAGGTGGTCAGCGGCGCCAACGTCATCCTGGCGACCCCCACCGGCTCGGGAAAATCGCTGGTCGCCACGGGGGCGTTGTATGCCGCACTGGCCGCCGGCCGCCGCAGCTACTACACCGCACCGATCAAGGCGCTGGTCAGCGAGAAGTTCTTCGCGCTGTGCGACCTGTTCGGGGCGGTCAACGTCGGCATGCTGACCGGCGACGCCGCCGTCAATGCCGGTGCGCCGATCATCGCGTGCACCGCGGAGGTGCTGGCCAACATCGCGCTGCGCGAAGGCCCGGACACCCCGGCCGCCGACATCGGCCTGGTGGTCATGGACGAGTTCCACTTCTACGGCGACCCCGACCGCGGATGGGCTTGGCAGGTACCGCTGCTGGAACTGCCCAATGCGCAGTTCCTGCTGATGTCGGCCACCCTCGGCGACGTGAGCTTCCTGCGCGAGGACCTCACCCGGCGCACGGGCAGGCCGACTGCGCTGGTGGCCGGCGCCGAGCGTCCTGTTCCGCTGTTCTACTCCTATGCCACCACGCCGATGCACGAGACGATCGGCGACCTGCTGCAGACCGGGCAGGCTCCCGTCTACGTCGTGCATTTCACCCAGGCGTCCGCTTTGGAACGGGCTCAGGCGCTGATGAGCGTGAACGTCAGCACCAAGGACGAGAAGGCAGCGATCGCCGACGCGATCGGCGCCTTCCGCTTCTCCACCACGTTCGGATCGACGTTGTCGCGTCTGGTCCGGCACGGCATCGGCGTGCATCACGCCGGGATGCTGCCCAAGTATCGGCGGCTGGTCGAACAACTCGCCCAGGCCGGTCTGCTGAAGGTGATCTGCGGCACCGACACTCTCGGGGTCGGTATCAACGTGCCGATCCGCACGGTGGTCTTCTCGGCGTTGTCGAAGTACGACGGCATCCGCACCAGACTGCTCAACGCTCGTGAGTTCCACCAGATCGCCGGGCGGGCGGGCCGGGCCGGCTACGACACCGCAGGCACCGTGGTGGTCCAGGCACCCGACCACGAGGTGGAGAACCTCAAGCAGTTCGCCAAGGTCGCCGACGACCCGAAGAAGCGCCGAAAACTGGTGCGCCGCAAGGTGCCCGAGGGCATGGTGCCGTGGAGCGAAGCCACCATGACGCGACTGATCGACGCCGTGCCCGAGCCGCTGACCAGCAACATGCGGGTGTCGACGGCGATGATTCTCGACGTCGTCGACCGCCCCGGCGATCCGTGCGTCGCGATGCACCGGCTGCTCACCGACAACCACGAGCCACGCAAACGGCAGCTGGCCCACATCCGGGAGGCAGTCGGCATCGCCCGGTCGTTGTTGCAGGCCGGGGTCCTCGAGCGACTCGGCGAACCCGAGCCCGGCGGCGGCCGGTACCGGCTGACGGTGGACCTGCCGGCCGATTTCGCGCTCAACCAACCGCTGTCGACTTTCGCGCTGGCCGCCGTCGACGTGCTCGACCCTTCGTCGGAAACCTATGCGCTGGACGTGGTTTCGGTGATCGAAGCAACGCTGGAGGATCCCCGCCAGATCCTGGCGGCGCAGTTGAACAAGGCCAGGGGCGAAGCCGTGGCGGCGATGAAAGCCGACGGCATCGAGTACGACGAGCGGATCGAACTGCTCGACGACGTCACCTACCCCAAGCCGCTCGAGGAGCTGCTCGGCCATACCTTCGAGGTCTACCTGCACACCAACCCGTGGGCCGCCGACGCCCGGCTGTCACCGAAGTCGGTCGTTCGGGAAATGTGGGAGCGCGCGTTCACCTTCCGCGAATTCGTCAGCGTCTACGGCCTCTCCCGCTCGGAGGGCGCGGTGCTGCGCTATCTGTCCGACGCGTTCAAGGCGTTGCGCTCCTCGGTGCCGGCCGCCGCCCGCACAGAGGAGTTCACCGATATCGTCGAGTGGCTCGGCGAGCTTGTCCGACAGGTGGATTCGAGTCTTCTCGACGAATGGGAGCAACTCACCAGCCCGGACCAGCCGCATGACATGCCAGTGGCCGTGCCCGCCCGGCCCCGCCCGCTGACCGGAAACGAGCGCGCCTTCACCGCGATGGTCCGCAACGCGTTGTTCCGGCGCGTCGAGCTGTTCGCGCGCCGCCGCTGGGATGAGCTGGGCGAGCTCGATGCCGGCTCGGGATGGACCGCACAGCGCTGGCGCGAGGTCGGACTGGACTACTTCGACGAACACGACGACGTGGGCACCGGCGCCGACGCCCGTGGCCCGGCACTGTTGATCGTGGACCGCCAGCCCGGCGTGTGGCGGCTGCGCCAAATCCTCGACGACCCCGCCGGCGATCACGATTGGGGTTTCGAGGTGGAGGTCGATCTCGAGGACTCCGACGAGGCGGGCACCGCCGTGCTGCGCGTCGTGGACGTCGGTCGGCTGGACTGAGTGTTGCTCACAACGATGTCCGAGCCGGGTCCCCTGCCCGGCATGAACATTCGACGGAGTGCTCACCCGGATTCACACGCACGAAGTGCGCTTGGTTACCGGCATCGTGGCATTTGCCAATAGGTATGCCATGGGTAGCAAGAATGACTTGCTATCGGAGATTTGCAGGCCAGATTCTTGACAGCCCGCTATTGTCAACGCCGAAAATTCATTCGCAGTGATGTTGGCGTGTTCCCGGTGAACGAGTCCAGCTGATCTGTCCCCGCCGTTTCGAGCCATGATCATGCGAGTTGAGGGATCGAATAGGTGGATGTCCAGAGCGTTTCGTACTCTGTGGGGCTGATGTTACCGAGGTAGCTGTGCCGGCGTTCGATGTTGTAGAAGTTGTCGATGTAATCGGCCATGGCGGCAGCTAATTCGATGGTGGTGGCCCAACGGCGGGTGTTGAGTAGTTCGACTTGCATCCGTGCCCAGAAGGACTCCATGGCGGCGTTATCGAAGCAGTCGCCCACGGTACCGAACGAGCCGAGCAGGCCCCACCGCCGCATGTTCTCACCAAAGCTCCAGGACGTGAACTGACTACCATGGTCGGCATGCAGAATCGTTGGGCCACTGCGGTTTCTGCTATCGGCGGCCATGTTGACCGCATTGTTGACCAGGGCGGTGTCGGGGGTGGTGGAAAAGGTGCGGGCGACGATCATCCGCGAGAAGCAGTCCAGGATCGCGCAGCAATACACCTTGCCGTCACGCGCGGGATGTTCGGTGATATCCGTACACCACAGTTCGTTCGGCTTGGTGGCAGTGAACTGCCGATTGACCAGGTCAACGGGGGTGTCGACACCAATCAGGTTGGGTTTCCGCCGCCCGGGACGCGGCACCCCGTACAGGCCGTGCTCGGCCATTATCGAGTTGACGAGCTTGTGGTTGACGTTCATCTCGTAGTCGGCCAACAACGCCGCGCGGACCCGCCGGCGCCCGTAGGTGCCGCGGGAGCGTTGGTGGATCTCGGTGATCGTGTCGGCCACAATGAGGCGACGCACCTCGCGGTCCGGGACAGGGCGGTGCCGGTGATACTGCAATAGAGAACGCGTCAATCCTGTTATCCGGCAGGCAGATCGGCCTGAGTATCCTCGCGCGATCAGCCCCTCAGTGATCGCGCGTCGGCGTTTTGGGGGCACCACCGCCTGCTCGTCGAACAGCTCGCACGCGTCGCGGGTCAGGGCCAGCTCGGCCTCGAGCGCCGCGATCCGCTTGCGAGCCGCGGCGAGTTCGTCAGCCTCCACACTGGGAATGCCCTCGATGACCCCGGCGTCGATCAGTGCCTGACGTTTCCAACGGAACAGAGTTGCTTCACAGATCCCGGTCTCGACCGCAACGGCAGCCACCGGTTCACCCGATCGCAGCCGCGCAACGATTTGCCGACGGACCGACGACGAATACTGACGGGGCATGTGACCTCCCGATGATCACTCTGCCCTCTACTCGCATGACCGTGGACCAACAACACGGGTACAGATCA
>NZ_JBSXPP010000008.1:0-233771 GCF_054073305.1 Mycolicibacterium sp. CBM1 | reverse complement strand
CTAGGAGCCTGCTGAATTAGGGCGTTTGGGGCGGGGTGCCTCAGAGCGCTCTGTGGCGCGTGTGTTCCCTCAGACCTGAGGGCCGACAATTCGAGGGTCACCCCGCCGTGTCGAGCGTGGCATCTGTGCTGTGTGACGGCAAGACCTGGTGGTCTGTGCTAGGCGATGGCCCAGGTGGTGCCGGTGTGGGTCAGGCCCATCGTGATGAGGCGTCGCAGGTTCAGCGCGGCACTGCGATGGTGGAGCCAGTAGCCGTTCTTCGCGATTCCGCGGTAGCGGAGTTTGCGGTTTCCTCGGGTGAGCCAGGCGATCGAGCGTTCCACCATGGGGCGGTGTTGGCGGTACTCGTCCTGCCACTCGGGTGTGCGGGCGACTGCTCGGGCTGCGCGTAGACGCTGTTCGTGTTCACCGATGGTGAGCTGGCGTCCACGCTTGGCAGTGGTGCATTGCGTTGTCAAAGGGCATGAACGACAGTGCCTCTCGAACTTCACCCCACCCCTGGGTGCGATACCGGCGGTGTGGCCGGCCGGGCAGGTCACGGTGCGGGCATCGAAGTCGATGCTGAAATCGTCGCTGGTGAATCCACCGGGCACCGGCGCGCGCAGCGGCGTCGGTTTGATCACGGCGATGTGCTTGCGTTCGGCCAGTGCGGCGCGGGCGTCGCCGGTGCCGTAGGCCGAATCCCCGAGCACCCGCACTGGAGCGGGTTCGTCGTCGAGCAGGGCCAACCCGACCACGGCTTCGTGGTTGTCGGGGCCGTTGGCCTTGGTCAGGGCGCAGTCGGTGATGATGCCGGTGTCGGGTTCGACCGCGATATGGGCTTTGAAGCCGTCCTGGCGGCGGTGCACCGTCTTGTGAGCGTGGCGGGTGTCAGGATCGACAGTGGAGATGATCCGGTCCGGGGCGACCTGCTGGGCGATGCGCCACTGCCCGTCGGTGCCATCAGAGCCCTCGACGGGTTCGACGTCCTGGCCAGTGATCAGCGCCAACAATGCCACCGCTTCGGCGGCGCGGGGCCCGAGATCCTGCTCGGGGAGGTGACCGAGCAGTCGGTGCGCGTCGCTGACCAGGGCATCAACGAGCTGGTCACGGGCTGACTTGTCGTTCCAGGCGATCGCGGGTTTGCCCGGGTCGTCGTAGTCATGCGCAGTGCACTGGGCCTCGATGACCTGCGCGGCGTCGGGTACGTCGCGGCGGACCCGGCGGATCGCGGCAATCAGCTGCGTGACGGTGTCCTGGGTGGCGACCGCGTCGTCCAGGACGGTGGAATCCAGCGCCCGCCGTGTCTTCTTGGCCAAAACTCCGGTCTCGGTGACGACGGCTTTGACCGCCTCGAAGATCCGGTTCGGGCGCTCTGAGGCCGCCAACCGGCGCCGCCAGTAGGTCAACGTGGTGGAGTGAAACGCCGTCGCGGTGATCGGCATCCCGCAGGCCGCCTTCCACCGCAGATCGAAGGTGACCGCCTCGACGGTCTCGTTATCCGACAGGCCGTGTAGCGCCTGCAAGGTGATCACCGAGGCCATCACCTCGGCTGGAACACTCGGTCGGCCCCGTCGTGACGGAAACAGATCGACGAACATCTCCTCGGGAAACAACTGCGAACGATGCGCCGCCAAGAAAGCAAACATGCTGTCGGACTTCAACAAATGCCCGGCAACCGACTCCGCATCCAACAACTCACGCTGATCATCCGAGCGACCTTGCACCCACCAATTGTCCCCAAAACCCCAGCACAACCGGCCCCGCCACGCGGGATTAATTCAGCAGGCTCCTAGAGGCGCGAGCCCGTCCGTGGTGTCGGTCTGGTGGGGTTCGGCGCCGGTCATCACACCAGTCTTTCGGCGTCGCCACCCCGGCGGCAACCGTTTCGCTCAGCAGAAGCGTTGATGCAAGCATGGAGATCGTGCCCACCCCGTCTGCCGCCTTCGCCTCCGACAACGCCGCCCCCGCACACCCCAAGGCCCTCGACGCCCTCGTCACCGCCAACCAGGGCAGCGCCCCGTCCTACGGCGCCGACCCGATCACCCACCGGGCCGTGGACCGCATCAAGGCGGCGTTCGAATCACCGGACGCCGAGGTCTTGTTCGCGTTCACCGGCACCGCTGCCAACATCATCGCGCTGGCCGCCGCGGTGCGGCCCTGGCACGAAATCCTGTGCAGCGACCTCGCCCACACCCTGCTCGACGAGGCCGGCGGCCCGGTACGGATCTCCGGCGCCAGCATCGCGGTCCTTCCCAGCGACGACGGCATCATCGACCGGTCCGAGCTGGACCGGCGCATCACCCGCCGCGGGGAGGTGCACCACTCCCAGCCCCGCATCGTCACCGTCACGCAGTCCACCGAGAACGGTCGCGTCTGGCAGCCCGAGACCATCGCCACCTTCGTCGACCACGCCCACGACCTCGACCTGCTGGTCCACGTCGACGGCTCCCGCGTCGCCAATGCCATTGCTGCCCTTGATGTCACACCGGCGCAAGCGATCGGCGACGCCGACATCGTCACCGTCGGGGGCACCAAGAACGGCATGCTGTTCGGCGATGCGATCCTGATCCGCCGCCCCGAGCACTTCGCCGGCATCGAGTTCGTCCAGAAACAGATCGGCCACTTGGCCAGCAAACACCGTTACGTGACAGCACAATTCGACGCGATGCTGGCCGACGACACCTGGCTGGACGCAGCCGCACACGCCAACGCCATGGCCAAGCGGCTATCGACCGGGATGACGGGCCTAGGCTTGACGCTTGCCTCGCCCACCGAGGCCAACGAGGTCTTCGTCGACCTGGACTCCGCGGCCCTGGGCGCGGTCCGGGAGCACTTCACCGTCCACGTGCCCGACCCGCACAGGCCGGCCACCCGCTTCGTCTGCTCCTGGGCCACCACCGTCCAGGACGTCGACGCCGCCCTGGACGCACTCAGGCGAACTGTGTCTGACCGTCCGCGTCGATGAGGTAGCGCTCGGTGCCCTCCTCGACGCGCGGCGCGTCAGCCTTGAGCGCCACCGCGATCTTGTTGCTGGCATTGCGCATCACATCCAGCGTCAGCTCCCGGGCCTGCTCATGCGAAAAGTGCTCACGCACAGCCAAAGCCACCGCAGGACTGATCCGCCCGGGTGACCAGATCAGCGCGTCGGTGTAGCGCAGCGCCGCCTTCTGCGCGTCGGACAGCAGCTCCGAGGACTCGTAGTGCTCGATGTCGTCGTACAGCGACTCCGAACCACCGGCGTCGAGGGCATGGCCTTCGCGCAGCGACTTGCAGAGCCGACAGTTGTGCGCCACCGCGCCGCGCAGCCGCACCACCTCCGCCGTCACAGGGTCCAGCGACCGCAGCCGCGCCACCCCGGGCAACATCTCGTTGAACAGCACATCGGCGGCGTCGATGCCCGCATCCCACACCGGTTCATCGGGCACCCACGCCACCGGCAGGCCCAGCAACTCCAGGGCGTTACGCACCCGGGGCAGGAAGTCGGCGATGAACATCTGCACCACGACGGCGAAGCTCGCCGCACCGAGTGCCCCGGTCAGCGCCTCGCGCTGACGATCGGACACCGCCGACACGTCGACGCTGAACTGCTCGGCGAAGTCGGCGACCACCTTCTCGGCGTCCGACGCCGGCGCGGTCACAACCGTCTGGGCCGGCAGCGCGGTCAGCGACAGCGCGCCCGCGCAGGTGGTGCGGACCAGTCCCACCAGTCGCTGCAGGTCGGCGGGTGACTGCGCGACCAGCTTGGTCAGCTCGGCATCGACGGTGTCGTCCATCCTGAGGATTATTGCGCCTGGCTAACCGAGGACATGTGAAAGTCGGGGATTCGCAGTGTCGGCATCACCGCGCGGGTCGCCCAGTCTCCCCACTCACGGGGCAGGGTCGGTTCGGCGACGCCCGCTTCGGTGGCGCGGCGCAGCAGATCCAGCGGGCTTTCGTTGAAGCGGAAGTTGTTGACCGCGCCGGTGACTTCGCCGTCTTCGATCAGGTAGACGCCGTCGCGGGTGAGCCCGGTCAGCAGCAGCGTGGTCGGGTCGACGGTGCGGATGTACCAGAGTGTGGTCAGCAGCAGCCCACGTTCGGTGGCGGCCACCATGTCAGCCAGGTCGGCGGTGCCGCCGGTCATCAGCAGGTTGTCGGCCGGCACCGCGGCAACGGTCCCGAATTCGGCGGCCGCCGCGCGCGGGTAGGCCAGCGCGTTGATGGTGCCGTCGCGGATCCAGTCGACACGGCCGATGTCCATCCCGTTGTCGAACACCGACACGGTTTCGGAGCTGCTCGTGGCCGCCACGAACGGCGCACATTGCAGGCCGGCGGCGAACGGGTCGGAGTACATGGTGAGCGCAAGGTCGGTGAGCTTCTCCCCCACCCGTGTTCCGCCACCCGGCGCCGACAGCGCGGTGCGACCCTCCTGTGCGCCACGGCCGTCCATCGACCAACCGAGGTAGATCATCATGTCGGCCACCGTCGACGGCGGCATCAGCGTCTCGTAGCGTCCGGCCGGCAGTTCCACGGTGCGTTGCGCCCAGCCCAGCCGCATCGCCAGCTCGGCGAGCATGCCGTCGGTGGGGACGTCGGTGAACCACGGCGTGCTCACCCCGGCCCAGGCGCTGGCGCCGTTGCGTTTGGCGTTGATCTCCACCGTTCCGGTTGGCTGGGTGAAGCGCCGGCGAATTCCGGTGGAGGTGGCCAGGAACGTCGTCTCCACCACGTGGTGGGCGTACCCGTAGAGCCGGTCGGTGCCGCCGAAGCCGCCGGTGAGGGACTCGGCGACGTCGGCGAAGACCTCCGCGCCGGTGTCAGGCACCGGTTCGTTCCAGTCGCCGGGCGTCCCGTCGCCGGTCAACAGCGGCGCGCTGTCACGGGCCGCGGGTGCCGCGTGCGCGGCCCGCTCAGCCTCTGCGACCAGACCGGCGATCGCGGCGGGGTCGACGTCACTGCTGCGGATCGCGCCGGTGTGCGATGAATCACCCTTGCGCACAACAGAAATCACTGTGGTCGAGCGGGTTGTGGACACCCCGTTGGTGGTCATCGAGTTGCCGGCCCAGCGCAGCGACGCTTCGGCGCGGTCGGTCACGATGACCATGGTCTCGTCGGCCCGCCCTGATTGGCTGGCCGCCTGCAACGCCAGTTCGACGACCTGCTGTGCGGGGATCATGCGTGACCCGATTCTTCGCGAGTGTTAAGGACGTTGACGCCCCGGAACAATGCCGACGGGCAGCCGTGGCTCACGGCGGCGACCTGACCCGGCTGGGCTTTACCGCAGTTGAAAGCCCCACCCAGGCGCCAGGTCGACGGCCCGCCGACGGCTTCCATCGCATTCCAGAAGTCGGTGGTGGTCGCCTGATACGCGACATCGCGCAGCTGGCCGTCGAGACGGCCGTCGCGAATCCGGTAGAACCGTTGACCGGTGAACTGGAAGTTGTAGCGCTGCATGTCGATCGACCACGATTTGTCGCCGACGATGTAGATGCCGTCGGAGACTCGAGCAATCAGGTCGTCGGTACTCAGGTCTTCGGCGCCGGGCTGCAATGACACGTTGGCCATCCGCTGGATCGGAACGTGGTGCGGGGAGTCGGCATACGAGCAGCCGTTGGAGCGGGAGTGACCCAGCCGCGGGGCGAACACCCGGTCCAGCTGGTAGCCGACGAAAATACCGTCGCGCACCAGGTCCCAGCTTTGGGCGGCCACCCCTTCGTCATCGAAACCGATTGTGGCCAGCCCGTATTCGACAGTGCGATCGGCGGTCACGTTCATCACCGGCGACCCGTAGCGCATGGTGTTCAACTTGTCGGGGGTGGCGAACGAGGTGCCGGCGTAGGCCGCCTCGTAACCGATCGCCCGGTCGTATTCGGTGGCGTGCCCGATGGATTCGTGGATCGTCAGCCACAGGTTGGTGGGGTCGATCACCAGGTCGGTGGGGCCGGCAACCACGCTGGGCGCCTTGGTCTTCTCGGCCAGCAGGGTGGGCAGCTCGGCCAGCTCACTGCCCCAGTCCCACACGTCGTCCCCGGCCAGTGCCTCCCAGCCACGGGCGGTCGGTGGGGCCAGGGTGCGCATCGACTCGAAGCTGCCCGCCGCGGCGTCTACGGCGACCGCTTCCAACACCGGCATCACCCGGACCCGCTGCTGGGTGATCGACGAGCCGAAGGTGTCGGCGTAGAACACCTGCTCCTTGACGGCGTTGACCATCGCCGAGACGTGATCCACCCCGTCGGAAGCCAGCAGCCGGCCCGAGTACTCGCCCAGCAGGCCGATCTTGTCGGCCGTCGACACGCCGAACGGGTCGATCGCATAGGTGGAGACCCAGGTCGCGTCGGCGTAGACCGGCTCGTGCGCGAGCTCGATGCGCTCGGCATTCAGCGCCGCCAATGCCCGAGCGACCGCCACCGCCCGGCGCGCCGTCTCGGCGGCGACCTCGGGAGCCAACTCGGCGTGCGAAGCGAACCCCCAGGTGCCGTCGACGATCACCCGCACCGCCAACCCGATCTCGCGGTCGGTGACCGCACTCTGCAGCTCACCGTCGCGCAGCTGCACCACCTCGGTGGTGACGGCGTGGATGCGCAGGTCGGCGTAGGCGGCGCCGGCCGCACGGGCCGCACTCAGGGCGGCGTCGGCCAGCTCGTATCGGGGTAGCGCCAGAAAGTCGGCGTCGACATCACGTGGACTCACCGCTCCACCGTAACGGTCGGGTTAGGACCAGTACTGCCGCATCAGCTGGTGCGTCCAGTCCGGTTGGTGCACGTCGCCTCTGGGCCCGAACTCCGCGAAGTAGGGTTTGATGTCGAGCACGGGCGTACCGTCGATCGCGTCCAGGCCGGCTACCGTGACAACCCGCCCTTGCACGCCGATCAGTCGGCACGTCGTCACCCCGATCCGGTTAGGCCGGTTCTTACCGCGCTGGGCGAAGATGCCGACCATCGGCCAGTCCGGATTGCCGCGCGGCCGGCGGGCTCCCACGTCGACCTTCTCCGGCGCCACCCGGTCGAAGAGGTAGACAACCTCGACGTGGGAGAAGTCCGCCAACCCGTCGAGCGCGGACTCCTCGAACCGATCGGATATGACGATGCTCGCCGTCTCGTTGTCCCATCCGTCGTCGATCGGCTCCAAACGGGAACTCGCCACAGTGCCGATCGGCTCAACGTGGAAAATCGCCATGCAGCGATAGTCCCATGGCCGTTTCAGTCTTTAATGTGCAGATGCCCAGCCGCAGCCGACGCAACACCGCACTCGGGTACGCGCTGCTGGCGCCGAGCCTGTTCGGGGTGGTGTGTTTCCTGCTGCTACCCATGCTGGTGGTGGTATGGCTGAGTCTGCACCGCTGGGATCTTCTGGGCCCGATCCGCTATGTGGGACTGGACAATTGGCGCTCGGTGCTCACCGATGCCAGTCTCGGAAACTCGCTGTTGGTGACGCTGACTTTCATCGCGGTCGTCGTTCCCGCCCAGGTCCTGCTGGGGCTGCTCGCCGCCTCGTTGCTGGCCCGGGAGCTACCGGGCAGCGGCGTTTTCCGCACGCTGTACGTGCTGCCCTGGGTGTGCTCACCGCTGGCGGTCGCGGTGCTGTGGCATTGGATCCTGGCGCCGACCGACGGCGCGGTGAGCACTCTGCTGAACCACCGCATCGAATGGCTCACCGATCCGGGGTTGGCGCTGCCGGTGGTCTCGGCGGTGACGGTATGGACCAACGTCGGCTATGTCACGCTGTTCTTCCTGGCCGGCATCCTGGCCATCCCTCCGCAGATCCAGGCCGCCGCGCGGCTCGACGGCGCCACCAGCTGGCAGCGGTTCTGGCATATCACCCTGCCCATGCTGCGCCCGACGCTGTTCTTCGTCTCGGTCACCGGCATCGTCAGCGCGGCGCAGGTGTTCGACACGGTATACGCGCTCACCGGGGGCGGGCCGGCCGGACGCACCGATCTGGTGGCGCACCGCATCTACGCCGAAGCATTCGGCGCCGCAGCGATCGGGCGGGCCGCGGTGATGGCGCTGGTGCTGTTCGTCATCCTGGTCGGCGTGACGATCGTCCAGCACCTCTACTTCCGCCGGCGGATCAGCTATGACCTCACGTAACGCGCTGGTCTATCTCGGACTGCTGGCCGGTGCGCTGATCACCCTGGCCCCGTTCGGGTTGGGCCTGCTGACCTCGCTCACCTCTGCACAGCAGTTCGCCACCGGCACACCGCTGTCGCCGCCGAACCCGCCGACGCTGGCCAACTACACCGCGCTCGGTGACGCCGGATTCGGCCGGGCGCTGGCGGTCACCGCGCTGATGACCGCGCTGATCACGCTGGGGCAGCTGACGTTCTCGGTGCTGGCGGGCTATGCGTTCGCCCGCCTGGATTTCACCGGCCGGGACGCGTTGTTCTGGGTGTACATCGCCACCCTGATGGTGCCGGGCACCGTCACGGTGGTGCCGCTGTATCTGATGATGGCCGAGCTGGGTTTACGGAACACGTTCTGGGCGTTGGTGTTGCCGTTTCTGTTCGGCTCGCCCTATGCGATCTTCCTGCTGCGCGAGCACTTTCGCGCCATCCCCGCCGACCTGGTCAACGCCGCCCGGCTGGATGGGGCCAACACCCTCGACGTGCTCGTGCACGTGGTGCTGCCGGCCAGCAAGCCGATCCTGGTGACACTGACGCTGATCACGATCGTCAGTCAATGGAATTCGTTCATGTGGCCGCTGGTCATCACCAGCGGCGGCACCTGGCGGGTGCTGACGGTCGCGACCGCGGGGATGCAGACCCAGTACAACGCGCAGTGGACGCTGGTGATGGCGGCGACGACGGTGGCGATCGTCCCGCTGATCGCGCTGTTCCTGGTGTTCCAGCGCCAGATCGTGCGCTCGATCGTCGTGACGGGGCTGAAATGAGCTGGCCGCCACGGTTCTCCACCCGGATGCTGGCCGGCCTGATCACGGTCGCGCTGCTGCTGGTGGCCGGCGCACTGGCACTGGATCGCACCGGCGAGACGCCGGGCAAGACGGTGGTGACGGTGCGCTTGTGGGACCCTGCGGTGGCCGCCGCGTATCGGGAGTCCTTCGCCGAGTTCAGCCGAGCCCATCCCGACATCGAGGTGCGCACCAACGTCGTCGCGTATGCAAGCTACTTCGCCACGCTGCGCACCGATGTGGCCGGCGGTGGCGCCGACGACATCTTCTGGATCAACAACGCCAGCTTCGCCGAATACGCCGACAACAACCGGCTCATGGCCATCGAGCCCAGCTCGGACTGGGACCCGTCGGTGGTCGCCCAGTTCACCCGCAACGGAACGCTCTGGGGTGTACCGCAACTCACCGACGCCGAAATCGCCCTGTACTACAACGCCGATCTGCTGGCCGCCGACGGTGTCGATCCCTCCGAGTTGGACACGCTGCGCTGGGATCCCGACCCGACACTCGACACCTTGCGGCCGATGCTCAAGCGGCTCACCCACGGCAGGCAGTGGGGCTACAACGCCGCCAATGATTTGCAGGCCATCTACCTGGACTACATCGGGTCGGCGGGCGGGGTGTTCACCGACGGTGACCGGTTCGCCTTCGACAACCCGCAGGCCGCCACCGCGTTCACCTACGTCATCGGCCTGATCAACACCGATCGGGTCGCGCCGCCGGCGTCGGACACCAACGACAACGGCGACTTCTCCCGCAACCAGTTCCTGTCGGGGCGGATGGCGCTGTTCCAGTCCGGCACCTACAACCTGGCCCAGATCGCCGAGCAGGCGCCGTTCCGCTGGGGTACAGCCCTGCTGCCGGCCGGGCCGGCGGGGCGGGTCAGCGTGACGAACGGGATTGTCGCCGCGGGCAATCCGGCCAGCCGCCATCCCGACGCGGTGCGCGAGGTGTTGGCCTGGCTGGGCAGCACCCGCGGCAACGAATATGTCGGCCGGCACGGCGCCGCGATCCCGGCGGTGCTTGCCGCCCAGCAGGTGTACTTCGACTACTGGTCGGCCAAGGGTGTCGACGTGTCCCCGTTCTTCACCGTCCTCAATGGCCCGCGCATCGGCGCACCAGGCGGGCCGGGCTTCGCCGCGGGATACCAGGCGATCAAGCCCTATTTCGACGAGATGTTCCTCGGCAGAACACCGGTCGCCGACGCACTGGCCGAGGCGCAACGCTCCGCGAACGCGGCCGCGTCGCGTTAGATCCCGACCCCGGCGAGCACCGTCACCTGCAGGGCGACCGACACCACGCACACCGCGCCGGTGATACCCAGCGCGACCCAGTCGGCGCGCCGCGGTCCCGACGGCGCCGCCGAAATCTGACCGGTGCCGCCCCGCGCGGTAATCGCGTCACCCATCTCGTCGGCGCGCCGCAATGCCACGGTGATGCCGGCGGCCAGCAGGTCGACCAGCTCGATGGCCCAACGCCGCCGCTGATCGCGCCGGGTGGTCAGCACCGGCGCCGGCCGTAACCGCCGGGAAGCGGAGAGCAATCGGAATTCGTCGAACAGCATCGGGAAGGCGCGCAGTGCCAACGCCAGCGCCACCGCCCAGTCGTCGACGGGGATGCGGAAGAACCGCAGCGGCCGGCCCAGCCTGGCCACCGCCGGTGCGACGTCGGCCACGTTGGTCGTCCACGACACCATCGCGCCCAGCGCCACCAGAACGAACGACACGATGGTGAAGCGCACGAATTTGAGCAGGCCGCCGAATCCGATGTCGTAGGAGCCCAGGTGCAGCTCCGGGGCGCCGCCGGCCAGCGCCGCGGTCACCCCGCCCAACAGCAGCAGCAACCACAGCCAGATGGGCACCGACGGCACGGCACCGCGCGGGATGCGCGCCAGCCGCACCGCAACTGCGATCAGCACCGCCACCAATGCGATCGGCACCCAATCGGGGTAAAAGGCCATCAGGGCCGAGAGGGCAAACACCACAATGAGTTTGGTGCCCGCCCACAGTTCGTGGATCGGTGAGGTTCCCGGGATCGGTCGCAGCAGCACCACCGGGCGACGCTGACGGGTGGCCGTCATGGCCGACCGCCCGTCGTCGTGGGCGCGGTTGTCAGTACGCCGCTGTTGAGGTGCAGCGTGCGCGGACACAGCTCTTCGAGACCGACGAAGTCGTGGCTGATGACCACGACGGTCAGGCCGCTGTTGCGGCGCAGATCGACCAGCAGTCGCAGCAGGCCTCGCTGGCTGGCGGCATCCAGGCCGGCGAGCGGCTCGTCGAGAATCAGCGCCTGCGGCGAGCGGGCCAGCAGCCCGGCGATCACCACCCGGCGCATCTGTCCGCCGGAGAGCTGGTCGATGCGGCGCCGCGCCAGGGACGCGTCCAGGCCGACTCTGGCCAGGGCCGAGATGACCCGGGCCTTGTCGTCGGGTGAGAACCCGGCGGTGGAGGCGACTTCGAGGTCGACGCGGCTGCGCATCAGCTGCAGCCGGGCCGCCTGGAACGCGATGGCGACCTCGCCGACGCACTCGGTCGCCGGGCGGCCTTTGACCAGGCAGGCGCCGCTGGTCGGGGTAGTCAGCCCGGCCATGATCCAGGCCAGGGTGGATTTCCCGGATCCGTTGCCGCCGTGGATCAGAACGCCCTCACCCTCACCGACGGTGAAACTCACATCGTGCAGGGCGTTCTTGGCCCACGGTGTGCCGCTGGCGTATTCGTGACTGACGTGGTCGAGTTCGAGCACCGGCGGGCCACTGCGCGGGGCGGCGCTGGCTGTCACCGTCGGCGCCGCGGCGCTCTCGACCATGTCGGTGTTGTCCAGCGAATCGCTGAGGTTGACCACCCGGTCAGCCACGTCGGCCTCGTTGTTGTAGTGGGTGATCTGGAGTAGGGCCATCCGATGCCGTTCGG
Organism: Mycolicibacterium sp. CBM1; assembly: GCF_054073305.1. Taxonomy (NCBI): domain Bacteria; kingdom Bacillati; phylum Actinomycetota; class Actinomycetes; order Mycobacteriales; family Mycobacteriaceae; genus Mycobacterium; species Mycolicibacterium sp. CBM1. The sequence continues at coordinate 221,994 of NZ_JBSXPP010000008.1, read as the reverse complement.
TGAGGCCCGACAGGACGCCGAGCAGTGCCTCCCGGCCACGCTGGTCGACCATGCTGGTGACCTCGTCGGCGATCATCATCGACGGGCGCCGGGCCAGCGCGGCCGCCACCGACAGCCGCTGCAGCTCACCGCCGGACAGCCCGCCGGTGTCGCGTTCCTCCATACCGGTCAGGCCCACCTCGTCGAGCAGTGCCGCGATATCGGTATTCGTCCCCGGCGGCAGGCCCCAAACCACGTCGTCGGCGACCCGGGTGCCCAGTACCTGGCTCTCCGGGTGCTGCATCACCACAGCGGTGCCGCCCAACCGGCCGAGGCCGACCGCACCGGGCCGGTCGATGGAGCCCGAGGTGGGCTGTCGCCCGGCCAGCAGCAGCATCAACGTGGTCTTGCCGGATCCGTTGGCGCCGGTGATGGCCACGTGCTCACCGGCGTCGACGGTCAGGTTCAACGGCTGCAGCGCATCGTGGTCGGCGCCGGGATAACGAAAGCGGGTCTCGATGAGGCGCACCGGCACCGGCGCGACGGGCCCGGATTCGTCCGGAGTCTCGAGTTTGTGGACGTCCGGGATCCCACGCAGCCGATCCAGCACGCGCGACAACGCCCACCAGCCGACCAGCGTCACGATCATGATCGAGAAGATCGCGTACGCCATCAACAACACCGGCCAGTACTCCAAAGCGGTGTCGAACATTCGCTTGGCATCCTCGGCGGCGGGCCGGAACAGCTCGATACGCGACATCACCGAGATGACGCCGTCGAAGTTGGCGGTCATCGCCGAGAACGTCAGGGTGCGCAGCCGCACCAGCACAGTCAGCGCGGCGATGATCTGGAGACCGAAGATCACTCCCGCCAGCAGTCCCACCGCCACTACCGTCGGGGTGCCGCGGCCGCGGCGTTTCATGATGCCGGCGAGTCCGCCGACGTAGGCGCAGGTGACGACGACCATGAAGCCGCTGATGCCGGCAATCAGGAACGACACCGCACCTGCGGCGAATGCCGACGCGAGCAGCACCCGCAGGCGGTAGCGGTAGCCCAGCAACCCCATCGGCACCGTCACCAACAGCGACAAGCCGCCGGCGAATGGGACGACGACCGAGATGATCGACAGCGCAGCAGCCAACGCCCCCATCACGGCGGCCTGGGCCATCTCGACCGGCGACAGCGACCGGGCGGGCCGTCGCCCCGACGGTGAACCGGAAGGCTGCCGCTGTAGCTCCTCCGGTTGCGTCGCGGTCATCACCCGATTCTGCCAGCCGCGCCGCGAGGGCAGTCGGCTCCACCTGCGCCGGCCCAGTGTCCTGTGGGGTTGCTGTGAGAAAAACCACGCCCGCCGACGTCTGACAACATAGTAACTCTATGTAACTATGGGGGGATGAGTCCGACGCCCATCCAGGAGCGCCCCCGCGGCCGAACCGAGACCCAGGATCACCTGGGTTCGGAGCTGCTCACCGTCGTGGCCAGGCTCAATCGGCTCGCCACCCAGCGCATCCGACTGCCGCTTCCAGTCGCTCAGGCCAGACTTCTCGGCACCATCGAGGACAAGGGCGAGGCCCGCATCTCCGATCTGGCCGAGCTCGACCACTGCTCTCAGCCGACGATGACCACCCAGGTTCGCCGGCTCGAGGACGCCGGGCTGGTGGCGCGCACCCCGGATCCTGCCGACGCGCGCGCAGTCCGCATTCGCATCACCCCGAAAGGCCAGACCATCCTGGCGCAGGTCCGCGCAGACCGCGCCTCGGTGATCGACCCGCGCATCGAGCGGCTCTCCGACGAAGACCGCGACATTCTGTCAGCTGCCGTCGGGGCGTTGCACCGTCTCCTCGACGACATCGACGCTTCCCCCACCACTGACCGCTGACGTTAGGAGCAAGCCACCCATGTGGCGTCAACCCAAGGCCGTCTGGGCCGTCGCGTTCGCATCCGTCGTCGCCTTCATGGGCATCGGACTGGTAGACCCGATCCTCAAACCGATCGCCGACAACCTCGACGCCACACCGTCCCAAGTGTCGTTGCTGTTCACCAGCTACATGGCCGTGATGGGGGTGGCGATGCTGATCACCGGCGTCGTCTCCAGCCGTATCGGCCCCAAGCGCACCCTGCTGATCGGGCTGGTGATCATCATCGCCGGCGCCGGCCTGGCTGGAATGAGCGACACCGTGACGGGCATCGTGGGCTGGCGCGCGCTGTGGGGATTGGGCAATGCGCTGTTCATCGCGACCGCGCTGGCCACTATCGTCAGCTCGGCCCGCGGCTCGGTGGCGCAGGCCATCATCCTCTACGAGGCGGCGCTGGGCCTGGGCATCGCAGTCGGTCCGTTGGTCGGCGGCGTGCTGGGCTCGATCTCCTGGCGTGGGCCGTTCTTCGGAGTGTCCGCACTGATGGCTTTGGCGCTCGTGGTGACGGCGATCCTGCTGCCCGAAACGCCACGCCCGCAACGGGCCACCACGCTGGGCGACCCGTTCCGCGCGCTGCGCCATCGCGGTCTGCTCGGGGTCGCGATCACCGCCCTGCTGTACAACTTCGGCTTCTTCACGCTGCTGGCGTTCACCCCCTTCCCCCTCGACATGAACGCCCACCAGATCGGGCTGATCTTCTTCGGCTGGGGTCTGGCTCTCGCCTTCACCTCGGTGGTGGCCGCTCCGCGGCTGCAACACCGCTTCGGCACCGTGCGCACCGTGCTGGTGAACCTGCTGTGCTTCTCGGCGCTGCTGGCGGTCATGGCGCTGGGCACCGACCACAAGGCCGTATTGGCCGGATCTGTGGTGGTGGCGGGACTGTTCATCGGCGTCAACAACACACTCATCACCGAGACGGTGATGAAGGCGGCCCCGGCGGGCAGGAGCGCAGCGACGCGGGGGTTGGAACCCGTCGAGCGTGGCGTGGCCGCGGCGGCCTACAGCTTCGTCCGGTTCGGCGGGGCGGCGCTGGCACCGTGGCTGGCCGGAGTACTCGGCGAACGCATCAGCGTGCACCTGCCGTTCTGGGTGGGCGCCGGTGCCGTGCTGGCCGGCGCCGGGGTGCTGGCCGCGACCTGGCCACACCTGAGCGGCATCGACGAGCCGGAGGACGAGCTCGAGGAGCTCACCGAGCAGGCCACCGCAGTCACCGTCGGCGACTGAACAGTCACATCCAGACGGTCGCCTTGGCGCTGTCCCGGGGCTGCGCCAGCGGGTGACCGGCGCCCAACAGGTTGCCGGTGATGATGGCGCAGAAGCGGTACATCGCAATGTCGAAGACGCTGTTGTTCATCGGTTGCTCGATGAAATGACCGAGGCGTTCGGCCGAGATGAAGACCGTCATGAGCAGCAGGCCGATCACCACGCCGGGGATCTGGTGTGAGGATCCGTCAAGGCGGCTGAAGGCCATCACGGCGAAGAACCATGCCAGCGCGCGGATGAAGACCTCGTAGTGCAGCGGGATGGGCTCGTTGCGGATCCGCTCGAGCCCGCTCTGAGCACTCACCACCCCGGTGTTGACGCTCATCAGCATCACCCGCGCCTGGGGATCGATATGGTCGGCCGCAGACAACGTCTGGATGTCGGCCGCCTGCCGGGTCAGCAGGTCGGTGGCTGTGGTCTCGGCCGGATCTTCGGGGGTGAGGTCGACGGCATCGGTCACGGGGGCGACTCCGCGCAATTCGGCGGCGAGCTGCCAGCAATACCGGACCTGACGGCGACGCATGCGGTCCAGCACGACGCCCATCTCCGGCGTGCCGCTGTCCAGCGAAGACAGCGCGTTGTGCGTGGCCCGAGAGTTGATGATGATGTTGCCCCACAAGGTCCGCGCCTCCCACCACCGGTTGTAGGCGGTGGTGTTGCGAAAGCCGATGAACACCGACGCACCGATACCCAGCACGGACAGCACCGCCGCGGCGTAGTCGATCTGCGTCGGGTCGGGCACCGGGATCAGAACCCCGGCGACCACCGCGATGGCGACGAGGTCCCATCGCAGCCGCCACGCCACCAGCCCGGCGACCTTGAGCGGACCCAGTCTGCCGACGCTTCGGATCACCGCGTCACCTTATTACCTGGCGGAGCACGGGGCGGCTCAGATGACGGTGCCGACGAGTTTCCCGACGGCATACGTTGCCGCGATCGCGATCACCCCGAACGCCAACTGTCGGCTGGCACCCCGCCACAGTGAGCCCTTGGTGAACCTCGCGGCGACTGCACCGGCGACCAGCAGTCCGGCGCCGCCGCAGATCAGGCCGGGCGCCAGCGTGTGCGCTCCGAACAGGTACGGCAACAGCGGGACGATGGCACCGAGGGCGAACAACAGGAACGACGAAACCGCGGCGACCACCGGTGAGGGCTTCTCCCGCGGATCGACGCCCAGCTCCTGGACCAGGTGGAAGTTGACCGCGCGGTCCTCGTCGCGGTGGATCTCCTCGGTGGCGGCGCGGGCCGTCGATTCGCTCATGCCCATGTCCATCAGCATGGCGACGAGTTCGACTCGCTCGGCATGGGGATGGCGTTCGAAGGCGCGCCGCTCGGCACGCACTTCGGCCTCGATCTGCTCGTTCGCGGTGGTGACGGACGTGAATTCGCCCAGCGCCATCGAGAAGGCGCCCGCCAGCAGTCCCGCAACGCCGCTGAGCACCACCGTCTGCGGGCCCGCGCTTGCGGCCACACCGGCGATCAGCGCGGTGTTGCTCACCAAACCGTCCATCGCACCGAACGTCGCAGCACGCAGCCAACCTCCGGTGACGTCGGCGTGGGAATGATCCACGTCGTGCGGCAGCGCGATCTTCTGCGGCGGCGAGTCGCGTGCGTCGTCGTCAGACATGGTCGTCATTGAACCCGCGCCGATCCGCTCACACCGACTCAGGTTCACCTGTGTTTGCCACATCCGCGTTTGCCCGCAGCGCCGGCGGGCTACTTTCACGTATGACCACCACTGCGGAACATCTGCGCAACGCGCTCGACGGTCGCTGGCGCGACGCCAAGAATGCCGTACGCGCCGAACTCGCCACCGAGGTCTTCCGGCCGCACTACACCCCGAACACCGCCATCGCGCGCGCGAAGGTGGCCGAGCAGATGAAGATCATGGCCGCTGCGGGTGCCGCCGAAGACGGGTTCAAAAAGCAACATGGCGGCAACGGCGACGTCGGCGCGGCTGTCACCCGCATCGAGATGCTGGCGATGTCGGACCTGTCGCTGATGGTCAAGGCCGGGGTGCAGTGGGGCCTGTTCGGTGGCGCCATCGAGAACCTGGGCACCGAGCGGCATCACCAGGCCTATGTCCGTCGCATCATCGACCTCGACCTGCTGGGTTGCTTCGCGATGACCGAGACCGGGCACGGCAGCGACGTGCAGTCCCTGGAGACCACCGCGACCTATGATCCGGCAACCGAGGAGTTCGTGATCGACTCCCCCACGCCGACGTCGCGCAAGGATTACATCGGCGGGGCGGCCGAAACGGCAAAGGTGGCAGCGGTTTTCGCACAGCTGGTCACCCAGGGCGAGACGCATGGGGTGCACTGCTTCGTCGTGCCGATCCGTGACGAGGACGGCAACGACCTGCCCGGCGTCACCACCTCGGATTGTCATTACAAGGGCGGCCTCCCCGGCGTCGACAACGGCCGGATCGTGTTCGACCACGTCCGCATTCCGCGGGAGAACCTGCTGAACAAGTACGCCGATGTCGCGGCGGACGGCACGTACTCCTCGCCGATCGAGAACCCCAACCGGCGGTTCTTCACGATGCTGGGAACACTCATCCGCGGCCGGGTGACGGTCGGCGGCAGCGCGGGCGCGTCGGCGCGGGTCGCGTTGGACATCGCCGTGCGATATGCATTGCAGCGCACCCAGTTCAGCGCCCCCGACGAGGAGGGCGAGGTGGTGATCATGGATTACCTGGCGCACCAGCGCCGCCTCTTCCCCCTCGTCGCCCGCTCGTACGCGCTGCAGTTCGCCCAAAACGAGCTGGTGTCCAAGCTGCACGACGTGCAGACCGCCGACAGTGCCGACCCCGAGGAGCAGCGCGAGCTGGAGTCGCGCGCGGCAGGCCTGAAGGCGGCCAACACCTGGCATGCCAGCGCCGCGATCCAGGAGGCCCGCGAAGCATGCGGTGGCGCAGGCTATCTCGCAGAAAACCGGCTGATCGCGTTGCGTGCCGACACCGACGTGTTCACCACGTTCGAGGGTGACAACCACGTGCTGACCCAGCTGGTGGCTAAGGAGCTGTTGACCGCCTACGCCGACGACATCAAGGGCATGAGCCCGGTGGAGTGGGTGCGCTTTGCCGCCAACTTCGCCGGCGACCGGGTGCTGAAAAGGACTGCGGCCGAGACGATCATGCAAACCATCATCGACTCCCGCCAGGACAACGAGGAAGAAGGAAGCCTGTTCAACCGCGGCACCCAGGTGAAGATGTTCGAGGACCGCGAGGAATATCTGCTCTCTTCAGTAGCCCGACGGTTGCAGGGCAAGTCGAAGGAGATGTCGGCGTTCGACGCGTTCAACGCCGTACAGGATCACGTGCTACACACCGCCAAGGCGCACATCGACCGGGTCGTGTTGGAAGCCTTCGTCGCCGGGATCGACACGTGCGAAGACGACAAGGCCCGCACCATTCTCGGCCTGGTGTGCGACCTGTATGCGCTCTCGGTGATCGAGGACGACAAGGCCTGGTTCATCGAGCACCGGTTCCTGTCCACCGAGCGCGCCAAGGCCGTCACCCGCGGCATCAACGAACGCTGTCGCGCGCTGCGGCCGCACGCGGAGTTGCTCGTGGACGGCTTCGGCATTCCGGAACAGCTGCGCTACGCGGAGATGCTGCACCCGGAGCATCTGTGACCGGGCGGGTCAGGGCGCCTCGACGCGACGTTTGAGTGCCGTCAACGTCGCGTCGACGATCATGGATTCGAGTCGGCTGCGGATGCACCGCGGCACCCAGACGCCGATGCCGAGCTCGAGGTGGTACTCCACCGTCGTGCCGGTTCCTTCGGCGATCAGCCGATAGCGGCCGTCCTCCTTCTTCAGGATCCGGCCCGCCACCAGCTGCCAGCTGAGGCCGGTGTCGCCGTCCCACTGGTAGCGCAGAACGAAGTCGTCGGCTAGCGGTCCGTAGTGTTCGCGCCAGCGGGCCAGCACCGGACGTGCCTGCGAGTCACGCTCGATGACCTCGACCGAATCGGCGGGCGACCATTCGAGCATTCCGGGCAAGTCGGCCAGTACGGCGATGATGTCGGCCGCCGGTGCGGCGATGGTCGTCTGTCCGATTGCCACTTAGTGCGCCGCCCACACATCTTCCAGGTAGTGGTTGGTGGCCCGCAGATTCTCCAGCCACGCGCTGCCCTCCTCGGGCGACACCGCCTTGTTCTTCTGATAGATGTCGGCGAAGGCATCGCGCAGCGCCGGGGCCACCGTGCCCGCGCCGCCGCACACGTAGGTGATGCCGCCCCGGCCCATCAGCTCCAGAATCCGATCGGCGTTGGCGCGCACCGCATCCTGGACCCGTGTCCGAGTGCCGTCCGACACCCTGGAGTAGGCGGTCACGATCGAGACCACGCCGTCGGACTCGAACTGGCGGATCTCGTCCTCGTAGATGAAGTCGGCGTCGGGCATCCGGCAGCCGTAAATGAGCAGCGCCGGGCCCAACTGGGCCGAGGCCCCCTGGGCCGCCCGCTCCTGCAGGAACCCGCGGAACGGCGACAGGCCAGTTCCGGTCGCGATCATGATCATCGGTGTCGACGGATCCTCGGGCACGTCGAAGGGCAGTCCGGGCGGCCGGATGAAGCCGGGGACCAGGGTGCCGGGCTCGGTACGCGCCAGGAAGTTCGACGACGTTCCGTGGTAGAGGCCGTTGCCGCTGCGGGCGGGCGCCCGAAGCACGCCGACGGTGATGCTGCACCGATCCGGGTAAGCCGTCGGCGACGAGGAGATGGAGTAGTAGCGCGGCGCCAGCCCGGGCAGCAGATCCAGGCACGTGTTGAGCGGCACGTCGATCGACCGGTAACGCTGCACCATGTCGAGCAGCGACACCCGCTTGAACAGAACCTCTTCCCGGTAGCGGGTGACGTTGTCCTCACCGTCGGCGGCCAGCGCAGCCAGCTCCGCCTGTTCGTCGGCGTCGGTCGCGAACTCCGCCAGGGTGCGGATCTGCGCCCGGGTCAGCGGGGCCTGCAACTCAACCCGCGCGGCCAACAACTCCGAGACCACGAACGGTGTGTCCAGCGGCAGGTGGCTGGACACACCGGTGTTGGCGCGGATCATCACCAGCTCGTCAAGGTCGAGTTCGGCCAGCGCGGCGGCCCGGCCGATCAGTTCGGCGGCGTTGCGCGGCAACAGCGCGATGTGGTCGCCGGTGCGGTAGGTCACGCCCTCGGGCAATTCGAACTCGATGTGGCGGGTGGATTGGGCGACGGGTCCCGACGCACCGACCCGCCCCAGCAGCTCCCGGTTCTCGAGCATGCGGTACGGCGTCGCCTCGAGTGCGGAGAAGAACGACGCGTGCAGGCGTTGGCCGGTGGGCGCGATCTCGTAGCGGTTCATGTCGGCGGCGACCTCGACCTGCGGCGCCAGTCCGAGGGCGTCGCCGGCCTGCGTCCAGAATCCGCCGTACCAGTCGCGGAACATGCCGTCGAAGTCGTCGGAGGCGTCGGCGGCCCCGCGGGGTGCGAAGCGGGTCGCACCGGCGGCGGCAAGCAGGTCGTCGATCTCGGCGGGCACCTTCTGGAAGGTGGAGGCCCACACCCGATCTCCCGACCCGAAGACGGTGTAGGTGATCCCCGCCAGCGCGTCGGCCGCGAGCCCGCCGCCGAGCCAGCGATGGAAGTCGGTGGCGTTGTCGGGCGGGTTGCCGTTGTAGGACGACGTACAGATCACGACCAGACCGTCGCTGGGTAGGGCGTCGACGTAGTCGTTGAGTGCGCCCTGGGTGACGGTGAATCCGCGGGCTCGGCCGTCCTCGGCGATCTCGGTGGCGATCCGTTCGGAGGTGCCCAGATTGGAGCCGAAGAGCACCAGCAGGTGGTTGCCGGCACCGTAGTCGGACACGACGCGGGCGGGCGCGGCGGCGTGAACCGGTGCCTCGGCCGGCGCGGCGGCGCGCGGACCGGAGATCACCGCGGCTTCACGTCCCTCACGCGGCGCCACGGTGATGGTCAGGTTGCTCGGCTTGATCGAGAAGAAGTCCTTGATGTCGAGCTGGTAGTCGAACGAATCGAGCAGCCTGAAGCGCTGCAGGATCAGCCCGAGCAGCAGTTGGGATTCGTAGAACGAGAAATGCCGGCCGATGCACGCCCGCTGACCGCTGCCAAACGGCATGAACGCCCACGCCGGACGGGAGGCCTCGAGTTCGGGGGTGAACCGGTCCGGGTCGAAGGTCTCGGGATCGGGGAAGATCGCCGGATCGCGCTGCAGCTGCGGGGTCAGCAGCAGGATCGCCTGGCCCTTCTTGATCCGGTACCTACCGCCAAGCACCTCATCAGCCAGCGGGCGGACCTGGAATCCGGCACCCACCGGCCACAGCCGCAGCGCCTCCTTCATGCACTGCAGCAGGTACTGCAGCTTGGGGATCTGCGTGTCGTTCGGCAACACCGACAGATCGTCGCCGAAGACCTCGTCGACCTCTGCGTAGCACTTGGCCAGAACATCAGGATTCTTCAACAGGTGGTAGACGGTCCACATCAACATCCCGCTGGTGGTGTCATAGCCGGCCGCGAGGAAGGTCAGCATCTGCTGGCGAATGTTGAGCCGGTCGAGTTTCTGGCCGCTGTCCTTGTCCGGCTGGGTCAGCATCAGGTCGAGCACGTCACCGTTCTTGCCGACGTCCGCACTTCGAATTCGGTCCTCGATGATCGTGTCGGCCAGGTTGTTGAGGAAACTGACTTGCTCCTTGTATTTGCGACGGCCCTTGATCGCTTCGTAGATGTCTTGGCCGGGTAGCCGGCTGGGTCGGTTGACGCACTCGGCGATCGCCTCTTCCAATGCCGTCACGATCGGCGGCATGTCCTGGCGATAAAAGGAACCGGGCCGGTAACTGAAGCAGACCAGGCAGATGGTGTCGAACGTCAGCTTGGTCATATCGGTGACGATGTCCACCGGATCGCCCGGGTTCAGCCGCGCCCACTTCATCACCAACTGATCGGCGATGTCGGCCATCTTCTCGGTGTAACCCTTGATCGCCTGCGGTGCGAAGGCCGGGAGCAGAATGTTGTGCGCCTTCTTCCACGCGGGCTCCTGGGTCCACGAGCTGAAGATCGCGTCGCCCACGACTTCCCGCATCGCCACCAGTTCCGGTGCGACGTTCTTCTCGAACCGGGTTTCGTCCAGACACTCGGTCGCAATCTCCCCACCCGAGACGACGATCATGTCCTGACCGGGGGCCACCAGGCTGTAAATCGGGCCGAGCTCATCAGCCAGCTCCATCAGGCTACGAGTGGGGTGAGCTCCGTCGAGGTGCAGCGCGTCACCGAGAACCGGCACCCTGTTCTTCGGCTGCGGGATGTCGTCGTACGCGTTCTGAATGTTCTTCACGGTCAACGGGATCCGGCGGTGGCTGTCACGGCCACGAGCTGGGCGCCGGGCCGGCCGGTGGCGCGGGTACGACGAGATTGGCACCCGGAATCTGCGAGTTCTGCAGCGCCGCCATGCACAGGCCCAGCCTGCCCGGCAGACACATGCCGCCGGTGCCGCTGATCCCCAGCGTGGTCTGGGCCTGCGACCAACACACCCCGGTACGGGGATCGTTGACCTGCCCCGCATTACACGCGGCATGCGCGATTGGGGCAGCTACCAGTGGCGAGAACACAAGTGCTGCACCGCACACCGATGCGAGCACAAAACCTGGAACAGTGAATTGGCGTTTCATGTTATGGGTCTCCGTCGCAAAGCAGGGCTTACGTGGGCTTCAGGACAACCAGCCAGCACTAGGCCGGCCCGGTGATCTTCGTCTGCTCGTCGATCACCTTGGCCGCATCCAGAATCACGTCCTGTTGGCCATCAAGAGCGTCAGCATTGAGCTGCAGCGCGAACAACGCATCCTTGCCCGGAATCACCACCGTCTTCTGAGCGGCGATGCGCTTCTTGCCGTCGTTCATGTAGGTGCCGGCGTACTGCACCGCGTCGAAACCCGACAGGGAACTCTTGTTCGGCTCACCAATCGGGGAGAACTCCGGCAGAGCCTGCAACTGGCTAGGCGCCAACTCCAGCACCCTGGCCGGATCAACGTCGCCGGTCAGCTTGACCGCAATGGCGTACATGATCGGCGGGTCGTTGGGGTCGGTCGGTTTGTCGTACACGATCGCCCCGTATGCCCACTCCGGGGTCCTGTCCCCGGCCGGGCTCCACCCCGCCGGGAACGGAAAATCAAAATTGGGCGTGCCGGGTTGATCGGGTTTGATCGGCACCTCGGCAATGTCGTTCTTCGTGATGTAGTCGTTGATCGTCATCCCGGCAGCCGCAGGCGCGGCCGATGAGGACACCACCGACGATGACGAACCAGCCGACGACGAACTCGTCGACGAGGCCTCGGTCCCACTCTTTGATCCACAGCCAACCAATGCGAAGCTCAACCCGACAACGGTCACACCCGCGGCGGCTGCCACCATGACGTTCTTCATCAGATCGCCTTCTCCTTGCTGGTCAATATGGGTTGTTACCATCACCAGAGAACGACAGCACCGTAACAGTACACCGTATTAAAAAAGGCCGCAGCGGATTCGGACACGGACGGTGGGCGGCCGTTCCCCACCAAGCCGAACGAAGCGAGCCTTGCCCAAACAGGTTGACCACGACCAACGCCGTCGCGAAATCACCGCCGCGATGTGGCGCATACTCCTGCGCGACGGCATGGCGGCGGTGACGGTTCGCGCCCTGGCCGCAGAAGCCGGCTGGTCGGTGGGCGCGATTCGGCATTACTACCAGTCCCAGGACGACCTGATTCTGTTCGCGACGGGCGAGATGCTCTCGACGATCAGCCAGCGGATCTACGCCCTCGACCTGGACAGTCCCGATCACCGAGTACTCCAACAAGCCATCGAAGAGATGCTCCCCCTCGATCGGCAACGCAAGGCCGAAGCACAGGTGTGGTTCGCACTTCTGACACGCCGAGTCGCCAGCCCCCAAGTCGCGACCGAAGCCAACGAGCTAGACCTCGTCGTCCGCGACGCAGTACATCAGGTGCTGACGAAACTGGACTCCGCCAAGCTGCTATCGGAGGGGCGCGACCTCGAGGTCGAAGCAGTGCGCTTGCACGCCCTGATCGACGGCCTGGCCCTGCACGCACTGTCCGAACCGCCACTCGATTCACCCACGGCAATACGCGCCGCGATCAGCACCCACCTCCGAGAACTCGCCCGCTGAACGAGGATGCCGGAGAACGCGATTCCGGTTGGCGGGCAGGTCAATTCAGGTCTGCTGGTTATCGGCGGCCACTGCCGCCCGGTGCTTGGCCGCACGAACCGGAACCGTCAGCAGCGGAAGGGTCAGCACCACGACGAGCAGGGCCGTCATGCCCAGCCGGGACCAGTGCCCGCCCGTACCGGCGATCCAGCCTCCGACCGCGGGCGCGACGGCCCCGGCCACCAGGCTGATGCCACCGGCCACGACGACCAGCCGGCCCGAGCTCGTGTCGAGTTCGGCCGCCATCGCGAGCAGCAGCGGAGTAAGGCAGAAGAAGGCCAGGTTGATCGCGAGGAAGCCGACCATGTACGAGGTGGGGCCGGTCGCGGTGCCGACAAGCAGATTGCCCACACCGAGCACGACGACGGCCGGTGCGATGAGGAACATCTTGGGCACCCTGCTGCCCAGGGCCAAGGTGATGCCCGATCCGATCAGGCCGATCAACTGGGAGAGCCCGAGGAAGGTCGCCGTGAATTGCGGAGACAGCCCTGCTCCTTCCCCGATCGACTCGGCGAACGTCCAGATCATCACGTTGCCGACTTCCATCAGGAACAGGGAACCGACCAGGAGCGCCGCCGGAAAGACCGAGGTGATCTGCCCCGAGGAGTCGGGGCCGGCCTGGCGTTCGGCCAGCTGTTCGTGTTCGGCCAACGTTCGCACATCCGGTAGGCGCAGGATGAAGATGACGCACACCAATTCCGCGGCCGCCATTCCGAGGTAGATGCCGACCTTGGGCCAGGCATCGTGCAGCGCGGGACCCGCGGTGAGCATGGCCGCTCCGACGAGCATCCACGTGATGGTGACGATGCTGAACGCCCGCTCCGGAAATCGCGAGTAGGCCAGCGCGGAGTTGGCACAGGCGTAGCAGAGGCCGGCGCCGAGTCCCATCACGATCTGCAGCGCCAGAACCGTGCCGAAGCTGTCGGCGAAACCGGTCAGCGCGAGGCTTGCCGCGGCGATGATCGCCCCGGCGATCCCGACCCGCCTGCGGTCAAGCCGCGGCAGGACCGGCAATATGCCGAACGCCGACACCGCCACCCCGCCCTGCCCGAGCGCCACCAGCAGACCAGCCGATTGGATGCCGAAGTTGAACTCCTGCGCGAACGAGACCGCCAACAACGGTGAGAGCAGAGTGGTGAGGAATCCTGCGACCATCATGGCGGCGGCGCCGACCAACAGGCCTTTGTGTTCCTTAACGGCGTGTTCCTTAACGGCGTGGTCCTTGACGGCGTTCTCCGATGCGACCATCAGATGCTCCCCACAGCGCCGTCACCGCGCAACCGTCGAGCCACACTGCAAGGCTTCATCACTATCCGGTTCGGTGTCGACAATGGTTCGGGGTTCGGGCTCGCAACGCAGCCTAGAAGGCCGCGCCGAAGATCGCTCGGCAACGGCTCACATCGCCGCAACTCGCATGGCCCGGTTCACTTCGCCGACACCCGGCGCCCGCTTTCCGCCGACAAACGACGCGCCGTCGTTTTGACAATTTTGACAAACCGTTGCCGATTCTGACCCGGCAGGCGGGGTGGGCACAGTAACGTCGCCGCCGTGGAATTGAGGCTGCAACGCGTCGGCGCGTGGTGCGGGACGATCATGATCGTGCTGTACGGGACGAGTCTTTCGGGGATAGCGCGGATGTTCCCGCCGCTGTCACCCGTCGCGTCTCCCGAGGAGATCGCCGAGTTCTACGTCGACCACAAGATTTGGATCCGCATCGGCGTCGCCGGGTGCCTACTGACGTCGGTGATCGCACTGCCGTTCCTGGCTACCATCGTGCTGCGCATCCGTCGGATCGAAGGCCAGTGGGGCATGCTGTCGATCACGCAGCTGTTCGCCGCCACGATTTTCGTTCCGGCCCTGCTGTTTCCGTTCCTGATCATGGCTGCCGCCGCATTCCGTCCCGAATCCCGACCGCCGGACATCACCCAGGCCCTCAACGACGTGTTCTGGCTGATGTTCATCGGCATCGTCGGAACGATCATCGTGCAGAACATCACCCTGGCGATCGCGTCGTTCATCGACAAGACAGAGCCGCAGACGTTTCCGCGCTGGTACGGCTACCTCAACCTGTGGGTGGCGCTGCTGTCCCTTCCGGGTTGCGTGGTCGTGGTGTTCAACGACGGACCACTGGCCTGGCACGGGGTGTTCGCGTTCTACATTCCGGGTGCGGCGCTGACGATATGGCTGTTCTCGACGACCTACGTGCTGAATCGTGGCATCAAGGCCCAGCAGCTCGCCGAAGCACAATGACGGCGGTGGGACAACCACCAGCCAGCACACGACGCACCCCGGGCGAAGCGGGCACCTGGGTATTCCTGCTCGGCGACATGCTGGTGTTCGCGGTCTTCTTCGCCACCTTCATGGTCGAAAGATCGGCGGCGCCAGAGGTTTTCGACGCAGCCCGCAAGACCCTGCACGTCAACATCGGACTGGTCAACACGCTGGTGCTGCTGACCAGTTCGCTGTTCGTGGTGGCGGCGATCAACGGTCTGCGTACCGGAGCCCGCCCCGTCGCTGCCAGGGTGTTGCTGGTGGCGATCGCCTGCGGGGTGGTGTTCGTGGCGCTGAAGGTCACCGAGTACGTCTTGCTGGTAGGCGCCGGGCACACCGCGGGCGCCAACCACTTCTACCTGTACTACTTCATCCTGACCGGGCTGCACCTGCTGCACGTGTGCATCGGGATTCTGGTGCTGGTGTTGATGCTCACCCAGACCCGGCGCACCGAACTGTCGGCGAACCGGCTTGCCGTCGTCGAGGGCGGCGGCTGCTTCTGGCACCTGGTCGACCTGTTGTGGATCGTGCTGTTCCCACTGCTGTATCTGGTGAGCTGATGTGGGCATTGATGCGCAGCCGCGCCGGCGTGAGCTGGCTGATCCTGGTGGCCGCCACGCTGGCGTCGTTCGCGTTAGGCGCCGACCACGGCACCGGGTCCCTCGTGGCGGTCGCCGTGCTGGCGATCGCGGCGGTCAAGGTGCGGCTGGTGGGCCTGGACTTCATGGAATTGCGGCACGCGCCGATCCCGCTCCGGGCGGCATTCGAGGTGTACTGCGTGGCGTTATGGGCGCTGCTGTCCGGGCTGTATCTGTGGCTCTGAGGCGGTCGAAGTCCGCATCTCAGCGGCGCACAGCACGGAACACATGTCGCAACTTCCCATTTCGGGGATTGACTTCGGGGCGCTGCTCGGCCAGGTCTATGGCCACCGGACCGGCGCCCTGGGCGGCGATGAAACCTCTGAGCCGTCGGTTTACCTCTGTCCATACCGCGCACCGGTCGCTGCCGGCATCTTCGTCCAATCGGATGGTGAGGCCTGCGGGTGCAGTCTGGACGATCTGATAGCGCAACACACCGGGCGTCTCTTCGACCACGGTGGCGATTGCCATCGGAATCAAGACCACCTCACCGCCCTCTCGCGCAGGGAGTTTCAGCAGCTCGTCGGTCCGACCCTCCGGCGTCACCGTCGGTAACGGGCTGCCGCATGGGCACGGGTCGGCGGCCACGACGACGCTGTCGCCCATCTCGTAGCGGATCAGCGGCTGCACGTGGTTGGCCAGGTTGGTCAAGAGCAGCGAATCGGATCGGCGCCCGGGCGGCACCACATCGCCGGAGCTGTCGATGGGCTCGACCAGATACCAGTCGGTGTTCAGGTGCAGGTTGCCCAGGCGGCAGGGCAGCGACAGCGGGGTGGCCTCCGAAGCGTTGTAGGTTTCCGTCACGACGCAGCCGAACACATCCTGCGCGCGTTGCCGGACACTCGGCAGCAGCAGTTCGCCCCCGCTGGTAATGACGATCGGGTGAATGTTGAGCCGCCCGGCCTCCTGTTCGTCGATGAGCACACTGAGCGCGCTGGCGTAGGTGCCCAGCAGCACAGGCTGGAATTCGTTGAGATCTGCGACGATCTCCGGCAGCGGGTCCAGCACCGAGAGGAAGCGAGAGTAGCGGCGACGCACCGGATGAGCGCGTAGCCGACGCTCGAACATCACGGTAGCCACGAAATGGCCGCCGGTGGCGAACAGCGCGGCTTGGCGCGCCCCGCGGCCGAGAACGCGAAGCATCAGCCCCGGCGGCAACACCCCCGCCGACCGCGCGTACGTCAGCCCGAACATGACTGCCATCGCCCGACGATCCTCGATCAACAGTGCCGGCTCGGCCGTCGACCCCGACGTGGTGAAGACGACGTACTCGCCGAACATGTCGCGTCCGGTGTTGGCGGGATCGGCGACGAATGCCGAGACGGCCGTCCTGGTCAGCCGGGGATCGGTGACCCATTCGTCGAATCGGGCCATCAGTTCGGGCTTGTACACGGCGGGAAGCGAGGGAAGGGCTGCCAGATTCACCGGACCTCGCTGAACATCCCGGTAGTGCTCGGCGTAAAACCGCGAATGAGTGCGGGCGTGCGCAACCAGCGCCTGCAACCGCGTCGTCTGTCGGGCCGTGACCGCACCGGCGCCGCCCCGCGTGGTGCGCCAGGCGTCCCAGGCCACCCCGAAAGCCTTCATATCGCCATCAACGTACGACACAATCAGCGCCATGGGGGCCCCGGTGCTGCTGGACGGTTTGTCGGCGCAGGAGGCGGCACGGCGACTGGCGGCCGATGGGCCCAACGAATTGCCCACGGCGAAACGACGCAACCTGCTGCAAGAGGCCAGGGACGTCGTCCGGCAGCCGATGCTGCTGCTACTGCTCGGCGCGGGCGCCGTCAACTTCGCGCTGGCCGCGCTGCGCGATCTGTCTTCGCCGCGCGCCCTGGTGATCCGCGACGGCCAGCAGGTCCGCATCGCCGGACGCGATGTGGTCCGCGGGGACGTGATCCTGCCGGCCGAGGGCGACCGGGTGCCTACCGACGCAATCCTGTTGGAAGGCAACAACTTCTCGGTGGATGAATCGGCCCTGACCGGGGAATCGGTCCCGGTACGTAAGGTCGCCGGCTCGGGAGAACAGTTGTCGGCCGACATGGGGCAGCCGGGTGGCGATGCTACCCCGTGGGTGTTCTCCGGCACGCTCGCGGTCAAGGGTCACGCCATTGCGGTGGCCAAGGAAACCGGCGCCGGAACCGAGTTGGGCAAGATCGGCGCGACGCTTCCGCACGATCGACGCCGAACGCACCCCGCCGACCCGATGGACAAGGCTTTTCGCACAGTGCCGGCGTTGCGGCACGCCTTCAACTTCGGACCACTGCCTGCACTTGGCTGGCTCGTCGCGGTAGTCGCCGGTGTGGCCGGCGTCGTGTGGTTCGAGATCTACACAGCCGTTGCCGCCCGTCGGCCCACCGGAAAAGTGGAGTCGTGAAACGGGTTCCGTCGGTCTCGGTCGGTTTTCAGATCGGCACGCAACCTCCACTGGCCGCGCTACGTGCTTTTCTGGTCGGAGCGCGGGTGATGCGGCTCGACTCGGTGATGGTCATCGACCACTTCCAGAACGTCTTCCCCACCGCGATCTGGGATCGCGAACTGACCTGGCTTGCCGCGCAACGGTCAACCCCGCACGAATTCTTCGACTATCAAGTCCTACTGGGCCATCTCGCCTCGCGGGTCGGCTCCCTTCGCCTGGGAGTCGGTGTGACCGAACCCATCCGGCGCCACCCCCTGGTCATCGCCCAGGCCATGATGACGCTGTCGCATCTGACCAAACGCGCCCCTATCCTCGGCATCGGGGCCGGCGAACGAATGAACATCGACCCCTACGGGCTGGACCCCTCCGAGCCGGTGACCCGCTTGGAAGAGGCGTTACAGATCATCCGTCAGTGCTTCTACGGAGCAGGACCGATCACGTTCTCCGGCAAGCACTTCAACCTCGATCGGGCGACGATGGACCTCAAACCGGCCAGCGGACGGACCCCGCAGATCTGGGTAGCCGGACACGGTCGGCGCATGCTCGGCTTGACTGGGCGCTACGGGGACGGGTGGTATCCCGCTGCTGTGGCCTCCCCCGACGAATATGCCATCAAACTGGAGACCGTGCGGATCGCGGCCCGTAACGCCGGACGCGACCCTGCCTCGATCACCCCTGCCCTGCATCGCTTTCTGGTGGTCGCCCAATCCGAATCAGAGGTGCGGGCCATGCTGGACACCAAAGTGATTCGCGCGCTCGGGCTCATGGCGCCAGCTGATGTGTGGCGACAAGCCGGGGTGGCGCACCCGTTCGGTGAGCGGTTTAATCCCCTAGTCGACTTTGTCCCCGACCGCTATGACCGCCGGACGATGGACAATGCCATCGATGCCGTGCCCACCGAGGTGTTGACCGAAGGGCCGCTGCTGTGGGGCACTCCTGAGCAAGTGGTGGCGAAGCTTCGGCAGTTCCACACAGCCGGCTTGCGGCATGTGGTCCTGGCGCCTGTCTCAGGGCTGGTGTCCAAGCGCGCCGCCTTCTACGGCCTGCGGGCCACCGGCATGATCGCCCGCGCGCTGGCCCACTGAGCGGTCTAGGAGCGCGATGAGTTCCGCGACCCGACCGAGCACGAGCGGAAGGCATTCGTTGAACAGCAGGTGGTGATCGGTGTCGAACACGACCAGCTCTTTTGCCGGAGCGACGATTCGGGCGAAGACCTGCTTGGTGTAGTCCAGGCTGAACAAGGGGTCGCCGCGCCCGGCGACGACCACGATGGGACATGCGATGGTGCCGTCTCGGACGCCGCTCATGTCGGCGGTCAACAGGTCGGCCAGAAAGGCGACCGGGTAGGTACGCAGACTCAGTGGGTCCAATAAGAACTGCTCGGCGGTCCATGGCTCACGACAGACCCGAGTCATGTCGAGATAGACACTGAAGGAGATCGGTAGCCGGGGCACGAACTTGGCCAGCAGGCGCAGGCCACGCATCGCCGGCTGGTAGGCACGCTGAAGGAAAGACGGAAACCGTGACACCGTGATGGAAGCGGGAAGTTCGGGATCGAGGATGTTGTGAGCCACCACGCCGGCCAGCTGTCGGTCGCGGGTCACGACGATCATCGCCAGCACTCCGCCCTGACTGGAGCCCACGACCACCGGCCAGCGCCCGAATCGCGCACGCGCCCACGACGTCGCGTCCAGTGCGTTGGCGACCAGGCTTTCCAGGCGCAGGAGCCGGCCCACGCGCGGGCTCTTGCCGTGCCCCTCGAAGTGGACGCCCACGACATTGATGCCCATAGCGGCAAGCCCGTCGCAGAATTCTTCATAGAAGAGCGGATGTGTCATGGTTCCAGGCAAGAACACCGCCACCGGTCCACCCGACTGGCCATGCCACACCGACAGCACTATCGGCACATCGCAGGAGGTGATGGTCACCTCCGCGTAGCGCTCCGGGTGCTCCACCTCGTTGCGTAGCCGTTGATCCCTGTCACGCATCGGCATCCTCTACGATTCCCACCGTCGGTCGACGTACCGTCAACCCCACTGCGCCTGCACAGACCAGAAAAGTGCCACAAGTCCCTGACCAGGTCGCCATTCCTCACCTCGATGAAGGGAGTCAGTCGCCAATTACGGCACTCGCCACCAACCCGCCCCGCCTGGTGAAACACTCTCGACATGGCCTCCGGCGTCGAACTCACGCTGCGCTGCCTGGGCGCGGCCAACACCGTCACCGGCTCCAAACATCTGTTGGAAGCCGAGGGCAGGCGAATCCTGGTGGACTGCGGCCTGTTTCAGGGTGTGAAGAATTTGCGCGAGCTCAACTGGGCGCCGCTGGCCGTCGAGCCGTCAAGCATCGACGCGGTGATCGTGACCCACGCCCACCTCGATCACACCGGTTACCTGCCTCGGTTGGTCCGCGACGGGTTCCGGGGGCGCATCCTGTCCACCCAGGCGACCGCCGCAGTCGCCGAGATCATCCTGCGGGACAGTGCCTACCTGCAGGAGCGGGACGCGGCGTTCCTCAACAAGCACAAGGCCAGCAAGCATCACCCCGCCCTGCCGCTGTATGACAGCGAAGACGCCCAGAGCGCCATCGACGCATTTGACACCCACCCGTTCGGAGGCGAGTTCCGTGTCCCAGGCACCGAGGCGGCTGCGACGTTCCGCCGAGCCGGGCACATTCTTGGCGCGGCGACCGTCGAGGTGGTGTGGCACGGCCGACGCATCGTGTTCACCGGTGATCTGGGCCGTTACGACGACCCGGTGATGCACGATCCCGACCCGGTGACCACTGCGGACTACTTGGTGATGGAGTCGACCTACGGCGATCGTCTGCATGACCAGGCAGACCCCGTCAACGCACTCGCCGAGGTCATCGACTCGACAGTGGCTCGCGGCGGCACCCTGGTGATCCCGGCGTTCGCGGTCGGCAGGGCCCAGACGCTGCTCTACTACCTGTGGCAGTTACGCGCGGCGGGCAGGCTGCCGGACATCCCGGTCTACCTGGACAGCCCGATGGCGATCAATGCCAGCGACCTGCTCGGCGCCTATCGCTGTGACCACCGGCTGCGCCCGGAGGTCTACGTAGGCATGTGCGCCATGGCGACATACACCCGCGACTCCGAGCAGTCCAAGGCAATCTCAGCCAGCCGGGATCCGAAGATCGTGATCTCCGCCAGTGGGATGGCCACCGGCGGCCGCATCCTGCACCACCTCAAAGCGTTCGCCCCGGATGCCCGCAACACAATCATGATCACCGGATATCAGGTACCCGGCACCCGCGGCGCGGCGATCGCCGCCGGTCAGCGCTTCGTACGGATCCACGGCGAGTGGATCCCGATTAACGCCCAAGTCGCCAACCTGGCGATGCTGTCGGCGCACGCCGACGCCGACGAACTCATCCGTTGGGCAGCCGGGTTCGACGCGCCGCCCCGAGAAGTGTTCGTTGTCCACGGCGAACCTCAGCCTGCCGATACCCTGCGCACCCGACTGAACCGCGAATTCGGCTGGTATGCAACAGTTCCGCGGCCGAATCAAAGGTTCAGCCTCTGATTCGGTGAAACGGCGGCGAACTGCTCACCGGTCTGGCGGTCTTGGGCGAACGTGCCGGCAGTGCACCACCGCTCACCCTGGCGTTCAGCGAAACGGGGCCAGCGACGCGATTCCCCTTAGCCTCGTCGGATTCGTCGCGAGGCCGAACGTCGTTGTGGAGATCATCACGGGGTCGACGGACTGGCCAAAGCGGGTTGAACCTACTCTAGGTTCGCCAATGTCGCACGGCTTGTAACGAGCCACCTGACCTGGCTCCCCCGGATGGACTCGAACCATCAACCGTCCGATTAACAGTCGGAAGCTCTGCCAATTGAGCTACAGGGGACTACCTTCCCGCGCAAGCGTTGAGCGCTGAGCGGGCCGGGAAGTGACTCTAGCGTACCGGGCGGCCCTCATGCCAAAACGGGTGGCCAGGCGCCGACCCCACCGCGTCAGGCAGGATGGTGGGGCGAGGTTTTCGGAAGGGAGCGCAGTGATCCGGTTTCTGGCTGCACTGGGAGTGGGCTACGTCTTGGGCTCGAAGGCGGGCCGTCGGCGCTACGAGCAGATCGTGGGCACCTACCGCGCCGTGACCGGCAATCCCGCTACCAAGACGGTGATCGACGCCGGGCGCCGCAAGCTCGCCGATCGCGTATCGCCCGATCCCGACCCGAAGATGGTCACGCTGACCGAGATAGACGCAGAGACCGCCGTGGTGGAACCACGGCGGTCTGAGACGAACTAATCGGGGCTTTAATTACCCCAGCGGGATGCTGATGGTCTGGCCGGGCAGCAGCGGGCCGGTGCTCACACCGATACCGCCACCGGGCATCGACCCGGAGTCGGGACCGTACACACCGAGCTGCGGGGTACCGACGTTGACGTTGTTGTTCGAGTAGGACAGGCATTGCCCGTCGCCCCGCGAGCCGAACCAGGCCAGGCAAGTGCCGGTGGCGGTGGTCGACGCGGCGGGAGCCGTCAGCTCAGCCAGGGCCGGCACGGCAGCCGCGGCCACAGCCAGCGCGCCCATGGCGGCGATACGCCGTGCACGAATTTTCGCGGTAGTCATATCTGACCTTTCGCCGGAGACAGGCTGCGCGTTAACCATAGCGTGCTGGCCAGCCTCATGCAGTGAGGTCGTCGCCGCTGGCCTGTTCCAGCAGGCTACGCCGGTAGGCCTCCAGCGCCACCAGGTCCCCGAACAGGGCGTGATATTCGTCTCCCTGTTCCACCGGCGACATCCGCTGCAGCTTGGACTTCACCTCGGCGACTTGGCGACCGACCCACACCTCCTGCAAGCGGGCCAGCACGCCACCGATGTAGCGGGGCAGTTTCTCCTCGTCCTCCACCCGAATGGCCTCGACGCTGAGCTCGAGGATCAAGCCTTCGGCGGCGGGGGCGTTCGCGTGTCCGCGCACGCTGTCGATCCATTGCGCACCGGTCACCCCCGACGACGTCCCGCCGGCAGCCGCGATGGCCGTGCGCACCGCGGCATAGCCGGGGTGGGTGAAACTCTCCACCGTCAGCGAGTCGAACACCGGACCGGCCAGCGCCGGGTACTGCAGGGCGGCCTTGAGCGCTTCGCGTTGCGGCCACAGTGTCGGATCGCGCGGATCGGGCCGTCGTGCGCCGGCGTCACCGGCCACCTTGGGCCGGGCCTGCGCCGCTCTCCGGTTGTCGCCCCGCACGCCGGGCTTGTGGCCGGCCTCCTCCCGGACCCGCGAGATCACCTGCGCGACGTCGTCCCAGCCGACCCAGCCCGCAAGCTGGCGGGCGTACTCGTCACGCAGCGTCGGATCCTTGATCTGGGCGACCATCGGCACGCAGCGGCGCAAGGCCGACACCCGCCCCTCGGCCTGCTCGAGGTCATGGTCGGCCAGCGCCGTGCGGATCGCGAACTCGAACAGCGGCGTGCGCCGCGCCACCAGGTCACGCAGCGCGCCGTCGCCAAACCGGAGTCTGACATCGCACGGATCCAGCCCCGCCAATTTCTCTTCCGTGGCCACCGCAACGAAACTCTGGCCGGCCAGGTTCTGTTCGCCCTCGAACGCCTTGAGCGCCGCCGCACGCCCGGCGGCGTCGCCGTCGAAGACGTAGATGAGTTCGCCGCGGAAGAATTTGTCGTCCATCATCAGCCGCCGCAGCATCGACAGGTGCTCGTCGCCGAACGCGGTGCCGCACGAGGCGACCGCGGTGGTGACACCGGCCAGGTGCATGGCCATCACGTCGGTGTAGCCCTCGACCACGACGGCCTGGTGCCCCTTGGCGATGTCGCGTTTGGCCAGGTCGATGCCGAAGAGCACGTTGGACTTCTTGTACAACACCGTTTCCGGGGTGTTGACGTACTTGGCTTCCATCTGGTCGTCGTCGAAGATGCGGCGCGCCCCGAAGCCGACGACTTCGCCGCTGGCGGTGCGGATCGGCCACAGCAGCCGGCGATGGAACCGGTCCATCGGACCGCGCCGACCCTCCCGGGACAGCCCGGCCGCTTCGAGTTCCTTGAACTCGAAGCCCTTTCGAATCAGATGCTTGGTCAGCGAATCCCAGCCCGACGGAGCGAAGCCGCACCCGAACTGGCGGGCCGCGGCGGCGTCGAAGTTGCGCTCGGTCAAGTACTTCCGCGCCGGGGCCGCCTCTTCGGAATCCAGCGCGGCGGCGTAGAACTCCTGGGCGGCGATATTGGCGGCGATCAGCCGGCTGCGGCTGCCGCGGTCGCGCTGCACGCTGGTGCCGCCACCGGTGTAGGTCACCGAGTAGCCAATTCGGTCGGCCAGCGTCTCCACGGCTTCGACGAAGCTGACGTGCTCGATCTTCTGCATAAAGGCGTAGACGTCGCCGCCCTCACCGCAGCCGAAGCAGTGGAAATGGCCGTGGTTGGGGCGGACATGGAACGACGGCGACTTCTCGTCGTGGAACGGGCAGATGCCCTTCAGCGAATCGGCACCGGCACGGCGCAGCTGGACGTAGTCGCCCACCACCTCTTCGATGCGCACCCGATCGCGGATGGCGGCGATGTCACGCTCGGGGATCCGACCCTTCCGGTCGCTCCCCCCGCTCACCGCTGCCATCGGCACAGTCTAAAGCGCGCCGAGATGGTCCACGCCGCGTCGGCCAGCGCCGCCGCCGCACGATGTCGCCGTGAACTTGCTGCAAATTTCCGTACTTTGGTTTGGGTTGCCTTACCTCGATGCGTAGATTCCTTTATCGTTAGCTTCCGCAGCATCGTGACTCTCGAACCGGAGGACTGCCCGTGCGCCGAGCGCGCCGCCAGCGCGACAATTCCCGTCTTGGCCCAGAACATCCGGAAACCTTGGTTGACCTACCGGTTGGTGTCACTGCAAACATCGTCACCCTCGACCCCACCGCACCCGCGGACGTTCTGACCCGGCTACGGCACCTGGGTTTTAGAAGCGGGGTCGAAGTCACGAAATTGCGCACCGCTCCGTTGCGCGACCCGTCCCTTTACCGCCTACTCGGCTACGACACCTGCCTGCGCCGCCGCGAAGCGGCGCACGTGCGGGTCAAGAGCCAGCCGTGAGCTCGTCCTGTCATGACCAAGGTCCAGTCGCCGCGCCTGCCGACCAAACCCGCATCGCGCTGATCGGAAGTCCTAACGCGGGAAAGACCAGCGTCTTCAATCAGCTCACCGGGATGCGCGCCCGCACCGGCAACTACCCCGGTGTGACCGTCAGCCGCAGCGTCGGCACCGCCCGCTATCGCGGGCCCAACGGTGAAACGAAGTTCACCATCGAGGATCTGCCCGGCACCTACAGCCTGCAGCCCATCAGTCCTGACGAACAGGTCGTCTACGACCTGCTCAACGGTGAACTAGCCAAGATCGCTCCACCGGAAGCGCTCGCCGTCGTCGTCGATGCGACGGTGTTCGAACGATCGCTGTCCCTGGTCGCGCAGATACTCGGCCTGGGCAAGCCGACGCTGCTCATCGTCACCATGACCGACGAACTCGCCGCCCGCGGCGGCCGGCTGGACACGGACGCGCTGGCGACCGCATTGGGAATTCCCACTGCCGCCGTCGTCGCCAACCGAGGCAGGGGGTTCGACGCCCTGCGTGCCCTGCTGTCGGCGCCGCACGAGTGGTCGCGCACCCCGATACCACCACCACTCGATGATGCCGAGTTCACCAGCTGGACCGCCTCGATCCTGAAGGCAGCCCACTACCGGCTCCCCGAACCCGACGGCCGCAGTGCACGAATCGACCGCATCCTGCTGCACCCGCTGTTGGGATCACTGGCCTTCCTGGTGGTGATGTTCTCGTTCTTCCAAGTGGTGTTCACCGTCGCCGCCCCGTTCCAGGCCATGATCACCGACTTCTTCGACTGGCTGGGTAGCTTCGTTGCCCAAAACGTGCACAACAGCGTGGTCGCCGGACTGATCGGCAACGGCATCATCGGCGGGGTCGGGACGGTACTGGCGTTCATCCCCCAGATCGTGTTGATGTTCCTGCTGATCGCGTTGCTGGAGAACGTCGGCTACATGTCGCGCGCGGCCTTCCTCGTTGACCGTCTGATGGCGACCACCGGTCTGGAGGGCCGGGCCTTCGTGGCCATGTTGTCGTCGTTGGCCTGCGCGGTCCCCGGCATCATGGCGACTCGCACCCTGCCGTCCTCGCGGGACCGGATTGCCACCGCCATGGCCGCCCCGCTGATGACCTGCTCGGCGCGTCTGCCCGTGTTCATCTTGTTGATCGGGCTGCTGGTCAAACCGGATCAGCGTTGGGGACCTGTCTCGATCCAGGGTGCGGCGATGTTCGGGCTGTATCTACTGGGTGGAGTGTCGGCGATGGCCGCTGCCTGGCTGTTCAAAGCGACGGTGCTGGGCGGTGACAGTCTTCCGTTCTACATGGAGATGCCACCCTATCGATTCCCCCCGGTCAAATCCGTCTTGCTGACAATGTGGGATGCAGCAAAAGCCTTCCTGCGCAAGGCCGGAACGATCATCCTGGCGACGTCGATCGTCTTGTGGTTCTTGCTGAATCTGCCGACCCGAACCGCTCAGGTTGCCGGCATGGACGACAACGCCGCCGCTGCTGTCGTCGTCGAGAACTCCTTCGCCGCCCACATCGGTAAGTTCCTCCAGCCGGTGTTCGATCCCCTCGGCTTCGACTGGCGCATCTGCGTAGGACTGATCGGAGCGATGGCCGCCCGCGAAGTCTTCGTGGCGACCCTGGGCCAAATTTTCGCGGCCACCGATCCCGAGAACCCGACGACGGCGGTGCAATCGGCGTTGTACACCTCTGGACCACACCAGGGTGAGCTGCTCTTCACCGCACCCACGGTGGTCGCGCTGCTGGTGTTCTTCGTCTACGCCCTGCAGTGCATGTCGACGGTGGCGACGATCAGACGTGAAACAAATTCCTGGCGTTGGCCCTTGGTGGCCTGGACGTACATGTTCGTGCTGGCCTGGATCGGGGCATTCGTCGCCCGTCACATCACCCTGTGGTTGACCGGATGACGCTGTCGGTACCTGCCCTGCACCCGGAACGCACCGACGACCCTCGGTTGCTGCGCTGGCTGATCGGCTCGCGCCAGCTGCCCGGCTGCCCGCCGCAACTGACCGCCCTCATCGACGAAGGCGTTCTCGAACGGGCCGAGATCAGCGCCGGCGAAGTGCATACCTGGCTGGGCGTCGACAGGTCCTGGACCCACGACGGACCGCGGGTCCGCTCGGCGTTGTTGGCCGCCTTGTCGGCACCGAACAGTGGCGAGAACCTCAGCACGGAGGAAACGCTTCGCCGGATCGCGGACCTCGTGGAGCGCGCTGTGGCCCCCACCGCGGCGTCGCACGGCGGCGACGTGACGGTCCGGTCACTGTGCGACGGGGTGCTCACCGTGGAGTTTCACGGCGCGTGCCGAGGGTGCACCGGACGCGGACGAACCCTCAGTGAGCTGATCACCACCACCGTCCGCGCTCACTTTCCCCAGGTACGGGAGGTCCGGGCCGCACAACCGCGGCGCAGGTGGCTGGCCATGCCCGTTCGGCGCGCGGACTGACGACTGCGAGTTCGCCGAGAGTGAGCCGGTGCTCAGCCTTTCCGGGCATCCATTAATTCTGCTGACGCCTGTTCGCTATCCGTTAAGACAATTCCGCATTTCGGGCTATGCCCCTCCGCCGGCCATTTTCGGCGCGGACGCGTCAGCCACGGAATTTGTCGCGAGTTCACGGGCGACGTAGGCCTCCAGGTCAAAAATATTGCCCGCCGCCTGGTCCACCACTGCCAGCAGCGTGGACATGCTGGCGACTTCCTCGACCTGCTCCTGGAGGAACCACTGCATGAACCGCTCGCCCAGAAAGTCACTCTCGTCCCTGGCCGCCCTGGTCAGTTCAGTGATCTGTTCTGTTACCCGCTTCTCTTGAGCCAGAGCCAATTCCACCGCATCGTGAACCGATTCGAACTTCGTGATCACCGGGTCCAAGCCCTGGAGGTCGACGTCGATATCCCGGTCGAGCAGATACTGCACCATCATCAGAGCGTGGCTGCGCTCCTCGGCGGACTGGGTGTAGAACCGCTTGGACATCTGCGGCAGGTGCATCGAATCGAAATAGATGGCGACGGCCAGATATTGGTGCGCAGCGGTGAATTCACGCTGAATTTGTCGATGAAGTAGCGCCAGGAATGCGCTCTGCGCGCCACCATTGTCTTTGGTCACGGGCGCACGATATCTGCGTGCGATCCGCAGCACAAGATCTACGTTTGTCGGCAATTTGCCACTGTGGTGCCGTTCAGAGGGCTAGGACGCCACGATCCGCTCCAGCCGACCCTCGGTGAACGACGCGATCTGATCGACGACGACCCGC
Organism: Mycolicibacterium sp. CBM1; assembly: GCF_054073305.1. Taxonomy (NCBI): domain Bacteria; kingdom Bacillati; phylum Actinomycetota; class Actinomycetes; order Mycobacteriales; family Mycobacteriaceae; genus Mycobacterium; species Mycolicibacterium sp. CBM1. Next base: position 193,979 of record NZ_JBSXPP010000008.1, on the reverse strand, counting down.
ATCCGGGCCGCGTCGTCGGCGGCGGCGTTGAACTCCGGCGCGAACACCGGATCCAGCGTTGCCGGCGCACCGTCGAGCAGCCAGTTCGCCACCCGGTGGATGCGTTCTCGCTGCCGTTCCTGCAGCTCGAGATGCCGGGGGTCGGACATGATGAACTGCAACGCCAGCGTCTTGAGCACCGTCACCTCGGCCCGCACCGTCTCGGGTACGTGCAGCTGGGCCTGATAGCGCACCAGCGGCTGCGGACCGGCCAGCTCATGGGTCAGAGTGACCGCCGCCGAGGCGAACCGGCCCACCAGCTCACTGGTGAGCCGCTTGAGCGCCACCGAAGCGGTGAGCGTGCCGTCGTACTTGCCGACGGCCGCGACCACCGGCAGCTGCGACAGCCGCCGCGCCGCGGCCTCCAGACCGTCTGCACCCAACGCCTGGGCAGCGTCGATCGAGTTGGACTCCCCCAGCCGGCCCAGGGCCGCCGCGGCGTCGCTGTCGGCCAGCACCCGCAGGTCGATGCGGCCCGAGACCACGCCGTCCTCGACGTCGTGCACCGAGTAGGCCACGTCGTCGGCCCAGTCCATCACCTGTGACTCCAGGCAGGGTTGCTGCGCGGGAGCGTCGCCGCGGACCCACTGCGCCAGCTCCCGGTCGTCGGCGTAGAAGCCGAATTTGCGTCCCCGTTCCCCCCGGAACCACGGGTACTTGGTGACGGCGTCCAGTGCGGCGCGAGTCAGGTTGAGACCGACGCTACGCCCCTGAGCGTCAAGCACTTTCGGCTCGATGCGGGTCAGGATGCGGAAGTTCTGCGCATTGCCCTCGAAACCGCCGCACGCTGCGGCGAACTCGTTGAGTGCGCGTTCCCCGTTGTGGCCGTATGGCGGGTGGCCGATGTCGTGGGCCAGTCCGGCCATGTCGACCAGATCCGGATCGCACCCCAGGGGCAGCGCCATTCCCCGGCCGATCTGGGCCACCTCCAGGGAATGGGTCAGTCGGGTGCGCGGATTCTCGCTCTCCCGCGGTCCGACCACCTGGGTCTTGTCCGCCAGGCGGCGGAGGGCAGCACAGTGCAGCACCCGGGCGCGGTCGCGCGCGAAGTCAGTGCGATGTTCGGTCGCCGTACCGGGCAGCCCGGCAGTCTTGGGCAGTTCGCGCACCACCCGTTCACGGTCGGCCTCGTCGTAGTGGCCGTGCTGATTCGTTGTCACCGAGGCACAGTCTGCCAGCATCACCGACCCGTCGATTACACCCGACTTCGGCCGGTCCGTCGCCCCGGCGCTACTACATTGGCCCTCATGCGCCTCGCCCGTCTGCTCAGCCTGCTCGCGGCGGTCCTCACCGCCGCCACCCTGATGGCGCCCGCCGCCGGGGCTGAGCCGCCGTTCCGGCTGCCCGGCTACGTCACCGACAACGCCGGCGCCCTGGACGGCGGACAGGTCGCCGAGGTGCAGCGTGCCGTCGACAGTCTCTACAACGCACGCCGCGTGCGGCTGTGGGTGGTCTTCGTCGACTCCTTCTCGCCGAAGGGCGCCGTTGCCTGGACCCAGGACACCCGAGTGGTCAGTGATCTGGGCGACCAGGACGCAATCCTCGCGGTGGCGACCGGGCAACGGTCCTACGCCTTCCTGGTGCCCCCCGCCGCCGCAGGCGGCACATCGACGCAGATCGACGACATCCGTCGCGACAAGATCGAACCGGCCCTGCGTGACAACGACTGGGCCGGGGCGGCGGTCGCGGCCGCCGACGGCCTGGCCGCCACCGGCTCCGGCGCTTCGGGCGGTGGCCTGTCGCTCTTCTCGGTGCTGATCATCGTGGCGGTGATCGCGCTGCTCCTGGCCGCGCTGCTGGTGTGGAGCCGGCGCCGGCGGCGCAAGCGGCACGAGGCCGAGGTGGAGGCGGCCAAGCGGGTCGACCCGACCGATCCCACTGCGCTGGCCGCGGTGCCGCTGGACGCGCTCGACGAGCTGTCCCGCTCGATCGTCGTCGACGTGGACAATGCCATGCGCACCAGCGGCAACGAACTGGTGCTGGCCGTCGAGGAGTTCGGCCAGCAGCAGACGGCGCCGTTCGCGCGCGCCGTGGAGAACGCCAAGGGAACGCTGCAGCAGGCGTTCAACGTGCGCCAGCAGCTCGACGACGCGGTGCCCGAAACCGCTGCCGAGCGCCGCGATCTGTTGACCCGGGTCGTGGTGGCAGCGGCGCGGGCCAACCGGGAACTCGACGCGCAGACCGAGTCCTTTCACCAGCTGCGCGATCTGGTCATCAACGCCCCCGACCGGCTCGACGTCCTGACCCGCCAGCTGGTCGACGTCAGCGCCCGCATCGACCCGGCGCAACAGACCTTGACCCAGCTGCACGACGAGTTCGCCGAATCGGCGCTGGCGTCGGTGGCGCGCAACGTCAATGCCGCCAAGGAGCGGCTGGCTTTCGCCGAGGAGTCGATCACCCGCGCCCGCGAGCTGGTGGCCAAGCCGGTAGCCGGCAAGCAGACCGAACTCGTCGACTGTGTGCGGGCCGCCGAAGCTGCTCTGCAGCAAGCCGGTTCGATGCTGGACGCGGTGGACAGCGCAGCCAGCGACATCCGCAGGGCGGTCGCCACGCTGCCCGCGGCCATCGCCGACATTCAGCAGGGCATCACCGCCGCGGCCGGCCAGCTGGCGCAGGGCGGGTTGGCCAACGCCACCGAACTGGCGGCGGCGCGCGACGCCGCGATCAAAGCCGTCACGGATGCCCAAGCCAACGGTGCCGCAGATCCGTTGGGCGCCTTCACCGAACTGACCCAGGCCGACGCCGACCTGGACCGGCTACTGGCCACGGTGGCCGAAGAACGCCAGACCACCGAGCGGCTCGGGCGGGCCTTCGACCAGGCGCTGTTCACCGCCCAGTCGCGGGTGCGCTCGGTGTCCGACTACGTCGACACCCGCCGCGGCAGCGTCGGGCCCGAAGCACGGACTCGGCTGAATCAGGCTGTGCGCCAACTTGAAGCGGCTCAGGCCAAGAAGACGTCGAACATCTCCGAGGCGATCGCCCACGCCAACGGCGCCTCGATGCTGGCCGCTCAAGCTCAGCAGTTGGCCAACTCCGACGTCCAGTACGCCCAGCAGGCTTACATGAACCGGCACGGCGGCGGCGGATCGTCGAACATGGGCGCGGTGATCGGCGGAATCATCCTCGGCAACATCCTCTCCGGCGGTATGCGCGGCGGGGGGGTCGGCGGCGAGGGCTGGACGTCCACCACCTTCGGTGGCTCGCAGGGATCCTCCGGCGGCGGGATGTTCGGCGGCGGCGGACGGTTCTAGCCAGCTAGCCCTTGAGCCGCGCCGCCAGGTAGTCGACCACTGCGTCCAGGGCGATACGTTCCTGCGACATCGAATCACGCTCGCGCACCGTGACCGCATGATCCTCGAGGGTGTCGAAGTCGACCGTCACGCATAACGGCGTGCCGATCTCGTCCTGGCGGCGGTAGCGCCGGCCGATCGCACCGGCATCGTCGAACTCGATGTTCCAGTACTTGCGCAACTCCGCGGCCAGGTCTTTAGCCTTGGGGCTCAGGTCGGCGTGCCGCGATAGCGGCAACACTGCGGCCTTGACCGGCGCGAGCCGCGGGTCGAGCCGCAGCACCGTGCGTTTGTCCACCCCGCCCTTGGCGTTGGGCGCCTCGTCCTCGGCGTAGGCGTCGACCAGGAACGCCATGAACGAACGGGTCAGTCCCGCTGCGGGTTCGATGACGTAGGGGACGTAGCGGGTGTCGCTGCCCTGGTCGTAGAACGACAGGTCGACGCCGGAGTGCTGCGAATGCGTCTTGAGGTCGAAGTCGGTGCGGTTGGCCACACCCTCGAGCTCACCCCACGGGTTGCCGTGGAAGCCGAACTTGTACTCGATATCGACGGTGCGATCCGAGTAGTGCGACAGCTTCTCCTTGGGATGCTCGTAGAGCCGAAGGTTCTCCGGGTCGATGCCGAGGTCGACGTACCACTGCAGTCGGGTGTCGATCCAGTACTGGTGCCACTCGCGCGCGGAGTCGGGCTCGACGAAGAACTCCATCTCCATCTGTTCGAACTCACGCGTGCGGAAGATGAAATTGCCCGGGGTGATCTCGTTGCGGAAGCTCTTGCCGATCTGGCCGATGCCGAACGGCGGCTTCTTGCGTGAGGTGGTCACCACGTTGGCGAAGTTCACGAAGATACCTTGCGCGGTCTCCGGGCGCAGATAGTGCAGACCCTCCTCGGATTCGATCGGGCCGAGGTAGGTCTTGAGCATCATGTTGAAGTCGCGGGGCTCGGTCCATTGGCCCTTGGTGCCGCAGTCCGGGCAGACGATCTCGCTCATCGGCACCGAATCGGGGTCGACACCCTTCTTGGCGGCATACGCCTCCTGCAGGTGGTCCTGACGATGCCGCTTGTGGCAGTTGAGGCATTCGACCAGCGGGTCGTTGAACACCGCGACGTGACCGGAGGCCACCCACACTTCACGCGGCAGGATGATCGAGCTGTCCAGGCCGACGACGTCGTCGCGGCCGGTCACCACCGAGCGCCACCACTGGCGCTTGATGTTCTCCTTGAGCTCGACGCCGAGCGGACCGTAGTCCCACGCCGACTTGGTACCGCCGTAGATCTCACCGGACTGGTACACCAGACCACGTCGCTTGGCCAGGTTGACGACGGAATCGATCACGGACGCCACGATCGGAGCCACTCCTGTCTGTGCACGGATAACAGCCACTCAGCCTAGCTACGCGACGATGCCGGGCCGGACCGGCCCTGAAGAGGAACGACGCAGGTCTGCCCAAGCTACCCCGCGGACGCTGCCGCGTCGCCTTTGACATGCATGATCATGCATGCAACAGTGGAGATTAAGTGGAAATGATTTCCAATAGCATGCCCGCGCAGGAGGTGCCGAGATGACCGCGCCCAGCCACGGTCGAGTCGACGATCTGACACTGCCCCGGCCTGACATCCTGGATCGCGCCGGCGAGCTGCTGCGCGCGCTCGCCGCCCCGGTCCGCATCTCGATCGTGCTCCAGCTACGGGAATCCGCGCGCTGCGTCCACGAACTCGTCGACGCGCTCGACGTGCCGCAACCGCTGGTCAGCCAGCATCTGCGGATCCTCAAGGCGGCCGGCGTGGTGGCCGGGGAACGATCCGGCCGCGAAGTGATGTACCGGCTGGTCGACCACCACCTCGCCGACATCATCGTCGCAGCGATCAGCCACGCCGGTGAGGAGCAGCCATGACCGGAGCCGACATCCGGCCGCGCGCCGCAGGCACCGGGGTGCGCGCCACCCGTCAGCGGGCGGCCATCATCGAGCTGCTCGACACCGTCGACGAGTTCCGTTCCGCGCAGGAACTGCACGACGAGCTGCGCCGCCGCGGCGAGAACATCGGGCTGACCACCGTCTACCGCACCCTGCAGTCACTGTCGGCCGGCGATCTGGTGGACATGGTCCGCACCGATACCGGTGAATCGATGTACCGGCGCTGCTCGGCCCCCGATCACCACCATCATCTGGTGTGCCGGCGTTGCGGCTCGACCGTCGAGGTCAGCGGCCGCGAGGTCGAAGCCTGGGCCGCCGAAGTCGCTGAGGCGCATGGCTTTACCGAGGTGAGTCATACCATCGAGCTGTTCGGCACCTGTGCGGACTGCGGGACCTGACCGGACCGGACCGGTGAGCGCTAACCGCTCAGTGCCGCGCGGGCCTCGACCCCGCCGGCGAGCACCATCAGCGCCAGCGTCTGCAGCGCGCTATTGGCCAGTCCCTCACCGGGGAAGTTGTAGCGCAGCATCACATCGCCGCGCTTACCGGGCTGCTCGATCAGCGTGACGGTTCCCAGCATCGTCGCCGCCGCCTGCGCCGCAACACGTTTGCGCAGTTCGGCACTCAACGGCAGATCCCATGCCAACACCTGGGTCACTGAAACCATCTCGATACCCTCGGCGATGGCCACGGTACGCAAGGAGGCGAACGTCCCCTCGTAACGGACGGTCAGCGCACCATCGGGGTCGACCTCGACGTGCATCACGTCCGAAAGCGCTTGCGCCAGCCTGGTTGCCAGTTCGCCGGTCATTCAGGCGCGGCCGAAGCGCCGGTTGCGCTCGGCATATTCCTCGCACGCCGACCACAGGTCGCGGCGGTCGTAATCGGGCCAGAGCTTGTCCTGGAACACATATTCGGCGTACGCGGCCTGCCAGAGCATGAAGTTGCTCGACCGCTGCTCCCCCGACGTACGGATGAACAGATCCACGTCCGGGATGTCGGGCCGGTGCAGGTGCTCGGTGATGGTGGCCTCGTTCACCCGCTCTGGATCGATCCGGCCCGCCGCGGCGTCACGCGCGATCTGCCGTGCCGCCTCGGCGATCTCGGCCCGGCCGCCGTAATTGACGCAGTAGTTCACGGTGATGACGTCGTTGTCGACGGTCATGTTCTCGGCAATGTCGAATTCTTTGATCACGCTGCGCCACATCCGCGCCCTCGACCCGACCCAGCGCATCCGCACGCCCATGATGTCGAGATTCTCCCGTCGGCGGCGCACCACCTCCCGGTTGAACCCCATCAGGAAGCGCACCTCCTCGGCGCTGCGCCGCCAGTTCTCGGTGGAGAAGGCGTAGACCGTCAGATGCTTGATCCCGATCTCGATGGCGCCACAGGTGATGTCGATCAGCACCGCCTCGCCCATCTTGTGGCCCTCGGTCCGACTCAGTCCGCGCTGGGTGGCCCAGCGTCCGTTGCCGTCCATGACGACGGCGACGTGTTTGGGCATCTGATCGGCCGAAATGGCGGGCGGGGCGGCTTTGGACGTGTGCTGGGGTGGACGGCGCGGCCCCCCGCCGGGGGCCGGGGGCAGCTGCGGGAACACCACCGGCCACACCGAGGTGTCCGGGAACATCGGGTAGTCATCGGGCGCCGGGGGCAGCTGGGGGAACTGTTCGGACCGCCTGCGCTCAGCCCCCCGCCACGAGCTGGTCACCCGGTTCATCGCCATGGGGCACATCCTGCCTGAACATCTCCTTACCTTGGGTAGTGGGCTGGCGGTAGGCACGCTCCACCAGCGGCAGCGTCCGCAGCTGGCGTTCGAGGTGCCACTGCAGATGCGCGGCCACCAGCCCGCTGGCGTGACTGCGATGCGACGGCGTCGAAGCCTCCGCGGTTTCCCAGTCACCGTCGTGCAGCGCCGACATCAGATCCAGCACCGCCTGCGGCGGGGTGGTCGAGCCGGACGGGCGACAGTGCATGCAGACACTGCCACCTGCGGCGATGTGGAAGGCGCGGTGCGGGCCCGGCGCCGCACAGCGTGCACATTCGGTCAGCGACGGCGCCCACCCGGCGATACCCATCGCGCGCAGCAGGTAGGCGTCCAGCACCAGCTCACGCGACCGAGCACCGTCGGCCACCGCCCGCAGCGCCCCGACCGTCAGGCGGTGCAGGGCCGGCGCGGGGGCCCGCTCCTCCCCCGCGAGCCGCTCGGCCGTCTCCAGCACGGCACACGCACTGGTGTAGCGGCCGTAGTCACTGACGATGTCGGTGGCGAAGGCGTCGATGGAGACCACCTGGGTGACGATGTCCAGATTGCGGCCGGGATGCAGCTGGACGTCGATGTGCGCGAACGGCTCCAACCGGGAGCCGAACTTGCTGCGGGTACGGCGAACCCCCTTGGCGACCGCGCGGACCAGGCCGTGGTCGCGGGTCAGCAGGGTGACGATGCGGTCAGCCTCGCCGAGCTTGTGCTGGCGCAGCACGACCGCCCGATCCCGGTAAAGCCGCATTCGACAAGTTTCCCACCGTATTGCGACATCTGCGTGAACCCGCGCCGTTAGTCTCGACGTCGCCATGACAGCTCACGCGAGCCTGAGCAGGCCGCAGCGGTTCCCCACCATCGGCGACCAGCTCTATCAGTTGGCCAGCGGCACCGTGACCTCCGCCGAACTGGTCCGCCGATCGCTGCGCACGATCAGCGCCAGCCAGTCCACGCTCAACGCCTTCCGCGTCGTGCTCACCGAGTCGGCGCTGGCCGAGGCCGCCGAAGCCGACCGACGCCGCGCGGCCGGTGCGAAGGCGCTGTTGCTCGGCATCCCGATCGCGGTCAAGGACGACGTGGACATCGCCGGCGTGCCGACCTCTTTCGGCACCGGTGGGCGGATCCGGCCCGCGACCGAGGACGCCGAAGTGGTGCGCAGGCTACGGGCCGCGGGTGCGGTGATCGTCGGCAAGACGAACTGCTGTGAGCTGGGCCAGTGGCCGTTCACCAGCGGCCCCGCCTTCGGTCACACCCGCAACCCGTGGTCACGCAAGCACACCCCAGGCGGTTCCTCGGGCGGCAGTGCGGCGGCCGTCGCCGCCGGCCTGGTGGGCGCGGCCATCGGCTCCGACGGCGCGGGCAGCGTCCGGGTGCCCGCGGCCTGGACCCACCTCGTCGGCGTCAAGCCGCAACGGGGACGCATCTCGACCTGGCCGCTGGCCGATCCGTTCAACGGCATCACCGTCAACGGGGTGCTGGCCCGCACCGTGGCCGATGCCGCGCTGGTGCTCGACGCCGCGTCGGGCAATGTCGAGCAGGATCTGCACCAGCCGCCGCCGGTGCGGGTGTCCGACTACGTCGGGCTGGCCCCGGGGCCGCTGCGGATCGCGGTGTCCACCCGGTTTCCGTTCACGTTCTTTCGCGCCACGTTGCATCCTGAGATCCGGGCCGCGCTCGACACCGTCGCCGAACAGCTCGACCTGCTCGGCCACACGGTGATGGCGGGCAATCCCAACTACGGCCTGCGGTTGCCGCTGTCCTTTCTGCCTCGCTCGACCGCGGGATTGTTGGAGTGGGCCGACCGCCTCGGCGAGGATGTCACCTTCGATACCCGCACCGAGGCCAACATGCGGCTGGGCCGGCTGCTGTCGGGATCCATGCTGCGCCGAGCCCGCGCCAGCGAATCGGCTCTGCAGCGCCGCGTCGGGGAGATCTTCCGCTCCGTGGATGTCGTCCTGGCCCCCACCACTGCCCAGCCACCCCCGCCGGCCCGCACGTTCGACAACTTGGGTTCGACCGCCACCGACCGGGCCATGATCGCGGCCTGCCCGGTGACCTTCCCGTGGAACGTACTGGGGTGGCCCTCGATCAACGTCCCGGCCGGCTTCACCGCCGACGGCCTTCCGATCGGGGTTCAGCTGATGGGCCCGGCCAACAGCGAACCGATGCTGGTCTCGCTGGCCGCGGAGCTGGAGGCCATCAACGGCTGGGCCAACGAGCAGCCTGAGATCTGGTGGAACACGCCAAGTCTGCGCGAGCTAGAAGCCTAGCCGCCCAAGCTGTTTGGGATCGCGCTGCCAGTTCTTGGCGATCTTGACCCGCAAGTCCAGGTACACCTTGGTGCCCAGCAGTTTTTCGATCTGCGTGCGGGCCACCGTCCCGACCTCTTTGAGGCGGGCCCCGCCCTTGCCGATGACGATGCCCTTCTGACTGTCCCGCTCGACATAGAGCACGGCGCGCACATCGATCAGGTCGTCGCGGCCCTCCCGGTTTTCCACCTCCTCGATCACCACCGCCAGCGAGTGCGGCAGCTCGTCGCGCACGCCTTCCAGCGCGGCCTCCCGAATCAGCTCGGCCATGAGCACCTCTTCGGGCTCGTCAGTGAGCTCCCCGTCGGGATAGAACGCGGGCCCGGGCGGCAGCAGCCCGGCCAGCACATCGGTGAGGATGTCGACCTGATCGCCCCTGGTCGCCGAGACCGGCACGATTTCGGCGGCGGTGTCGCCGACGAGTTCGTGCACGGCCATCAGCTGTTCGGCCACCCGGTCCTTGGCCACCTTGTCGATCTTGGTGACGATCACGACGAGTGTGGTCCTGGGAGCCACGTCGCGGATCTGTTCGTAGATCCACCGGTCGCCGGGCCCGATGGCCTCGTCGGCGGGGATGCACAGGCCGATGACGTCGACCTCGGAGTAGGTGTCGCGCACCAGGTCGTTGAGCCGCTTACCCAGCAGGGTGCGTGGCCGGTGCAGGCCGGGAGTGTCGACGAGCACGATCTGGAAATCGGGGCGATGCACGATGCCGCGGATGGTGTGCCGGGTGGTCTGTGGCTGATTGGCGGTGATGGCCACCTTGGCGCCGACCAGCGCGTTGGTCAGTGTCGATTTGCCGGTGTTGGGCCGGCCGACCAAACACACGAAGCCGGACCGGAACTCGCTCACTGTGGCGTCCCGGACCGGTCGGTGACGATGATCGCCGCGGTCGGCGACAGCTCGCGCACGGCCGCGACACCGGCGTCGTCACCCGAACCGCCGACTAGCACGGCGGCCTCGAAACCCGTTGCACCGCTGGACACAGCGGCGACCACAGCGGCTTGCAGCCCACTCAACCGCAACGCCGTCAGGGCGACCGGAGCGCCAGCGTAGGTGCGGCCGTCGAGGTCGCGTACCGCGGCGCCCTCACCAGCCTCGGCCCGGGCCATCGCGCCGCGCGCGAGCACGACCAGCTTGGCATCCTCGCCATCCAGTGCATCACTCATCGTCGTCGCTCTCCTCCAGTTCGGTCCGGCTGACCAGCACGGTGCCGATGCGTACGCGGCCACGATGGTCGGGGCCGCCTTCCGCGCGCAACCGTAGTCCGTGGGAGACCACCTCGGCGCCCGGCAGCGGAACGCGACCGAGTTCGAGAGCCAGCAGGCCGCCCACGGTGTCCACGTCGAGGTCCTCTTCGAACTCGATGTCGTAGAGCTCACCGACGTCTTCGATCGGCAGCCGGGTCGACACCCGGAACTTGTTGTCGCCCAGTGCCTCCACTGGTGCCACCTCGTCGGTGTCGTACTCGTCGGCGATCTCCCCCACGATCTCTTCGAGCACGTCCTCGATAGTGACCAGACCCGCGATGGCGCCGTATTCGTCGACCAGCAGCGCCATGTGGTTGCGGTCGCGCTGCATCTCGCGCAGCAGGTCGTCGAGCGGTTTGGAGTCCGGGACGAACACCGCGGGCCGCATGATGTCGGTCACGCTGGTGTCCCGGCCGCTGTTGGCCGAGTAGTAGGTGCGCTGCACCAGGTCCTTGAGGTAGACGACGCCGACGACGTCGTCGACGTTCTCACCGATCACCGGGATGCGGGAGTGCCCGCTGCGCACCGCAAGCGACGTGGCCTGGGCCGCGCTCTTGTCGTTCTCTATCCAGACCATCTCGGTGCGCGGAACCATGACCTCGCGGGCGGCGGTGTCGCCGAGTTCGAACACCGATTGGATCATCCGGCGTTCGTCGTCGGCCACCACACCGCGCTGCTGGGCCAGGTCGACCACTTCACGCAGCTCGATCTCGGAGGCGAATGGGCCGTTGCGGAATCCGCGCCCGGGGGTCAAGGCGTTGCCGAGCAATATCAGCAGGCGGCTGATCGGGGTGAGCAGCACCGAAATCGCATGCAGCGGAACGGCTGCACCCAGCGCGAGGGAGTAGGCGTTCTGCCTGCCGATGGTGCGCGGACCAACCCCGATGACGACGAAGCTGGCCACCGTCATGATGCCGGCGGCCGCGACGAGGCCCCATTTCAGGCCGAGGTCATCCCACAGGAACGCCACCAGCAGCACGGTGGCGGCGGATTCGCAGGCGATGCGCAGCAGCACTACGAGGTTGATGTAGCGCGGCCGTTCGGCCATCACCCGCGCCAGGCGCAGCGCACCCGGCCGCTCGTCGCGGACCAGTTCTTCCACGCGAGCCACCGACACCGTGCTGATGGCGGCGTCGATCGCGGCAAAGAGGCTGCCGAGGGCGATGAGCGCTATCGCGGCGAGCAGCGGAGCAAGTCCGGTCACGGTGCGTCGAAATACCGCGACTTGTCGAGCAGCCGCTGGTCCTTCTCGAACTGCCGGTCCTGGTGGTAGGCCTCGACCTGTTCGGCGACCCACTCCGCAAGCAGGTCGCGCTGCAAGCCGAACATCTCCTTCTCCTCGTCCGGCTCCGCGTGGTCGTAGCCCAGCAGGTGCAGAACACCGTGGACGGTCAGCAGGGCCAGCTCCTGGCCGAGGCTGTGTCCGGCGGCGGCGGCCTGCTCGGCGGCGAACTGCGGACACAGCACGATGTCGCCCAGCATGGCCGGGCCCGGCTCGGGGGCGTCGGGACGGCCCCCCGGCTCCAGCTCGTCCATCGGGAAGCTCATCACGTCGGTGGGACCGGGCAGGTCCATCCAACGCATGTGCAGGTCGGCCATCGCGTTGGTGTCCAGCAACACCATGGACAACTCAGCGGCGGGGTTGACGTTCATCCGGCGGATGACGAACCGTGCGACGCTGATCAACTCCTCTTCGGAAACGTCGAGGCCGGATTCGTTGGATACCTCGATAGTCATGTGCAGTGCGCCCCTAACGCCGGGTCGAGCGTCGTTGCGAACGGTTCATCAAGGCCGGCTGCTCAGCCTTGGCATAGGCGTCGACGATCTCCGACACCAGCCGGTGACGCACCACATCGGCACTGGTGAGCTGGGCGAAGTGGATATCGTCGATGCCCTCGAGGATGTCCATCGCCGCACGCAGCCCGGAGCGGGCACCACCGGGCAGGTCGACCTGCGTGATATCGCCCGTCACAACGATTTTCGAGCCAAACCCCAACCGGGTGAGGAACATCTTCATCTGTTCGGCGGTGGTGTTCTGCGCCTCGTCGAGGATGATGAAGGCGTCGTTCAACGTCCGGCCGCGCATGTAGGCCAGCGGCGCGACCTCGATGACACCGGCACTCATCAGCTTCGGAATGGCGTCGGGGTCCATCATGTCGTGGAGCGCGTCGTACAGCGGGCGCAGGTAGGGGTCGATCTTCTCGCTCAACGTCCCGGGCAGAAACCCAAGGCGCTCACCGGCTTCCACCGCCGGACGGGTCAGGATGATGCGGGTGACCTGTTTGGTCTGCAGTGCGTTCACCGCTTTGGCCATCGCCAGGTACGTCTTGCCGGTACCCGCCGGCCCGATACCGAACACGATGGTGTTGACGTCGATCGCGTCGACGTAGCGCTTCTGGTTGAGCGTCTTGGGGCGGATGGTCTTGCCACGCCGCGACAGGATGTCGAGGGTGAGCACCTCGGCCGGCGACTCGTTGTCGGTGCCGGAGATCATGCCCACGCTGTGCCGCACCGCGTCCGGGGACAGCGTCTGCCCGCCCGCGACGATCGCGATCAACTCGGAGATCACCCGCTCGGCCAGCGCCACGTCAGCGGCCGTACCGGACAGTGAGATGGTGTTACCGCGGACATGCAGATCGGCCGAAACGCTGCGCTCGAGTGCTCGCAGGTTCTCGTCGGCGGAGCCCAGCATGCCCAGGACGAGGTCGGGCGGAACAGTCATGCTGCTGCGCACTGTGCGGTCATCGACAGAGCGAGCGGCGGTCGTCTCGCGGGGCGTCACGTGGTCTTCGAAGCCTGCTTTCTGGGTTCTCGGTCGACCTGGGATTTCTGTAGTCGACACCGAGTGCCCAGTTTACCGTCCTGTGCCGATACCCCCCACCGGTTAACCCAGACCGTCGGTGAACACCTCGTGGGTCAGCGCGGAGTTCATGAAGTCGCGGAAGTGCAGCCACCTGCCGTCCCGCAGGGTGATGATGTGCGCGAACTCCGACTCCCACGTCCGGCCGGTGGCCGGGCGAAGGAACGTTTGGTGGCCCCAGACCGCGAGGTTGTCGCCGTCGGCGATGAACAGCCACGGCTCCATGGCCACGATCTCGATGTGGGTACCCACCGTGCCGAAGAATTCCGTGGCCGCCTCGATGCCGCGGTAGTCGCCGGCATATGGGATGGCGGCACTGCCGTAATAGGTGATGCGGATGTCCGGATCCATGTGGAGCAACGCGGTGTCCAGGTCACCGGCTGGAACCGCGGCGTAGATCGCCCTGGTCGCGGCGATGTTGACGCTCTCGACCGTGGTCATCGCGCCAGGTGAAGCGGTAACCGGACGAAGCCGTGGGTGAGCAGGCTGGCGGTCTGCCGTTCGGGGGGCTCCTCGGACGCGGCGATGGTCGAGTAGCGATCGAGGACCGCGCCGACGACCGCGGATACCTCCAGCCTTGCCAGCGGCGCCCCCAAGCAGAAGTGCAGACCGTGGCCGAAGGCCAGGTGCTGGCGGATGTTGGGGCGGTCTAGGTCCAGCCGTTGCGGGTCGTCGAAGACCGCGGGGTCGTGATTGGCCGATCCGAAGAACAACGCCACCCACTCCCCCTTACGGATATGTGCCCCGTCGATCTCGACATCGCGGGTGGCGATGCGGAACAGCCGCTGCGGACCGGTGAGCCGCGCGACCTCCTCAATGAAAGTGTTCACCAACGAGCGGTCGGCCCGCAGCCGAGCGGTCACCGCGGGTTCGCGGGCCATGGCATGTAAGACGCTGCCGATCAGGTAGGTCGTCGTCTCGCTGCCGGCGACCACCAACGTCACACAGAGGCGCACCACCTGCTCCGGGGTCAACCGCCGGCCGTCCAGCTCGGCGCGCAACAGTGCCGAGATCAGGTCCTCGGCGTCTTCCACGTCAGCGGAGTCGCCGCTGGAATCCTCAAGGCGCGCACTGTGTTCCAGCACCCGCTCGCTGAACGCGGCCACCATCTCGGTGTTGCTGGCCATCCGTTCCTCCGGTGTCATCGCCGACGAGAGCATAAATGCGTTGGCCCAGTTCTTGAACCGGACGTGGTCGCCGGCGGGAAGGCCGAGCAGTTTCACCATCGCCCGGGTCGGTACCTCGGCGGCGAACTCCATGACGTCGGGGTCGCCGTCACCGCCGCGCGCGTCGAAGTCGGCGAGCAATTGCGGAACCAGATCGCACAGCCAGCCCTCGAGCCGGTGGATGCGCCGCGGCGAAAACGCTTGGGAAACCAGTTTGCGTTCACCGGTGTGGGCGGGCGGGTCGGTGTTGACCAGCATCAGACTCGGCGCCGAGGACGCCTCCTGGATGGGATCGCGTGACGAGAACGTCTCGTTGTCGCGAGCGGCGGCGAGCACCTGGTCGTGGCGGAACAACGCCCACGCGGTGACCGGCTCGTCAGCACCGGGCACCGTACCCGGCGGCCAGTCCTGGTAGCCCGGCACCGGCGAGGAATCCCGCAGTTGTTCGAAGAGCGGATAGGGGTTGGCGACGCCCTCCGGGGTGGTGAGGGTGCGCAGTGCCGAAGTGATGGTCGAGGTCATCAGATCAGCCTCGGCGCTGACCATGGATGCGGTCGATCTCCCGATGGAGGTCAGTTGTGCTCCCGACCGAGCGGTTTCGGTGCGGGCACCGTCGGGTCGGTGAGACGATCGGTCCACTGTGACCAGCACCACTGAACCGCCGACCGTGACCGCACTCGTCGACGGCAACCACCCCGGCTGGGGCTCTAAGGAGCCACGGGCCAGTGCGGTGTCCCGGCGGTACGACGAAGCCTGCCGCCTGGGCATCGTCGAGCCGGCCGACGATCCGGTCCGGGCGGTCGCCGACACCCTCGATGCCCAGGCCGCCGTCGTGCGTGAGGCACTCGAAGCCCTCGGCGACGAGACGACGCTGACAGCGCTGGAGGCGGTGCTCGACCTGTCGCTGCTGGAACGGCAGTTGATCGAGGACAACGCCCGCCGCCGGGTGCTGGCCCTGCTGCGGGTGCAGGAGGGCCTGTCCAAGCTACGGGGGATCGACGAGGTCGCCACCATCGTCGATCGGGCACCGCGGGAGCTGGTCGAGTCGTGTGGGTTCGACCGGGCGGTGTTGTTCCGGGTGCACGAAGGCCGAATGGTGATGGAGTCGGCGTACTTCGGTGCCGACACCGACGGAGCCGAGAAGATGGTGGCCTTCGCCCAGTCCGTCTCACCGCCGCTGGACCACATGCTGCTTGAGACCCAGATGATCCGCAGACACGCACCGGAGATCGTGCGCGACGCCCGCAACGATCCCCGGGTCAACCGCCCGATCATCGACTTCTCCCTGACCCGGTCCTACGTCGCCGCCCCGGTGATGCCGACCGGCCGGGTGATCGGATTTCTACACGCCGACCGGCTCTATTCCGGGCGCACCGTAGACGAGATCGACCGGGACACCGTGTGGGCGTTCGCCGAGGGGTTCGGCTACGCCTTCGAGCGGACGGTTCTGATGGAGCGAATGCGCCGCCAGCACGCCGAGGTGCGTACCGCGCTGGCCACCGCCGAGCAGGCCGCCCAGGCCCTGCAGGACGCCGACCTGGAATTGCGCAAGGTCGAACCACCCGAACGAAGCCCGGCCAGCCGTCGGCTGGCCGAGGTGGAATCGCGGGTGCACGACATGCTGACCCGCCGGGAGGCCGAGGTGCTGCGACTGATGGCCGAGGGACGCACCAACCAGCAGATCGCCGACGAACTGGTGATCACCCCGGGCACGGTGAAATCCCACGTAAAACGGGTGCTGCGCAAGCTGCACGCCAGCAACCGGGCCGAGGCCGCCTCGATCTACGCCAGGCTGGGCACCCGATCGGAGCCGGGCTGACCCCAGCGGAACTCGACTCCGTCAGCGTCGGGTGCCGTGTACCTCGGTCATCCGCATGAAGCGAAACACCGCTTCGGCACGGTTGGACGCCTTCAACTTCCGCAGGATGTGCTTGACGTGGGTCTTGACGGTGCCCTCGGCGATCACCAGCTGGGTGGCGATCGCCGCATTGCTTCGGCCCTCCGCCATCAGCGACACCACTTCGATCTCGCGGCGCGACAACAGGGTTTCGATCGGGGAATCGGCGACCAGCGACGCGGCCACCACGGGCCGGCTGGCGGGGCTGTCGTCCTGTCGCGGTTGGCAGACAAGCACGGTCCTTGCGGTGCACAGGTCGTCGGCGGCGTTCGCGACGTTTCGGGCCATGCGCTGAATCTCGTTGCGCGCGAGACGGAGTCGTTCACTGAGCACCGTCCGCTGGTAGGCGTAGCCGAATCCTTCGGCGAACATCCACAGCACGGCGAGGTCGTCCTCGTCGACGTGGCGGCGGCTGTTGTAGCAGTCGGCATGCAGCAGCCCGATGACGCGACCGTCCGGCATGATCGGGGCGGCGACATAAGACCTCGACAGCGAGGCCATGCCGATCGCGGTGTTGATCCGCGGATCGTGCTCGACGTCGCGAACGAGCACCGGTGCACGCCGCCGGATGACTTCGCTTTCGACAACCGTGTGGTCGATCACCAGGGGGTTCTCCCGGCCCACGCGGACGATCTCGCCGGCCCATTCCGGATCGGCGTGAACGTGGACGTTCTCCACCCACCAGGTCGAGTCCTCGACCCGCGAGATGATGGCGCGGTCGAACCCGCATCGGCACAACTCCACCAGGGCCCGATCGAGCATCTGCGCGACGGAGTCGACGCCATGCAGGCGCGAGAGTGCGTTACGCACCGCGCCGTAGCGTTCGTCCTTCTGCGCGGCGCGGGCCCGGGCCACCTCGGTGTGCAACGCGGTGACCTCACCGAGCATCCCGGCAAACCATGCCGCGCCGAGCCGCCGGACCGGCAGTCCGCCGTTCGCCAGATGCCTGTTCAACTGCTCCCGGCTGGCGTCCAGAGCGGTCAGTAGCCGGGTGAAGTCCCGCTCGTCGCCGGCTACCTCGATACACCCCGGCACCGCCGACGCGGCCTGTTCGAGTGCCACCAGCACCCGGTCGCGCAGGTCACGGTCGCGCAGCGGATCACCGACGACCGACCATTCCCGGTCGTCGCGCGCCCGGATCGATCGGACCGAGGGCAGCGCGCGCACCTGGGCACTATGGCCCAGCTCGCTCGGGGCGATATCGGACAGCGGAAAAGTGGCGACAGTCACATCAATGACGGTAGGGAGGCCCGAGTCACCGGAACATGGAACCCGCTTCCAAAGTTCTCGCTGAGTACTGGAATGGGCTCACATGTCGCCGGGACTGAGCTCACCGTTCGCGTCGGCCAGCCGCAGCGCCACCTCCAGTTCCAGCCGACGATCGGTCAACGGGAGGCCGAGCAGATCCTTGGCCTGCTGCACCCGGTACATCACGGTGTTCTGGTGCACGCCTAGCCGTTCGGCGGTTCGCCCCCAACTCATGTTTTCCTCGAAGAACACGCTAAGCGTGGTGCGCAGTCGCCGGCTGCGTTCGGTGTCCGAACTCAGTTCGCCGAGTTCATCGCGGACGAATCGCCGTGCTGCCGCGAGGTCGTGGGTCAGCAGCGCATCGAGGGCGACGTCGCGGTGGTAGAGCACCGCACCAGCGGGCCGGGCCAGAACCCCGCTCATCCGCCGCGCGTCGCCGGCCTGGTGGTGCGACTCAACAAAGCCGGCCAGGCCGGGAGCCAGGCCACCAACCGAACCCAGCAGCGGCGCGTCGACGGTGATCGTCGCCGTGGGACGATCGGTCACGGACGGGCCGCTGGTCCAGGCCCACACCATCCCGGCGCCGGCCGGGACCACCAGCAGCTCCATCCCTTTGAGCTGGTGGGCGATCGCCGCGGCGGCACGCTTCAATGCCTGCAACGGCGGGCGGTCGTGGCTGCGCGGATCGGTCCACACCATCATCGCGACGTGCGGCCGGTCGAGGTTGTAGCCGAGCGCGGCGCTGGTGGCCCGCAGATCCACCGGCCGACCCGAGACGACACCGTGCACGAGTTCGGCGCGCACCGAATCGGCTCCCTGCGCCCAGAGTTCGCGTTCTCGCTGGTAGTGGTCGACCAGGTCGCCGGAGACCTTCTCGCAGTAGCCGAACAGGTACTGGGAGGCCGACCCGGCCAGCTGCCAGCGCACATCTTCGGGGGCGTCGAGTTGGTTGATCGCATTGCGCAGTGCGGCGTCGCACATACCCGACCCGATGACATAACAGCGCGGGATCACCGCCACAGTGATGCCGCGCTGGGCCAGGGTCGCCACCCAGTTGAGGGTGAGCTCCGGCGGCTGCGCCGAGGCCGGCGACTCCCCCGCGGCCAAGGCGCGTAACACGGCCTGGACGTTGCTCAGCGCCGCCTCAACGGTCAGCTGCTCGAGGTCGCGATCCTTGGTGTCGTGCAATTCGGCGATGACTTCGACGGCACGCATGCCGATCCGCTGTCCCAGGGCCGCGACGTCCATCGACGCCGCAAGGGCGGTGAACTCCTCAACCGACATACGTGCGAGGTCTTGACCCACCAACGCTCCCCAATCACGCGGCTGGACGTGGGCGACGGTAACACCTGCGTCCCACGTCCGACTGCGTTCGGCTCACATCGGTCAATCGAAGACGACCACCGGCTTGATCACGTCGCCGCGCGTCGAGGCCTCGATCGCGGCGTTGATGTCGGCGAAGGCGAAAGTCTCGATGAGGCGGTCGAACGGGAATCGCCCCTCCCGGTAGAGCCGGATGAGGCTGGGCACGAAGGCCTGTGGGTCGGCATCGCCCTCGATCACCCCGGACAGCCGCCGGCCTAGCAGTAGATGTCCCTGGTCGATCGTGATGTCGTGCTGCAGGCCGTGGAAACCGACGGTCACGCAGTGCCCCGGGGAGCCGAGAATCTCCAGCGCCTGCCGGATGACGGCGTTCGAGCCGACCGCGTCCAGCGAGTGATGCACCCCGGCGGGCACCGTGCTCATCACGTCCCACACCAGATCCCGGCTTGTCGCCGGGTTGACGGTGTGGGTGGCGCCCAGAGTGCGCGCGACCTCCAGGCGGGACTCGTTGACGTCGATGGCGATCACCGGATCGCAGCCCAGCGCGACACCGGCCATCACCGCGGCCAGACCCACCGCCCCCAGGCCGAACACGGCCAGGCTCTCCCCCCGCTGCGGTCGCAACACGTTCATGACCGCGCCCGCCCCGGTCTGCAGCCCGCAGCCCAGCGGGCCGAGAAGGTGCAACGGCAGATCCGTGGGGACCTTGACCGCGTTACGGGCGGCGGCGATGGCCAGGCTCGAGAACGACGACTGCCCGAACCAGTTGCCGTGGATCTCTTCGTCGCCGGCCCGCATCGTGACGGTGCCGTCGAGCCGTTCGCCGAAGTAGTTCAGCGGTGCGAACAGATCGCAGTAGGCGGGCGTCTTCGTGCGGCAGGTGTCGCATTCGTCGCAGTAGGCGAAACTGAGCACCACATGGTCACCCGGAACCAGCGTGGTCACCCCGGCGCCCACCGACACCACGACGCCGGCGCCTTCGTGGCCGAGCACGGCCGGTAGCGGCAGCGGTACGAGCCCCTGTGCGGCGGAGATGTCGGTGTGGCAGATCCCCACTCCGGCGATCCGCACCAGAATCTCGTCGTCGGCGAGGTCGGCCAGCTCGACGGTCTCCAGTGACAACGGCCGGCCCTCCTCGCGCAGGACCGCCGCGAGAGCGGTCGACGGCCGCGACGCAGTGATGGTGCCGCTGGCATCAGTCACGTTGTCGGTCAACGTGTTCCCCCATCCCGAGCCGCGTCAGCCGCGGCGTCCTTCTCGGCAACGAGCTCGCGGTAGATGGGGAACAGCGGCTTGGTCAACGGCACCAGCTTGAGGATCTTGTTGACCGGTCCCTTGGCCTTGACCTGGCCCTTGGCCAGCCCCACACCGAGGTTGTATTCGCCGCGCCAGAACTTGTCGCCGATATCGGCGGGCATGTACAGCTTCACGTCGGCATCGGCGTTGTCCCCGCCGTCGGCGACCTCGATGCTGGGCTCGCGCAGCCGGACCGTCATGCAGGCGTCCGGGTCGGTGTAGTACACCTGTAGGTCGATGTCGGCGGACTTCAGCTTGGGCCCCACATCGGTGCCGTTGGCGGCCCGGAACACACCTCCGAGGTAGGCGTAGATCTCTTCTGGGTTGGCGTAGTACGGCATGGCTGTTCTCCTGTGTTCGGCTCTGGCGGTCAGCGATTGGTGGGTGGTGTCCAGCGCACCGGCAACGAGTGCACGCCGTGGATGAAGTTGTTGACCTGATAGTCGGGTTCCCCGCTGAGCGTGATATCCGGTATGCGCGTGTAGATTTCGGTGATCGCCGAGCGCAGCATCTGCCTGCCCAGCGCGCTGCCGAGACAGAAGTGCGGGCCGCCCGCACCGAAACCGGCGTGGTCGTTGGGGCTGCGCAGGATATTGAATCTGGCCGGATCTGCGAAAACCTCGGGATCACGGTTGGCCGAGCAGTACCACATGACCACGTGCTCGCCTTCTTTGACCTCGGCATCGCCGATGACGACGTCCTGGGTGGCCGTGCGACGGAAATGCATCACCGGGCTGGCATACCGAATAACCTCTTCGGTGGCGCCGCCGACGCGGCCCTCCAGGTCTTCGAGCAGCAGGGCGCGCTGGTCGGGGTTCTCCGACAGCAGCCGGATCGCGTGCGCGATCGAATGCCGGGTGGTGTCGTTCGCCGCGGATCCCAGCAGCGAGAAGAATGACCCGATTTCCCACTCGTCGAGCTTCTGGCCTTCGAATTCGGCATTGATGACCCAGGTGATCAGATCGTCCTTCGGTTCCTTGCGCCGGCGCTCGGCCATCATCAACGCGATGTCCTGGATACGCTCACTTTCCTCGGCATGAGTGGTCAGCGCGTCGCGTCCCAGAGCCATGCGGGGGTCATCCCAGGCCAGCATCCGCTCGGCAGCCTCCATGACGATGTGCTGCTCTTCGCTGTCGCGCTCGAGGCCGAAGAAGTGCGCGAAGATGCGCCCAGGCACGTACTTTGCGTAGTCCTCGGAGAAGTCGCCCTCGCCGCGGTCGATGATCTCGTCGAGGCGGTCACGGGCATGCTGGGCAACCCATTCCGAGATCTTGCGGACGTTGCGGGGGCTGAACGCCTGCTCCATGATGCCGCGCATTTTGCGGTGCTGCTCACCGTCCATCACCAGGAAAGAGGCTGTCGCGGTGATGACGACCTCGGGCATGTCCTCCATCAACACGCCCTTGCCCGAGCAGAACAGCTTCGGGTTGCGCGAGACGAACCGGCAGTCCTTGTGTTTGGTCACCGACCAGAAGCCGGGGGTGTCGTCCTCGGGTGGGAGCAGCGTCGATTCGTAGGGCCGATGGTAGGAGACACGATGTTCGTCTCGCAGTCGAGCGAACGCCTTTTCACGCTGTTCGAAGTTCTGTGCCCAGAACGACCTTGCCGACAGATCCAGCTCGGGGTCGGTGATCGTCAACGGGTGTTCGGCGATACTGGTCATACCGATCAGGCTGCCACCGGCCGGTCCCGCTGACGATCCGGCGCGGGAGACATCCGCATCCCCCCTTCGGGGTGCGGGACGTGGCTGGCCATCATAAGTCGAGGACCAACTGCTGTGTCAGCGAACGCGATACGCACACCATCATCGCGTCGTTGGCGGCTTTCTCGTCGTCGGTGAGTACCGAATCGCGGTGATCGGGGACCCCTTCCAACACCGCCGTCTCACAGGTGCCGCAGATCCCCTCCATGCAGGAGGACAACATGTTCACCCCATGCGCTCGTAACGCATCCAGGATCGAGGTGGTGGGGCCGATGTCGATGGTGAGATTCGACTTCTGGCAGACCACCTGGAAGTTGTCCAAAGCCTCGGATGAGCCGGCCACCGCCGAACCGGCGGCCGTAGCTACGCCGGCGGCGAACCGTTCCACATGCAGAGCGCCGGCGGGCCAGTGCGCACAGGCAGCCTCGACGGCTCTCAGCAGACCCTCGGGTCCGCAGCAGTACACCAGGGTGTCCTCGCGCGGGGTGCCCAGCAGATCGTCGAGATCGAGCAGGCCCTGCTCGTCCTGCGGCCGAATATCCACGCGCTCGGTATATTTCGCCAATTCGTCGGCGAACGCCATCGACAATCTGCGCCGTCCGCCGTACAACAGGTGCCAATCGGCACCCGCGGCAACCGCGGCGTCGATCATCGGCAGGATCGGGGTGATGCCGATTCCGCCGGCGATGAACTGGTAACGCTCGGCTGGCCGCAATGCGAAATGGTTGCGCGGACCGGCGATCCGGAGACGCGCGCCCTGGTGTACCTGCTGGTGAACGAATGCGGAACCGCCTCGGCCGGCGGCCTCCAGCAGCACCCCGATTCGCCAGCGCCGCCTATCGTCCGGGTTCGAGCACAGCGAATACTGCCGCACCACGTCCCCGCTCAGCACGACGTCGATGTGCGCGCCCGGTGCCCACTGCGGCAGGTCCCGCCCGTCTGGATCCTCAAGAACCAGGCCGATGACGTCGTCGGCTAGTTCCTCGCGTTGTGCGACAACAACCTCGATCACCCGAACTCCTCTGCGACAAACCCGAAACCGACCCCTCGAGCGTGCGGGGTGTCGCCGGTGGTGACAAGCCGTCGGAGGGTGGAGCGCCCTACCCCGAACGGAGTGGTGACGGCACAGCGGACTCACACCGTCGGCATCGCCTAGCGGGGCGGCTCGGACAGCAGCGCGTCGAAGATGTGACGTTCGAGTTTCTGGGTGAGATCGATGTGCACGTGCTTGGTCTCGGTGTACGCGTCCAGCGCATGCTCACCCAACTCACGCCCCAGCCCACTTTGCTTGTATCCCCCGAATGGCAACGCGGGGTCGATCTGGTGCCAGTTGTTGATCCACACCGTGCCGGCCCGTAGCTGTGCGGCCAGATCGGCGGCACGCTCGTAGTCGGTGCTCCAGACCCCGGCACTCAGCCCGTACTGGGAGTCGTTGGCCTGACTGACGGCATCCGATTCGTCGGTATAGCGCAACACGCACAGCACCGGGCCGAAGATCTCCTCCCGGGCGATCTCCATGTCGTTGGTGACGTCGGTGACGATCGTCGGGGCGATCCAGTACCCCTTGCCGAACCGCTCACCCTCCGGGACGCCGCCGCCCAGAACGATTCTCGCGCCATCCAGCCTCGCGGAGTCCAGGAAGCCCAGTACCCGGTCACGCTGCCTGGCGGAGATCACCGGGCCGACATCGGTGTCGAAGTCGTCGGTATCCCCGATTTTGAGCGCGGAGGCACGGTCGACCAGTCGATCGACCACGAGGTGGTACATCTGGTCGGGCACCAGCAGCCGGGTGCCGGATTCGCAGATCTGGCCCGAGTAGAGCATGCAGCCGAACAGCGCACCGTCGATCGCGATGTCGAGATCGGCGTCGTCGAGCAGGATCTGCGCACCCTTGCCACCGAGCTCCAGCGACACGTTCTTCACCGTGGGTGCGGCCAGCCGCATGATCTCGCGACCGACGGCCGTCGAACCGGTGAAGGCCACCTTGTCGACGTCGGGATGCTCGGCCAGCCGGGCCCCGACGGTGGGCCCCGGGCCGGTGACAAGGTTGATGACCCCGTCGGGCACCCCGCACTCCTGGGCGATCTCGCACAACCGCAACAACGTCAGCGGCGTCTTCTCGTCCGGCTTGATCACCACCGAGTTCCCTGCCGCTAGGGCTGGGCCAATCTTCCAAATACCCAGTAGCAGCGGGAAATTCCAGGGCACGATCGCGGCGCACACCCCGAGCGGCTCGCGGCGGATCACATTGGTCGACATCGTGGGATACGCCGACGTGCTCACCTGCCGGCTCCATTGGTAGGTGCCGGCCAGCTCGGCGAAGTGCAGGAAGTGCGCGGGGGCGTAGCCGACATGGAAGCCGGTGGCCTGCCGCACGGTGGCGCCGTTGGCATGGATCTCGAGGTCGACGAGTTCGTCGAGTTCGCGCGCCAGCTGATCGGCGATGCTCGTCATCACTGCCGACCGGTCGGCCGGTGCCATCCGAGACCAGGCTCCCGATTCGAAGGCCGCCCGGGCGGCCGCGACGGCGGCATCCGCGTCGGCCACGGTCCCTCGGGCCACCGTGGCGACCAAGTCCTCGGTGGCCGGATCGCGGATCTCGTCGAACTCGGCGGCGCCGATGTGCCTTCCGTTGATGAACATCTCGTAGTGCGTGACGGCTGCAGTCATGACGACTCCCCTCGGATCGCTCGACTGGAAGTCAACGCGGCCCGGGCAGAGCGCACCATCACTCGATCGGCAGGTTCTCCTCACCCGGTCGGCGACGTCACTCCAGCGGCCGGTCGCCACCCCACCGCGGCGTCAACGCGCCCAGCGCGCCGAGCGCGACCGCCGCCGCGGTCGACGTGCGCAACACCGTCGGTCCCAGCCGGATCGCGGTGGCGCCCACGCTCACCAGCTCGGCGAGTTCACCGTCGCTGATCCCACCTTCCGGGCCGACGACCAGCATGATCGAATCTGCCTGCGCCACCGGCATATCGGCGAGCGGGCGGTCGGCGGATTCATGCAACGCCAGGACCAGCGCTCCGGCGGCGACGCGCTCGGCGATCACCGCCGACAGAGCACCGGTGCCCAGCGGGCCGCTGATCTCGGGGATGTAGGCACGCCGAGACTGCCGGGCCGCCGAACGGGCCACGGCACGCCAGCGACGCAATCCCTTGTCGGCGCGCTCGCCGTCCCAGCGCGCCACACAACGCGAGGCCTGCCAGGCCATGAAGTCATCGGCGCCGGCTTCAGTCGCCAGCTCGATCGCCAGCTCGGAACGCTCTGACTTGGGAATGGCCTGCACGACGGTCACCGACGGGACCGGGCGCGGCTCCTGCCAAGACTCCAGCACTCGGGCCGACAGACCGCGCTTGCCGGCCTCCTCGACCTCGCAGCGCGCCATCGCGCCGGCCCCGTCGGAAAGCACCAGCACTTCACCCGGCCGGATGCGCCGCACCGTGGCGGCATGGAAACCCTCGTCGCCCTCGACGGTCGCGCACTGGCCGACAGCCGGGACGGCCGCGGTGTAGAAGAGGGTGTCGGCCACCGGCTCAGCGGCCGGTGAACGTTTCGCGCAGCCGGCTGAACAGTCCGCCGCCCGCCGTTTCGCCGGCGTGCACCGACTTCACCTGTGCCTCTTCGTGGCTGCGACTCTTGAACTCGCCCAGTAGCTCCTTGGCCCGGGCATCGAGTTTGCCCGGCACGCTCACCTCGATGTGGGCGTGCAGATCACCGCGGGTTCCGGAGCGCAGATGCGGCATCCCGCGCCCACGCAGCGTGCTCACCGAACCGGGCTGCGTGCCGGGCGCGACGGCTATCTCGATCGAGCCCTCCAGGATGTCCTCCACACTGACTGTGGTGCCCAGTGCCGCGTCGACCATCGGCACCGAAACGGTGCAGTGCAGGTCGTCGCCGTCGCGCACGAAGATGTCGTGCTGCTGTTCGTGGACTTCGACGTAGAGGTCGCCCGCCGGCCCGCCACCGGGTCCGACCTCGCCCTGCGCGGCCAGGCGAACACGCATCCCGTCCCCGACCCCGGCCGGGATTTTGACGCTGATGTCGCGCCGGGCCCGTACCCGGCCGTCGCCGCCACAGCGGTGGCAAGGGTCGGGGATGACCTCACCGATCCCGCGGCACGTCGGGCAGGGCCGCGAAGTCATGACCTGGCCGAGCAGGGAGCGCTGAACGGTCTGCACCTCGCCGCGGCCCCCACAGGTGTCACAGGTGACCGGGGTGGAGTTGCCGTGGGTGCCCTTGCCCTGGCAGATGTCGCACAGGACCGCGGTGTCGACGGTGACCTGCTTGGTCACGCCGGTCGCGCATTCGCCGAGGTCCAGGCGCATCCGTAGCAACGAGTCCGAGCCGGGGCGCACCCGCCCGATCGGGCCGCGCGAGCCGGTGCCGCCGCCGAAGAAGGCCTCGAAGACATCGCCCAGACCACCGAAGCCACTGAATCCGTTTGCCGACGCGGCGCCCTCCAGCGGATCGCCGCCGAGGTCGACGATGCGGCGCTTCTCCGGATCGGACAACACCTCGTAGGCGGCGCTGATCTCCTTGAACCTGTGCTGCGCATCCTCGTCGGGGTTGACGTCCGGATGCAGCTCGCGGGCCAGCTTTCGATAGGCGCGCTTGAGCTCCTGATCGCTGGCGCCCTTGCTCACCCCGAGCAAGCCGTAGTAGTCGCGTGCCACGCTTGACCTTTCGATTCGCCGGCTTAGTCAGCCCGGCATCCGCCGTTGAGCCTCATCGGCCGTACCTGATTGGCCTCTTCGCTCGCGCTGTTGGCCTCTTCACTTCGTCGTTCATCGGCGGCGCTCATCGGCCGCCTAATACATCGCCGATGTACATCGCAACCGCCGCGACATTGGCGATAGTTCCCGGATAGTCCATCCGGGTCGGACCCAACACTCCCATGCCGCCGAAGACGGTGCCTGAGCTGCCGTAGGTCGTGGTCACCACCGATGTGCCGGCCATTTGCTCGGCCTCGGTTTCTTGGCCGATGCGCACCGTGACCTTACCGGTCTCCTCCTGGGCGGCCAGCAACCGAAGCACCACCACTTGTTCCTCGAGTGCCTCCAGAATCGAGCGCAGCGAGCCGCCGAAGTCGGCGGTGTTGCGGGTCAGGTTGGCGGTGCCACCCATCAGCAGCCGCTCCTCGTTGTGCTCGACGAGGGACTCCAGCAGCACCGTCGCCGATCGCCCGACGGCGTCGCCGAGTCCGCCCGAGCCGTCGAGCCGGGCAGCCAGGTCGGCGACGGCCACCGAGGCGGCCGCGAGCCGCTTACCCTCCAACGCCTGCCCGAGCAACTCGCGTAGCTGGGAGAGCTGATAGTCGTCGATGGTGTCGCCGAGTTCGACGATGCGCTGATCGACGCGGCCGGAGTCGGTGATGACGACCATCAGCAGCCGGGCCGGGGTCAGCGCGACGATCTCGAGGTGGCGCACGGTGGAGGTGGACAGCGTCGGGTACTGCACGATCGCCACCTGGCGGGTCAGCTGGGCCAGCAGTTTCACCGCGCGGCGCAGGACGTCGTCGAGGTCGACCCCGGACTCCAGGAACTGCAGGATCGCGCGGCGTTCCGAACTCGACAGCGGCTTGACCTCGTCGATCCGGTTGACGAACTCCCGGTAGCCCTTCTCGGTGGGCACTCGTCCCGAGCTGGTGTGCGGCTGCGCGATGTAGCCCTCGGCCTCCAGGACGGCCATGTCATTGCGCACGGTCGCGCTGGATACCCCGAGGTTGTGGCGTTCGACGAGAGCCTTGGAGCCGATCGGCTCTTTTGTCGCAACGAAGTCGGCGACGATGGCACGGAGCACCTCAAAGCGACGATCGTCGGCACTTCCCATCTGGTACACCTCCAAGTCGTCTCCATTTTACGGACATCATCAGCACATTTAGCACCCACGGCCGCCGAGTGCCACTTCCGGTGTCCGGGTCGGGCCGGTTGGGACCCACCGCACCGGAATTCGCCCAGCACTGGCATTCGGGCGCGCAACGACTAGCCTTGCTGAAATGGTCATGCGCACTCGGGCGGCTACGCCGACGGGGACGGTCGGGGCGACGCTGCCATGATCTTCAAGGGCGTTCGGGAGGGCAAACCCTATCCCGAGCACGGCCTCACCTACCGCGACTGGTCTCAGATCCCCCCGCGCCAGATCCGTCTTGACGAGTTGGTCACCACGACGACGGTGCTCGCGCTGGACCGTCTGCTCAGCGAGGACTCTACGTTCTACGGCGACCTGTTCCCGCACGCGGTCAAGTGGCACGGCGTGGTCTATCTGGAGGACGGCCTGCACCGCGCGGTGCGGGCCGCACTGCGCAACCGCACCGTCCTGCACGCCCGGGTCCACGACATGGACGGCAACCTCAACGGACAGTACTGACGCCCAACGCGACAAGGCCGCGAGGACGCCTCGTCGTCGAGGCGGCCGTCGCGGCCTTGCCGGCTGTGATCAGGTTCTAGCCGAGAGCCCACATCTGGGTCAGGCTCAGCCCCCCGGGTCCGCCCATCGTCTGACCGACGGTGTCCTGCGGGCTGGTGACGATCGACGCGTGGCCCGGCTTCTGGCAGACCGAGGTGCTCCCACTGTCACTGCAGGACTGCGAGCCGGTCGTCGCAGCCTGCGCAGCGGGCGCGACGGCGATCGCGGCTGCGGCGGCTCCGGCGATGAGGAACGGAGTGAGGTAGCGCATTGTCATGATGGTTCCTTTCTCTGGTTGTACCTGGGTGGATCTGGATGATGAGTTGTGATGAAAGAGGTCTCAGCCAGTCAGACTCACACGTCGACACCTCCATCGTCACCGGATATGGGCGAATACCTTTGGCGGATTTGCTGTTTCGCCCATCTCCATGTCATGCCTCCAATACTAGAAACCGCCAGCCGCGCCGTCATCACACTCATAGGGAACGCAAATGTCTTCCGGTCGCTACACGCACTGCAGTGCGTGACGCCCAGCGGTATAGGCCTTTTGAACTACTGAGATGCCGGCAGCGTCACCGTGAAGACCGTGTTGCCCGGCCGCGACTGCGCAGACACCGTCCCGCGGTGCGCCTCCACGATGGAGCGCACGATCGCCAGGCCCAGCCCGGTGGAACCGAGCTTGCGCGAACGCGACTTGTCCGCCCGCACGAAGCGGTCGAACAGGTTGGGCATCAAGGCTTCTGGAATGCCGGGCCCGTCATCGCTGACGGTCAGCTCGACCATGTTCTGGCCGTTCTCGGTGCGAGCAGCGAGCGCGGTGGCGACCGTGACGCCAGCAGGTGTGTGGACCCGGGCGTTGACCAGCAGGTTGGCCACCAGCTGATGAAGCCGCTCCCGGTCGCCGCGCACCCACACGGGTGTCTCCGGTAGGTCGATCACGAAGTGGTGCTCCGGTGATGTCACCGCAACGTCATTTACAACATCGGCCACGAGATCGCACAGCTCGACGTCCTCGATCTTCAGATCCTGTCGCTCGTCGAGGCGCGAGAGCAGCAGCAGATCGGCGACCAGCGACGCCATCCGGTGCGACTCCGCCTCGATGCGGGCCAGCGCGTATTCGGTCGTCTCCGGGAGTACATCACTGTCCTGGCGGGTCAGTTCGGCGTAGCCGACGATCGCCGCCAGCGGGGTGCGCAGTTCATGGCTGGCATCAGCGAGGAATTGGCGCATACGCCGGTCGGACTCGGCCAGATCTGCCAGCGCACCGTCGACGTTGTCCAGCAGCCGGTTGAGCGTGTTGCCGACGACGCCCACTTCGTTGTCCGGGTCGGTATCGGCCTCGTCGACCCGCACCGCGATCCGGTGGCCGGTGCTCGACAGCGGAAGTGCGGCAACCGCCCCGGCGACGGCGGCAACCCGTCGCAGCGGTTTTAGTGCATAGCTGACCATCCACACCGTGCCACCCGCGGTGGCCGCCAGCGCGAGCAGCACCAACGCGATGACGATGATGGTTTCCCGCGCCAAGGTCTTGTTCGCCTGGTCCAGCGACACCGCCGAGACCAGGCGCTCGCCGCTGGCAAGTTCGCGGCTGCCGACCCGGTAGGGTCCGAGGCTGCCGAGTTCGACGGTGCGGTCACCACCGTCGCGCCAGTCGATCGACTTCAGCGCCTCACGAACGTCGATCGGTGCGGACATGGGTTCACCATCACTGAAAATGGTTGCTTGCGGCACCTTTCCGTCGTGCAACACGGCGATGACAGTGCCCGGCGACTGCCCCTGGAACTCGGTCAGGGACTCCCACGGCGCCAGTGCCGACTCCACCGGTGGCGGATGGGCCCGTTCTTGCTTGGCATACGAATAGCTAAACGCCGCCAGCGAGTCGGAGACCTTGCTGTCGCTGAGCCGCATGGCTTCGTCCCGCAGGCTCACCACCGCGACAGCGCCGACCCCGACCAATGCCACGCTGACGATCGTGGAGACCCCGATCATCAGCTGACGGCGCATCGAGCGTGGCTTCCACCAGGCCGTCCGACGTGTCATGGCGTCGGTCGCAGCATGTAGCCGACTCCTCGTACGGTCTGGATCATCGGTTGCCGGCCGTCGTCGATCTTGCGACGAAGATACGAGATGTACAGGTCGACGATGCTCGATCGGCCGCCGAAGCTGTAGTTCCACACGCGGTCGAGGATCTCGGCCCGGGTGACGGCCCGCTTGGGGTTGCGCATGAGGTAGCGCAGTAACTCAAACTCGGTTGATGTCAGCGAGATCGGGTCGCCGGCGCGCGTCACTTCCCGGCTCGAGCCGTCGAGCACCAGGTCGCCCACCCTCAGTGTCTCGTCGTCGGGATCGGTCATGGCTTTGGCGCGGCGTAGCAGACCACGTAGCCGTGCCACCAACTCTTCCAGGCTGAACGGCTTGGTCAGGTAATCATCGGCGCCCGCGGTCAGGCCGGTCACCCGGTCCATCACCGAGTCGCGCGCGGTCAGGAACAGGGTCGGGGTGTACTGGTCGGATTCTCGGATCAGACGCAGCAACTCGAGCCCGTCGGTATCGGGCAACATGATGTCGAGGACCAGCAGGTCGGGGCCGAACTCGGTGAACTTCGCGACGGCCTCCTTGCCGTCGTGCGCCACCTCGATGGTCCAGCCTTCGTAGCGCAGGGCCATCTTGACGAGGTTGGTCAGTGCGGGCTCGTCGTCGACAAGCAGCACGCGGATCGCAGAACCGTCGGCCCGGGTGATGCGCGGCAGCTTGCCGAGGATGGCCTGGCGGGGATGCCGGGAACGTGGCGAACTGGGAGTGACGGACATAACCATGATGTTAATTGTCCTGAGCGCCTGATCGGCTGTCATTGAATCCATATCAGCCTCAAATGTTCGAGCGAGGAATCCCGTTGGGACGTTATCGAATTGTCACAGTTGCCCGGGAGCTCGGCTCAGATATGAGTCTTCTATGCGTCCGTTGAACGCCGCGGATGACGATACCTACTGTTGCGCTTGAGAAGTCGACCGATGCGGCCAAGGTTGTTCACGTAACTGCTTGCAAGCGAGCACTTCTCGATTCTTCACGCTGGGGCGGGAATGGTACTGCGCAGGACGGCACGGTACAGCCGGGGCGGCGGCCCGCCGACGAGACGACAGGAGGCACCTACCGTGCAACAGACCATAGACGTGACGAGCGACTCAACCGGCGCCCAGACGGAGACCGACACCGGCAGCCAGGGAGCGCTGGCGACAATCCTGCGCTATGACGTGCCGGCCTCCCTGGTGGTGTTCCTGGTGGCACTGCCGCTGTCGCTGGGCATCGCGATCGCCTCCAACGCCCCGGTGCTGGCCGGACTGATCGCCGCCATCGTCGGCGGGCTGGTCGCCGGCGCGCTAGGCGGCTCACCGTTGCAGGTCAGCGGGCCCGCCGCCGGGCTGACCGTGATCGTCGCCGGTTTGGTGGCCGAGTTCAGCTGGGCGGTGACCTGCGCCATCACGGTGTGCGCGGGCGCGCTGCAGATCGTCTTCGGTCTCAGCCGATGTGGCCGCGCCGCGTTGGCGATCTCACCGATGGTGGTGCACGCCATGCTCGCCGGCATCGGCATCACCATCGCGCTCCAGCAGGTTCACGTTCTGCTGGGTGGCAGTTCGGAGAGCTCGGCCTGGCGCAATATCACCGAACTGCCGATGCAGCTGTTCACAGCGGATCACACCGGGATGTTCATCGGGCTGCTCGTGATCGCCATCCTCGTCGCCTGGCGGTGGGTTCCGCTGCCCGTGCGGCGCGTGCCCGGTCCCCTGGTCGCCATCGTCGTCGCCAGCCTGGTCGCCTGGGTGGCGGCACCCGGCGTGCCGCGCATCGCGCTCGACGGGTCCCTGATCGACGCGCTGGCGCTGCCCGGCCTCCCGGACGGCAACTGGGGTGCCTTCGCCACCGGCGTCGTCACCGTTGCGCTGATCGCCAGCGTGGAGAGCCTGCTGACCGCTGTTGCGGTCGACCGGATGCACACCGGTTCTCGTTCGAACCTCGATCGGGAACTGGTGGGGCAGGGCGCGGCCAACATGGTCTCCGGTGTTGTCGGCGGCCTGCCGATCACCGGCGTGATCGTGCGCAGCACGGCCAACGTCGCAGCGGGCGCCAAGACCCGAGCGTCGACGATGTTGCATGCACTGTGGGTGTTGGTCTTCGCACTGCCGTTCGCCGGGTTGGCCACCCAGATTCCGACCGCCGCCCTGGCGGGGCTGCTCATCGTGGTCGGCATCCAGCTGGTGAAGATCACCCACATCGAAACAGCCAGACGCACTGGCGACATAGCAGTCTACCTGGTCACACTCGGCGGCGTCGTCTTCTTGAATCTGCTCGAGGGCGTGCTGCTGGGGCTTGCACTCGCGGTTGCGCTGACGGTGTGGCGGGTTGCCCGAGCACGCATTCATGCCGAACCCGTCGACAACGGCCAATGGCTTGTGACGGTGGAGGGTTCGTGCACCTTCCTGTCCCTGCCGCGGATGCATCGCGTCCTGGCCGCCGTTCCGCAAGGGGCGCGGGTGATCCTTGAGCTGTCGGTCGACTTCATCGACCATGCGGCGCAGCAGACGATCGAAGACTGGCGCCGCCAGCACGAAGCCGCCGGCGGAATCGTCCTGTTGCGCGAAGTCGGTGCGGTGGAGCTCGACAGTGCACTCACCGGCCCGCCCGCACGTGCTTTCAGCGCGGTGGATCCGACGCCCGAGAACGCGCGAACCCTGCTGATCACCTGCACTGACTGTGGAGTCGAGCCGACCGCGATCAGTACCGGTGAGCTGGTCACATTCGGCATCGGGGACAGCGACTCGTCATTGGATGCGGCGATCGCTTACGCCGTCGGACACCTCAATGTGACGATGATCGTGGTCTGCGGCCATTCCGGTTGCCCGACAATGGCACAGCTGCGCGACGATCGAGCCGAACCCAGTGCCACGCTGGCGGCCTTCGACGACGGCCGCCATCCGGTGGCACGCTCCGCGGCGGCCCAAGGCTTTGAGCCCACCGACCAACTGTGCATGGTCGACGTCGCGGTGAAGGCTCAAGCGGTTGCAGCTCATCCCCTGGTGCACGAGGGGATGAAGTCGGCGCAGATGAAGGTGGTCGGACTGTTTCACGACCGCGCGAGCGCATGCGTATTCCCGGTGGAATGCTCTGCCCTGGAACCGAATCCGACTGGACGAGAAGGTCAATATGGGTTCGGTATGAGTCGCGTGACCATGCAGCGCAACGGAATTAGCCTTGAGTTATAGGGCCGGTGGGAATGGATAGGTTTCAGAGAGAAGCCTTTCCCGCCCGAGCCACGATCCTACGGAGGTGAGTGACCTTGCAGGCGACGAGCTAGTGATCATGTCGAATCCACTGTTTGCCAACAAGATAGAGAAGGAATTCATGATGAAGATCAGGCTTCGCCACCTTGCCCCCTTGATCGCGGCAGGTGCGGCCGCCACCGCCATCGCCGTAGCGCCCCCCGCGGCTGCGATCTCCAACACAACGACATGCAACGAGAAGGGCGCCGCTTCGGTGTGCCAGCGGCAGGGCCACTCCTCGATTCACGTCAGTCCGCCGGTTCGGCCCAACCAGCCCTTCGGATTCGGGACGGGCTTCGGGCCGATCAACCCGCTGTGGCTTCTGGGCTAGCCGTCTAACCCGCCACCAACGCAGGGCCGCGAGGGAAAATCCCTCGCGGCCCTTGCCGTTGACAACGACGTTGGGCTGACGTCAGTCGTCGAGGACGTCACGCACCACGGCGTCGGCCAGCAGTCGGCCCCGGCCGGTGAGCACTAGCCGGTCGGCCGCGCGCGCCAGCAAGCCCTCCGTCACCGCACCTGCGGCACGCACTCGCTCGGAGTCAGTGAGCTCCGACAGTGGCAGACCGTCGCGTAACCGTATCTGCAACATCACGCTTTCGACGTGTCGGTCATGAGAGTCGAGACGCTCGAAGTCGGCGACCGGCAGCTGACCCTCGGCCAGCCGTTGCGCATAGGTATTGGGGTGCTTGATATTCCACCATCGGGTGTCGCCTACGAAGCCGTGGGCACCGGGTCCCGCACCCCACCACTGGCCACCGTTCCAGTAACCGACGTTGTGCCGGCACTGGGCGCCAGGACGGCTCCAGTTCGACACCTCGTACCAATCCAGCCCGGCGGCGGTGAGCCGCTCGTCGAGGAGTTCGTAGCGGTGGGCCAGCACGTCGTCGTCCGGCGCGGCGACCTCACCGCGCCTGACCCGGCGGGCGAGCGCGGTGCCGTCCTCGACGACCAGCGCATAGGCCGAAACGTGGTCGACACCGGCGGACAGCGCCGCCTCCACCGACCGCAGCAGATCGTCGTCGGACTCCCCCGGCGTGCCGTAGATGAGGTCGATGTTGAGGTGCTCGAAGCCGGCAGCGGTGGCCTCGGCAGCCGCCTGCAACGCCCGGCCCGGGGAATGGGTGCGATCCAGGATCGCCAGTACCCGGGGCGCAGTCGACTGCATGCCCAGCGACACCCGGGTGTAACCCGCCGCGCGGATCTCCCCGAAGAACGCGGCCGATGTCGACTCCGGGTTGGCCTCGGTTGTCACCTCCGCGCCGGCGGCCAGGACGAAGTTGTCCCGCACCGCGCCGAGCACGTCGACCAGCCCGGCCCCGCCCAACAGCGACGGGGTGCCGCCGCCGACGAACACCGTGTCCACCGCGACCGAGCCGACGCTGCTGGCCGCGAGGGCGAGCTCGTCGCGCAGCGCGGCCAGCCAGCCCTGTGGTGTCGCGCCGCCGAGCTCGCCGGCGGTATAGGTGTTGAAGTCGCAGTATCCGCAGCGGGCGGCGCAGAACGGCACGTGAATATAGATGCCGAACGCAGTGCCCCGGGTCAGGGCGAGGTGCGGCACCTGCGCCGGTGCAGGACGGATCGACATGCATTCAGTCTCCCAGAGCGGCGCACGAGCAGACTTTCGCTCATCGCGAGCCAAAATCTGGCCCGGTTAGAGCTATCGCCGGGGTCCGTGGCAGAATGGCCCGCATGACTGCCCCTCAGACCCTGCGCGGTATCGCGCTGGTGGCTCGGCGGCACGTCGATTTCAAGCGCGTTTGTACTTGTTGTTGTCTGGCTTGATGCCGTAGACCCGCCCACCTGAACTTCAGCTGGCCGCCGGATCTGCGCCGCCGGAACAGCTCACCGGTGGGTTTCGCGATTCGATACGCCAGCTCCTTGACATGAGGAGCATCTTTCATGAGTCAGCCAACAGACACCGCGCGCGCGCCCAAGGGGCGTAGCGAGGGCCAGTGGGCCCTGGGCGAACGCGAGCCGCTCAACGCCAACGAACAGTTCAAAAAGGACGACGACGCGCTCAACGTCCGCGCCCGCATCGAGAACGTCTACGCCAAGCAGGGCTTCGAGAGCATCGACAAGACCGACCTGCGCGGCCGGATGCGCTGGTGGGGTCTGTACACCCAGCGCAAGCCGGGCTATGACGGCACCTGGACCGGTGACGAGAACACCGACATGCTCGAAGACGAGTTCTTCATGCTGCGGGTGCGCAGCGACGGTGGCGCGCTGACCACCGCCGCGCTCCGCACCCTCGGCGGCATTTCGACCGAGTTCGCCCGCGATACCGCCGATATCAGCGACCGCGAGAACGTGCAGTACCACTGGATCCGGGTCGAGGACATGCCGGAGATCTGGCGCCGCCTCGATGAGGTGGGCCTGCAGACCACCGAGGCGTGCGGCGACTGCCCCCGCGTGGTGCTCGGGTCGCCGCTGGCAGGCGAATCCGTCGACGAGGTTCTCGACGGCACCCCCGCGATCGACGAGATCGTGCGCCGCTACATCGGCAAGCCGGAGTACTCGAACCTGCCGCGCAAGTTCAAGACCGCCATCAGCGGTCTGCAGGACGTGGTGCACGAGGTCAACGACGTCGCCTTCATCGGGGTCAACCACCCCGAGCACGGCCCCGGTTTCGACCTGTGGGTCGGCGGCGGCCTGTCGACTAACCCGATGCTGGGCCAGCGGGTCGGCGCCTGGGTGCCGCGCGACGAGGTGCCCGACGTCTGGGAGGCCGTGGTCAGCGTCTTCCGCGACTACGGCTACCGGCGGTTGCGCGCCAAAGCCCGGCTGAAGTTCCTGATCAAGGACTGGGGCGTTGATAAGTTCCGCGAAGTTCTCGAGACGGAGTACCTGAAGCGGCCCCTAATCGACGGGCCCGCACCCGAGCCGGTCGTCCGCCCGATCGACCACGTCGGTGTGCAACGACTCAAGAACGGGCTCAACGCCGTCGGGGTGGCACCGATCGCCGGACGCGTGTCGGGCACGATCCTCACGAAGGTCGCCGACCTCGCCGAGGCCGCAGGTTCCAATCGGGTTCGGTTCACGCCGTACCAGAAGCTGATCGTGCTCGACGTCCCGGATGACGAGGTGGCCAAACTCACGGCCGGGCTCGACGCGCTGGGCCTGCCGTCGACCCCCTCGCACTGGCGTCGAAACCTGATGGCCTGCACCGGGATCGAGTTCTGCAAGCTGAGCTTCGCCGAGACCCGGGTGCGTGCTCAGAGCCTGGTGCCCGATCTGGAGAAGCGGCTTCAGGACATCAACTCCGAGCTAGACGTACCGGTCACGGTCAACATCAACGGCTGCCCCAATTCGTGCGCGCGCATCCAGATCGCCGACATCGGCTTCAAGGGCCAGATGATCGACGACGGCAACGGCCCGGAAGAAGGGTTCCAGGTTCACCTGGGCGGCAGCCTCGGGCTGGACAGTGGTTTCGGCCGCAAACTGCGCCAGCACAAGGTGCTCTCCAGCGAGCTCGGCGACTACATCGAGCGGGTGGTGCGCAACTTCGTGAAACAAAGACAGGACGGCGAGCGTTTCGCCCAGTGGGCGGTCAGAGCCGAAGACGAGGATTTGCGATGAGCGCTTGCGCGAAGAGCGAGGTAGTGGCGTGAGCGCTTGCGCGAAGAGCGAGGTAGTGGCGTGAGCGCTTGCGCGAAGAGCGAGGGGCACCGATGAGTATTGGGGTGGACAGAGTGACCGAAGCCGAGTTACGGGCGTTGGCCGAACAGGGCGCGGCGGAACTGGACGGGGCCTCGGCCGGCGAGCTGCTGGCCTGGACGGACAAGCACTTCGGTGGCAACTACGTGGTGGCCTCCAACATGCAGGACGCCGTGCTGGTCGACTTGGCGGCCAAGGTGCGCCCGGGTGTGGACGTGCTGTTCCTGGACACGGGCTATCACTTTGCGGAGACGATCGGCACCCGCGACGCGGTCGAGGCCGTCTACGACGTCCACGTCGTCAACGTAGGCGCCGAGCAGAGTGTGACCGAGCAGGATCGGTTGCTGGGCAAGGACTTGTTCGCCCGCGACCCCAACGAGTGCTGCCGGCTGCGCAAGGTGACGCCGCTACGCAAGGCGCTGCAGGGGTATTCGGCGTGGGTCACCGGCATCCGCCGGGTCGAGGCGCCGACGCGCGCCAACGCTCCGCTGATCAGTTTCGACGAGGCGTTCAAGCTGGTGAAGATCAACCCGCTGGCGGCCTGGACCGACGAAGAGATGGACGCCTACATCCAGGCCAACGGTGTGCTGGTGAATCCGCTTGTGGACGAAGGCTATCCGTCCATCGGCTGCGCGCCCTGCACCGCGAAGCCGGTCGACGGCGCCGATCCGCGCAGCGGTCGGTGGCAGGGTCTGGCCAAGACCGAATGCGGGCTGCACGCGTCGTGAGATCTGCGACCATCGCTGGGTCGCAACACCGCTGCACGCTGATCCTCACCGCGCACGGTAGTGCCGATCCACGCTCCGCGGCAACCACGAACGCGGTAGCCGAGCAGATCCGGGCACAACGGCCACGCCTGGATGTGCGGGTGGCGTTCTGCGAGCAGAACTCGCCAAACCTTCGTGATGTGCTGGGATTGCTGGCGGGTCCTGCGGTCGTCGCACCGCTGCTGCTGGCCAGCGCCTACCATGCCCGCGTGGATATCCCCGCGATGATCGCCGAGGCGGGCGCCGAGGTGATCCAGGCCGAAACTCTGGGCGAGGATCCCCGTTTGCTCGACGTGATGAGGGAACGCCTCGTCGATGCCGAGGTTGACCCGCGCGATCCGACGGTGGGCGTGCTCGTGGTCGCAGTGGGTTCCTCACACAGCGCCGCCAACGCCCGCACCTCGACCCTTGCCGCCGCGTTGGGGCACGGAACACAGTGGGCCGCAACACAGGTCGCCTATGCGACCGGCCCGATACCGTCGGTCGCCGATGGGATCGAGACCCTCCGCAGCCGCGGAGCCCGCCGGATCGTCGTGGCGCCCTGGTTCATCGCCCCGGGCCGGATCACCGATCGGGTGTCCGCCATCCTCGACGCCGCAGGCATCCCGATGGCCGCACCGCTCGGCGCTCATCCCTTGGTAGCCCAGACGGTGCTCGACCGATTCGATCAGGCGGTGGCCGCCAGGCTGGCGGCCTAGCCGGCGGTGGCGGAGGCCTTGCTGGTGGTCGCCACCTGAACCTCGCCGGCGATCGGCGGAACCCGGGTGGCCCGCACATAGACGGTGTCACCCTCTTTGAGCCCCAATGCTTCTGCGTCGCCGCGGGTGATCTGCGCGGTGAACGGCGAGCCATTGGTCGCGCTGGTCAATTCGACACGCACCTCGAAGCCCAGGTACACCACCCGGTCTATGGTGGCGCGCACGACGCCGGTGGACTCTGCGGTGCCGTCGCCGGCCGCGATGGCCATCTCCGGACTGCGGCCCACCCGAATATCGTGCGGGCGCACCATGATTCCGTTCAGCGCCGACACCGTGCCGAGAAACGACATCACGAACGCGTTGGCCGGGCTGTCGTAGACCTCGGTCGGCGTGCCAATCTGCTCGATGCGCCCCTTGTTGAGCACAGCGATGCGGTCGGCCACATCCAGCGCCTCGGCCTGGTCGTGGGTGACCAGCACCGTGGTCACGTGTACCTCGTCGTGCAGCCTGCGTAGCCAGGCCCGGAGGTCTTCGCGCACCTTCGCGTCGAGCGCGCCGAACGGTTCGTCGAGCAGCAGCACCTGGGGGTCCACGGCCAGCGCGCGAGCCAGCGCCATGCGCTGACGCTGACCGCCGGAAAGCTGGTTGGGATAGCGGGTCTGGAAGCCGGCCAAGCCGACGACCTCGAGAAGATTGTCCACCTTCTCTTTGATCTCGGCCTTGGGCCTCTTGCGGATCTTGAGGCCGAACGCCACATTGTCGCGGACGGTCAGATGTTTGAAGGCCGCGTAATGCTGGAACACGAAGCCGATCCCGCGCCGCTGCGGAGGCACGGCCGTGACGTCACGTTCATTGATGGTGATCGTCCCGGAGTCGGGTTGGTCGAGGCCGGCGATGGCACGCAGCAGCGTCGACTTGCCCGATCCGCTGGGCCCCAGCAGGGCGGTCA
This sequence comes from Mycolicibacterium sp. CBM1, assembly GCF_054073305.1. Taxonomy (NCBI): domain Bacteria; kingdom Bacillati; phylum Actinomycetota; class Actinomycetes; order Mycobacteriales; family Mycobacteriaceae; genus Mycobacterium; species Mycolicibacterium sp. CBM1. The sequence continues at coordinate 154,130 of NZ_JBSXPP010000008.1, read as the reverse complement.
ACGACCCGGACGGGACGACGAAGTCGACATTGTCGAGGGCGACGAAGTCGCCGTAGCGCTTGTTGGCGCCGGTGACGGTGATGGCGTTGGTCATGTGTTCTTCACTCCTGAGTGGCCTTCGCACGCCGGGCGTCCAGAATCACCTGGACGACAAGGACTAACACCGCAACCGCCATCAGCAGGGTCGAGATGGCGTAGGTGCCGTACTCGTCGGCTCTGCTGTAACGGTCCGAGACAAGCAAGGTCAGCGTCTGGGATGTACCGGGCAGGTTCGACGAAACCATGATCACCGCGCCGTATTCGCCGAGGGTACGGGCAACTGTGAGCACGATGCCGTAGGTCAGACCCCACCGGATCGAGGGCAGGGTGATCCGCCAGAAGGTCTGCCACCAACTCGAACCGAGGGTGGCGGCCGCCTCCTCCTGGTCGGTGCCGAGTTCGTGCAGGACCGGCTCGACCTCACGGATAACGAACGGGACCGTGACGAAGATGCTGGCGAGCACGATGCCGGGGAAACCGAAGATGATCTTCAGACCGAGGCTGTTCTCGACGAAGCCGAACACTCCCGCGGTCCCCCACAGCAGGATCAGCGCGACGCCCACCACCACCGGCGAAACCGCGAACGGCAGGTCGATCACCGCCTGCAGCGCGGTCTTGCCGCGGAACTTGTTGCGGGCCAGCACCAGCGCGGTGGGAACGCCGAAGACGACGTTGAGCGGCACCACGATCGCCACGACCAGCAGGGAAAGTTGCAGCGCCGAGATCGCCGCCGGGGTGGTGATCGAGGCGAAGAACGCGCCGACGCCCGGAGCCAATGTCCGCCACAGGATGAGCCCGACGGGGACGAGCACCAGCACCGAGATGTAGGCCAGTGCGGCGTAGCGGGCGAGGTAGCGCACCACCGGGGACGGGGTCACGACGTCTGCTCCTCGCGCTTGGCCGCACGCGAACCGATGGTCCGCAGGATCAGCAGCACGATGAATGAGATAGCCAGTAGCACAATGGAGATGGCCGCAGCTCCCGTGCGGTCGTCGTTTTCGATCAGGGTCCGGATCCACTGCGAGGACACTTCGGTCTCCCCCGGCACCGCGCCGCCGATGAGCACCACCGAACCGAACTCGCCGATGGCTCGGGAGAATGCCAGCCCTGCGCCCGACAGCAACGACGGCAGCAGCGCCGGCAGGATCACCGAGAAGAAGATCACGGTGTTGTTGGCGCCGAGCGAGGCCGCCGCCTCCTCGACCTCGCGGTCGAGTTCGAGCAACACCGGCTGAACCGAGCGCACGACGAACGGCAACGTGACGAACAACAGCGCCACGCCCACACCCCATTTGGTGTGCTGCAGGTGGAGATCCACCGGGCTGTTGGGGCCGTAGAGCGCCAGCATGACGAGGCTGGCCACGATCGTGGGCAACGCAAAGGGTAGATCGATCACCGCGTCGACCAGTCGCTTACCCGGGAAGTCATCTCGGGTGAGCACCCACGCGACCAACAGACCGAACACGGCGTTGACCACAGTGACGCCGATCGAGATGGTCAACGTCACCCGCAACGACTCCAGTGCGGCGTTGGAGGTGACGGCGAGCCAGAAGGCGTGCCAACCGCCCTTGGCCGACTGCCAGACGATCGCGGCCAACGGCAGCAGGACAATGACGCTCAACCAGATCGAGGCCGCACCGACCCGCAGGGAGGTGGTGCCGTGGCGCCGCCCGACGAGGGCGGGCGGTCCGCCCGAGCCACCACCGGTGTGCTCGGGCCGGACCGCCTGCAGATTCGGTTCGATCGCTGCTGTCATCCAGTGGCCTGCTTGTAGATCTTGGTGATCGAGCCATTGTCCTTGTCGAACAGCGCCGGATCCACCGCACTCCAACCGCCGAGGTCGGCGATGGTCCACAGCTTCTGTGCCGGCGCGGGGAAATCGGCGGCGAACTCAGCGGCCACCGCGGGATCGACCGGGCGGAAACCGGCCTGCGCCCAGATCTTCTGGCCCTCCGGGGTGAACAGGAAGTTCTTCAGCGCGGTCGCCTTGTCCTGGTGTGCGCTCGTCGTCACCACCGCGACCGGGTTCTCGATCTTGAAAGTCTGCGGCGGGACGATGTGTTCGACCGGCTTGCCCTGCCGCTCGACGTTGATGGCTTCGTCCTCGTAGCTCAACAGCACGTCGCCGGTTCCCTGCAGGAAGACGTCGGTGGCCTCTCGGCCGGAGCCGGGGCGTGTCTTGACATGTTCGCTGACGAGCTTGCTCACGAAGTCCAGGCCGGCCTGCGGGTCCTGGCCGCCGTTGCTCTTGGCGGCATACGGCGCCAGCAGGTTCCACTTGGCCGAGCCCGAGCTCAGGGGGCTGGGGGTGACCACCTCGACGCCGGGCTGCAGCAGGTCGTCCCAGTCCTTGATGTTCTTGGGGTTGCCCTTGCGGACCACCAGGGTGACCACCGAGCCGAAGGGGACGCCCTTGGTGGCGTCCTTGTTCCAGTCCGCGGCAACCTTGTTGGCCTTCACCAGACGCGTGACGTCGGGCTCGACGGAGAAGTTGACGATGTCGGCGGGCTTGCCGTCCACCACGGCGCGCGACTGGTCACCGGAGGCGCCGTAGGACGTCGTGACCGCAACGCCCTTGCCTTCGGGAGTGGCCGCGAAAGCCGGGATGATCTTGCTCCAACCCGGTTCGGGCACCGCGTAGGCGACCAGCGTCAGGGTGGTGTCAGCCTTGGCGCCGCTGCCGCCGCCGACCACGTCACTCGACCCACCGCCACAGGCGGCGAGCATCGTGGCGGCCGTGGCAAGGGCTGCGGCGGCGCTCCACCGGCGAAGCGGCGAGTGCTTCCTGGACATTGATGGCCTTTCTCATTGCGCTATCGGGTGGACTGACCCCGTCACAACGGAATGGCGATGCTTCACAGGCGAATTGCCATGACCATCACCGACACCAAACCGCGGACGGGTAGGGGTGTCAGCGACAACATGCAACATCAGCAACGGCCAGCGCGCCGACGGCGATAAGGGCCAGAATGTGGCCCTCGCCGTAACCGCTCACCGAATGCATGGCGGGAAGCTTAACAGAGTTCCCGTTCCTGCCTAGAGCAGGTCTCAGCGATTGATCAACCAGACGACGACAACCAAGATCAGCAGCGCTACCAGCGCCAATGTGACACGCGAACGGGGCATCCCGGTCATCGGGACCGCCGCTGGTCGTGGCGCAGCCAGTGCAATGCCCGGATGCCGCTGCCCAGTGCGGCGTCGATCACGACGGCGATGCCGTAGGCCAGGGCGAGCACGACGGGCATCACGATGATGGTCTGCAGCACGAATCCGAGCCCGGACAGCCACAACTCGACGCCGTCCCACCAACTCAGGAAGCCACTCACCAGACCAGGGTATGCCGCGCCGGTAGACCGCTCGCCGCCGGTGGTAACAGCAAAGCGACGGATCACCCCATAAGTAGACGACGGGCGGCCCGTCGGTCGATGATGTCCCAATGGTTCTGCACGCCCAGCCAGCCGGCGAGGACACCGACGACGTGCCCCTGCAGTCACCGCCGCCCTTGGCCCAGACCGCTCCGGTGCCCTATGCGCCGAGCCCGGCGTTGCGCAATCCGTTCCCGCCGATCGCCGACTACGCATTCCTGTCCGACTGCGAGAACACCTGCCTGATCTCCTCGGCTGGCGCGGTCGAGTGGCTATGTGTCCCGCGACCAGACTCCCCCAGCGTCTTCGGGGCGATCTTGGACCGCGGGGCCGGCCATTTCCGACTCGGCCCCTACGGCGTCTCGGTGCCGGCGGCGCGACGGTATCTGCCCGGCAGCCTCATCCTGGAGACCACCTGGCAGACCCACACGGGCTGGGTGATCGTGCGCGACGCCCTGGTCATGGGCCCCTGGCATGACATCGACCGGCGGTCGCGGACGCACCGGCGCACCCCGATGGACTGGGATGCCGAGCACATCCTGCTGCGCACGGTGAAATGCGTCAGCGGAACGGTCGAGCTGGTGATGAACTGCGAGCCCTCCTTCGACTACGCCCGGGTCAACGCCGCCTGGGAGTACTCGGCCAATGCCTACGGTGAGGCGATCGCCCGAGCCAGGAAGGATCCAGACGCCCACCCCACGATGCGGCTGACCACCAACCTGCGGATCGGACTGGAGGGCCGCGAGGCCCGTGCCCGCACCCGGCTCAAGGAGGGTGACAACGTCTTCGTCGCGTTGTCCTGGTCCAAGCATCCGTCGCCACAGACCTACGAAGAGGCCGCTGACAAGATGTGGCAGACCAGCGAGGCCTGGCGGCAGTGGATCAACATCGGGGACTTCCCCGACCATCCGTGGCGCTCCTACCTGCAGCGCAGCGCGCTGACCCTCAAGGGGCTCACCTACTCCCCGACCGGCGCGCTGCTGGCCGCCAGCACCACGTCGCTACCCGAGACCCCGCAGGGCGAACGGAACTGGGATTACCGCTACGCCTGGGTTCGCGACTCGACCTTCGCGCTGTGGGGGCTCTACACACTGGGGCTGGACCGGGAGGCCGACGACTTCTTCTCCTTCATCGCCGACGTGTCGGGAGCCAACAACGGCGAGCGGCATCCCCTGCAGGTGATGTACGCCGTCGGTGGGGAACGCGAGCTCGTCGAAGAGGAACTCAATCATCTCTCCGGCTACGACAACGCCCGGCCGGTGCGCATCGGTAACGGCGCCTACAACCAGCGCCAGCACGACATCTGGGGCACCATGCTCGACTCGGTGTACCTGCACGCCAAATCGCGCGAGCAGATCTCCGACCAGCTGTGGCCGGTGCTCAAGGAACAGGTCGAAGAGGCCATCAAGCACTGGAAGGAACCCGACCGCGGCATCTGGGAGGTGCGCGGGGAAGCCCAGCACTTCACCTCCTCGAAGGTGATGTGCTGGGTGGCGCTGGATCGCGGGTCGAAGCTGGCCGAGCTGGTCGGCGAGAAGAGCTACGCCCAGCAATGGCGGGCGATCGCCGAGGAGATCAAGGCCGACATCCTGGCCCACGGAGTGGACAAGCGCGGGGTGTTGACCCAGCGGTACGGCGACGACGCGCTCGACGCGTCGCTGCTGTTGGTACCGCTCGTGCGGTTCCTGCCGTCCGACGACCCACGGGTGCGCGCCACCGTGCTGGCGATCGCCGACGAGCTGACCGAGGACGGGCTGGTGCTGCGCTACCGCGTGGAGGAGACCGACGACGGCCTGTCCGGCGAAGAGGGCACGTTCACGATCTGTTCGTTCTGGCTGGTGTCGGCGCTGGTGGAGATCGGCGAGGTCAGCCGGGCCCGGCATCTGTGCGAGCGGCTGTTGTCCTTCGCAAGTCCGCTGCACCTGTATGCCGAGGAGATCGAGCCACGCACCGGCCGGCACCTGGGCAACTTCCCGCAGGCGTTCACCCACCTGGCGCTGATCAATGCCGTCGTACACGTGATCCGTGCCGAGGAGGAGGCGGACAGCACGGGGGTGTTCCAGCCGGCGAACGCGCCCATGTAGGCGGATGACTACAAACAGGTGATGTAGGCGGATGCCTACAAACAGGTGATGTAGGCCCTCAGCCGAGGCGGTCGGCAAGTAGCGCCGCCTCGGCGCGGCCCAGCAGAGCCTTGACCACTGCCACATCCTGCCGGTCGTCACCCAGCGCGATCGCCATCCGGCGGGCCCACTGCCTGCGCACCCGGGTCAGGTTGTCGGCGGCCAGGGCGGTCGGAAACAGGTTGATCCCGCGCGCGTCGTGCGGGTCGGCACGGCGGTCGACGAAGCCGCGACGCTCGAGCCCCCGCAGGGCGGTACTGAGGTTGCTGCGCTGCAGGCCGGTGGACCTCGCGACATCGCTGGGTGCGGCCCCGGGGTGACTGTCGATGTAGCGCATCACGTGTGCTTCCGACGGCGTCAGGTGCGCGGTGTCAGCGTCCATCCCCATCCGAAGTTCGCGGGCGACGACGAGTATCACCTCAGCAAGGTCGGCCAGCTCACTATCCATGGACAAATCCTACCGCGACTGGTTATCATTCCATAGTTATTTCTTCATAATCACTTCTCGAGGATGGACATGCCGACCGCCGTGACCGAGCCAGACCGGACAGCCGAGAGCAACAGAGGCATCTCGCCATGGCTTCTCCTCGTGCTCGCACTGCTCTCGGCGGTCGCCCCGATCGCCACTGACCTCTACCTGCCCGCCTTTCCCGAAATGACGGCCGAATTGCGCGCCAGCGCCACGGCCGTGCAGCTGACACTGACCGCGTTCCTGCTCGGGCTCACCTTCGGGCAGCTGGCCTTCGGGCCAATGTCGGACCGCATCGGCCGTCGCGGACCGCTGGTGGTCGGCACCCTGTTGTGCGTGGTCGCCAGCGCGGTGGCCGCGACAGCCCCCAGCGTCGGCATCCTCATCGCAGCTCGGTTCGCCCAGGGGTTCACCGGTGCGGCCGGCATGGTCATCGGCCGGGCCATCATCTCCGACCTCGCGACCGGAAAAGCGGCCGCACGGGCTTTCAGCCTGATGATGATCGTCGGTGGCGTCGCCCCCGTCGTCGCACCGTTCGCCGGCGGCCTGCTGGTGGGCCCGGTGGGTTGGCGCGGCATCCTGTGGGTCGTCGGCGGCATCGCCGTGGCGATGTTCGTCGCGACCGTCGCACTGGTTCGCGAATCCCATCCCAAGGAACGCCGACATGCTCTGAAAGCTTCTGCTGCCGAAGGTATCTCACCGTGGCATGAGCTCAGGTCGCGGACCTACGTCGGCAATACGCTGGCGTTCGGCTTCGGCTTCTCGGTAATGATGGCCTACATCTCAGCATCGCCGTTCGTGTATCAGGTGATGCTCGGACTCACACCAACTCAGTACGGAATTGCCTTCGCGATCAACGCCCTTGGGCTCACCGCGACAAGCGCGTTGTCGGCGCGGCTGACGGCCAACTTCTCCAGCCGGCGACTACTCGGGGTCGGACTGGGCCTGACACTGGCAGCGACGCTCACCCTGCTCGGCCTGGTCCTGTCGGGCGCACCGACGTGGACGATCGCCATCCCGATCTTCATCGCGGTGTGCTGCCAGGGCCTGATCCTCGGTAATGCCACTGCGCTGGCGCTGGCCGCGGTGCCCCGCGCCTCCGGTGCAGGCTCAGCAGGCCTGGGCGCCTTGCAGTTCGGATTCGGAGCGGCCGCCTCACCCCTGGTCAGCCTTGGCGGTGAACACACCGCTCTGCCCCTGGCCGTAGTGATGGTGACGCTGTCCATCCTGGCGCTGACGGCTTTTCTCTCCACCCGGCGAGTTAGCTGACCAGCGGCCGTCCCAGCCGAAGAGCTCGACCACCGGTTCCCTCCCACAGCGCCGCCACGTAGTAGTAGATGACGAACGCGACGACGAACCAGCCCCCGGCGCCGGTGGAGCATCGGGCCACAGCCGTCTCCGAGCTCGACTTGCCGCAACAGTCGCAATCCCACGCCGGACAACCGCGCATCCCAGTTCTCGAAGGCCGCGCGAAGCCCGGAAATACTGCTCGGCAACAGGTTTGGCCCCCGCAGGCGCCAGTACCCGTCGGCGGCGTCGATGGTGAGACGTTCCGGACCGATGCCGATCTGCTCGCGCCAATCGACCTGACAGTTGGTCAATTCGCCGCCGAGGCGCGCGTATCCGCGAAACTGCGGGCTGTTGAGTTGGCTGACGCGGTCCGCGTCGGCCAGGCCGAGGATCGGTAGCACGAGACCCATTGCCAGGCAGTGTCAGCCCTGCGCCATGGGCCTTCATCACATCTGCACGGGTATGAAGCACCCCGCGAAAATCGGTGCAGAACGGGTGATCAACGGCACCGCGTCGTGCCCACGGTCGAACACTCCCGTAGGGCAGAACTCGCTGCAGCGATCACACCCGGGCATCGCCAGACGGACCCGATCACGTTGCTGCCCTGCGGATTCGGCTCGGCAGCACTACTTCTTCGCGGCGTTATTGACCATTCCCGCGACGATGCTCTTAGCCTCGTCGCCGATGGAGCCGCTGCACGCCCAGGCCTCGGCGACCAGATTGGACACCGCTGTCAGCGCATGCTGACAGCCCCAACCCCCGGCGTGGCGCTGCGTGGAGGTCTGCGTCAGGATCTGGTCGCTGACGTCGGCGGCGTCGATCTTCCAGGTGGAGTGCACATCGGAGTTGTCGATGTCGATCGTGGTGTTCCCGCACTTGTCCCACGTCGTTCGGGACGCCTCGACGAACGCCTGCGCCTTGTCCGCGACCGGGTAGAGGACCGCGATCTGTTCGACCCAGTGCTGGTTATCGTTGATGGGTTCCTGCAGTACCTGATCCCGGACGGCGGTCCAGCCACTGCCCTGATAGACAAGTTCCTCGGCGCCGTAGATCGCGCCGAGGCAGTCCAGATCGGACACCCCGTCGGAGTTGTCGCTCATGTCCTCCGACGACGCGGTCACCCGGATGCCTGTGGCCTCCATGATGCCGTTGACCTCGCCGACACTGAGCAGCACCCGGTCGAGGTCGGACTGCACCAGTTCGGGCACGTCGAGCGACACCGGCCCGGCACCCTGCGCGCGCACCGCCACGCCCGCCACGGTGGAAGCACAGCCGGCGAACAACAACGAGCCGACCAGCACGGTGACGCAGATGACGGGCTCACGGCGGGACACGGACGACATTCTCCCCCCGGCTGCCAGTTCCTGTGAGCCGAAACCGTCAGCGCCCCTCAATGACCTTATCCACCATGATCCGAGTCACCCGGGTCGCCCGCCCGGCTTCGCGCTGCTGGGCCGCCGTGCCGTGGGTGACCGCCACATCGACGTCGACGATGCAGTCGGCCGCCAGCCCGATGGAGCGCTCGGTGGGGAACTGCGCATTGCTGTGGTTGTCGGAATTCACCACGGTGGCCGACACCAGCGGCCCGTCCACCCGGACGTCGGTGATCCGCTGCCGGAGTTCGGTGCGGTCTGCGTCATGCAGGTCGGTCGTGAGGATCGTGCCGTCACACGCCTTCCACCGCGCCGCGAAGTTGCTGAACATCCGGTCGGCGGCAGGCTCGGAGTCAAACTGGACGACCCCCGCGTCGACGCTGGAGACGACCTGGTCGCCGCCGTAGTTCGCGAACTCCTGCCAGGCGGCGCCACGGACACCGCCGGGCTCGTAAACCACCCGCATGAATGGTGACGCCGGCCCCAGACACTCGATCGGCCTCGCAGTCTTCTCGTCACGGATACCGTTGGGCAGCAATTCAACTCCCCCCACCACCGCGGGCCCATCGGCGTCCACCGGGTTACCCACCGCCTGGCTGACCTCGACACTGCTGGGCAGGACCGTGACCAGATCCCGCACCGGCGTGGCGCGCAGTGCCTGTTGCGCGCTACCCGCCACCGTGGTGGTGCAGCCGGTCAGGATAGCCACCCCTAACACGGCACCGACAATCGATCGCCCCCGAACGACGTGTGCGTCGTGTGTGATTGAGCCCCCTACTTTTTGGCTTTATCGCCTGACTTGTCACCGGCGGCATCGGAGGACAGCGCGGCGACGAACGCCTCCTGCGGCACGTCCACTCGTCCGATGGTCTTCATCCGCTTCTTGCCTTCTTTCTGCTTCTCGAGCAGTTTGCGCTTGCGGGTGATGTCACCGCCGTAGCACTTGGCCAACACATCCTTGCGGATGGCTCGAATATTCTCGCGGGCAATGATTCTCGAGCCGATCGCGGCCTGGACCGGCACCTCGAACTGCTGGCGCGGGATCAATTCCTTGAGCTTGGTCGTCATCTTGTTGCCGTAGGCGGCCGCCGAGTCCTTGTGGACGATGGCGCTGAACGCGTCGACGGCCTCACCCTGTAGCAGGATGTCCACCTTGACCAGCGCGGCCTCCTGCTCGCCGGCCTCTTCGTAGTCCAGGCTGGCGTACCCGCGGGTGCGGGATTTCAGGGCATCGAAGAAGTCGAAGATGATCTCGCCCAGCGGCATCGTGTAGCGCAGCTCGACGCGCTCCGGCGACAGATAGTCCATCCCACCGAGCTCGCCGCGCCGGGACTGGCACAGCTCCATGATGGTGCCGATGAACTCGCTCGGCGCGATCACCGTGGTCTTGACCACCGGCTCGTAGACCTCGCGGACCTTGCCCTCCGGCCAGTCCGATGGGTTGGTGACGATCTTCTCCGTTCCGTCGTCTTGGATCACCCGATAGACGACGTTTGGCGCGGTCGAAATCAGATCCAGGTCGAACTCGCGCTCTAGGCGTTCCCTGGTGATCTCCATGTGCAGCAGCCCCAGGAAGCCGCACCGGAAGCCGAAGCCCAGCGCCACCGAGGTTTCCGGTTCATAGGTCAGTGCGGCGTCGTTGAGCTGTAGCTTGTCCAGCGCGTCGCGCAGGTTCGGGTAGTCCGAGCCGTCGACGGGGTACAGCCCCGAATAGACCATCGGCTTAGGCTCGCGGTATCCGGTCAGCGCTTCGGTAGCGCCGTGACGAGCACTGGTGACGGTGTCGCCGACCTTGGATTGCCGGACGTCCTTCACCCCGGTGATCAGGTAGCCCACTTCCCCGACGCCGAGACCGATAGTGGGCTTGGGCTCCGGGGACACGATGCCCACCTCGAGCAGTTCGTGAGTGGCGCCGGTGGACATCATCTTGATCTTCTCGCGCGGCACGATCTTGCCATCGACGACGCGGACGTAGGTGACCACGCCGCGATAGATGTCGTAGACGGAGTCGAAGATCATCGCCCGGGCGGGAGCGTCCGCGTCGCCGGTGGGTGCCGGCACCTTGCGGACCACCTCGTCGAGCAGCTCAGCCACCCCGACGCCCGTCTTCCCCGACACCCGGAGCACGTCCTCGGGCTCACAGCCAATGATGTGGGCGATCTCGCCGGCGTAGCGTTCCGGGTCGGCGGCAGGCAGGTCGATCTTGTTGAGCACCGGGATGATCGTCAGGTCGCGATCCAGCGCCAGGTATAGGTTGGCCAGCGTCTGCGCCTCGATGCCCTGGGCCGCGTCTACCAACAGCACCGCGCCCTCGCAGGCCTCCAGCGCGCGCGACACCTCGTAGGTGAAGTCGACGTGGCCCGGCGTATCGATCAGATGCAGGACATATTCGCCGGGGGCAACACCGTCGGTGCCAGCCGCGACTTTCCAGGGCAGCCGCACGTTCTGCGCCTTGATGGTGATGCCGCGCTCGCGCTCGATGTCCATCCGGTCGAGGTACTGCGCGCGCATGTCACGATCCGCGACGACGCCGGTCAGCTGCAGCATCCGGTCCGCGAGAGTCGACTTGCCGTGGTCGATGTGAGCGATGATGCAGAAGTTCCGAATCTGTGCCGGCGCGGTGAACGTCTGGTCGGCGAAACTGCTGATGGGAATCTCCAGGTCGGGTGGTACTTCGAGGGGGCCCTCGGGCCTACTCAGGGTATCGACTGCGGAGCCGCCGGGCACAATCGCACGCCGCGGGCCACTGTGACACTCGCCTATGCTGTCGAGAATGGCGTCGCAGTGGAGGACGTTGCAAAAGCTCGCAGAGCACCTCGTGTTCAACGAGGCGCCGAAGCTCATCCGGCAACTGCCGATCCCGCCGGCGGTCCCGCGGACCATTCAGCAGGGCCTGAAGCTAGGCATCGAGGTGCTGGTGGCCAATGCCGCCACCGCCACCGAGCAACCCGCCGCGATCACCGCGGGCCGGCCGGTGACCAGCAGCAGCGTGCCGACCGCGCACCGCGCGCGCCGGGTGATCTACGCCCCCGACCTTGACGGCCGTGCCGATCCCGGCGAGGTCGTCTGGACCTGGGTGGTCTACGAGGACGACCCCACGCGGGGCAAGGACCGTCCGGTACTGGTCGTCGGGCGCGACCGGCGCACCCTGCTGGGACTGATGCTGTCCAGCCAGGAACACCATGCCGGTGATCCCGACTGGATCGGGATCGGCGCGGGTGGCTGGGACTACGACGGCAGGCCCAGCTGGGTGCGACTGGATCGGGTGCTCGACGTGCCCGAGGAGAGCATCCGCCGCGAGGGCGCGATCCTGGACCGGACGACCTTCGAGCTCGTGGCGGCGCGGCTTCGAGCCGAGTACTCCTGGAGCTGACGTGGGCCCTCAGCCACCTTGGGTGATGTAGGCCTGCAGCTGCTCCTGCTCGGCCTGGAGCTGCTCCATCCGGTTCTTCACGACGTCGCCGATGCTGACGATGCCGACCAGCTGGCCGGCCTGCATCACCGGAACGTGCCGCACCCGGTTGTTGGTCATCAGTGCGCTGAGATCATCGACGAGATCATCGGGGGCGCAGGTGACCAGCGCAGTGCTCATGATGTCGGCGACCCGATGTCGCAGCAGCTCAGGGCCGTGTTCATGGAGTTTGCGCACCACGTCGCGCTCGGAGACGACGCCCACCACACCGTTGGGTCCGACCACCACCATGGCACCGATGTTGTTGACGACCAGCTCAGTGAGCAGGCCACTCACCGTCATGGTTTCGGTCACGGTCGCGACCGCCGAGCCCTTGGCCCGCAAGATGTCCGCGATCCGCATCGCCACCCCCTTGTGATGGATGTCACATCAGACTAAGGCTTATCGGGGCGCCGCGGAAGCAATCCGCCTGTGTTGGGGTTGGCATCGACGAACACCAGGAGGTCCGATGAACGCGCTGCCGCAGACGCGGTTGGGTGATGGCTTGACGGTCAGTGCGATCGGTTTCGGCGGGATGGCGCTGACCCCGGTCTACGGCGAGGTCGACGACGCGGAGTCGCTGGCGACATTGCACCACTGCCTGGACGCCGGCGTCACGTTCCTCGACACCGCCAACGTCTACGGCGGCGGGGCTAATGAGCGACTGATCGCACAGCTCCTGGCCGATCGGCGAGAGGAGGTGACGCTGGCGACGAAGTTCGGCATCGACGGCGACCCGACTACCGGAAGGCTCAAGGCTCGCGGTGACGCCGAGTATGTGCGCCGCTGCATCGACGAGAGCCTGGCCCGGCTCCAGACGGACATCGTCGACCTGTATTACCTGCATCGACGCGACCTGTCGGTTCCGATCGAGGAGACCGTCGGCGCGATGGCCGAACTGGTCGACGCGGGCAAGGTGCGCCATCTCGGTCTGTCGGAGGTGACCGCCGACGAGCTGCGCGCCGCTGTCGCCGTCCACCCGATCGCCGCAGTACAGAGCGAATGGTCGATCTGGAGCCGCGACGTGGAAACCCATGTGGTGCCGACCGCCGCGGAACTGAATGTGGGGTTCGTGCCGTACTCGCCGCTGGGCCGCGGGTTCCTGGCCGGTGCGGTCCGCTCGGCGGCCGACCTGTCCTCGGGATCGGATTTCCGCCGGCACATCCCGCGGTTTGTCGACGACGCGCTCGGCGCGAATCTGGCTGTGGTGCAGGTGGTCACTTCGATCGCCGACGACATCGGCGCGACCGCTGCGCAGGTCGCGCTGGCCTGGTTGCGGCAGCGCGCCGAGACGATGGGCGTGGCGTCAGTCCCCATCCCGGGCACCCGGCGCGCCGCGCGGGTCGACGAGAACACCGCGTCGCTGTCGGTGCGGCTCGACCCCGATCAGCTCGTCGCGTTGGACGCCGCGGGCCGAAGCGTCTGCGGCCACCGGTCCGTCGACCCTGGCTGGGTGTCCGTAGGCCGGGAGTGAGACCCGCTCACGCCTGGGGATCGGAGCGCCCGGCGTGGAGCACCACTGCCGTGTCGTCGAACTGGGCGGCCTGACTGCTGATGCGCGCGATCTCGCTGGGTCGCTTGAGCAGGCCGCGCACGGCGATCGTGGCGACCTGTTCGGCGACGCGGACCGCCTCGGTCGCACGATCCTGCTCGTCGGTGCACAACCGGGTGCGCTTCTGGGCGCCCTCGTCGAAGTTCAGCAGGAGTCCGGCGGTCTCTTCGCGGTCGCAGTCGATGAACTTCCCTTCGGCGATCGCCGCACCGATCAAGTCCGCCACCCAACCCCTGAGCCGTTCGTAGTCAGTCCAGAACTGGTGGAATTCATCGCGCTGGTCGTGCGCAATACGCTGAATCTCGTTGAAGTCGATCGGCGACAACGCCAACTGCAGCGTGTCGAAGCGCAACAACCGGTACAGCTTGACTGCCGGTGACCCGGAGCCCGCGCCGACGTCGGCGATAAACGACAGCGGCGCCCGGTTGACCGCCAACGTCTCCCCCAGCAGCTGCTCTTTGCTGCGGAACCAGTAGTACAGCGACGACTGGTTGAGCCCCGCCGCACGTGCGATATCGCTCATCGTCGTTTGGGCGTAACCCTTTTCGGCGAACAACCGAGTGGCTGCGTTGACGATCCCGCTCCGCGGCGACGCGCCGGGTGCGGACTCGGCGTCATTGCGCGGCCGTCCGATCGATCGGATGGGCCGGTTCTGCGGAGTCGGCACGTGGCGAAGTCTACGGGCGGGCTGCCCGGGTAGCCGACGGGCCGGTTGCGGCGTCATCCCAGTGGTGGCGCCTCGCGGTGGGCGCGTTCGACGACGTCGCGCGCGGCTGCCACCACATCGCGCCACAACTGCAGGCCGAACTCCGTGGACGCGCGCGATGGATGTCCGGTCACCCCGTTGGTCGACACCTGTTGCACCGGATAACGGAACACGCTGCCGGCGGTGCGGTCGGGATCGTCGGCCACAAGCATCGCCTCGGTATCCACCAGTTCGGGTCGGACCGCCAGCATCAGTGCGGTCTCGGCGGCGTTGGCATGCCAATCGGCGGCGTCCTCGGTGGCGCGCCGGGCGATGTCGGGCGTGAGGTCCCACCATTGCATGACACCGATGCGCCGGTCGGGGTTGATCCGGCGAAACCGGTCGCAGGACAACCACAGCGGTGCCGCATTGCCCACGTGGCCGTTGACGAACAGGATGCGGCGCACTCCGGATTCAGCACACGCCTGGGCCACCCGCGCCGCCGTCGCGGCGATCTCCTCTCCGGCGAACGCGACGGTGCCTGCCAGCGCCGTTCCGTGAAAATAGCTGGCACCGAACGCCAACGGGGGCAACACCAATGCGAGTTCACCCGCGGCGGCTTCGGCGACCGCGGTGGCCATGATGGTGTCCGTGCCGACCGGCAGGTGCGGGCCGTGCTGTTCGGTGGCGCCCACCGGGATGAGCGCCACCGTGTCGGGGTCCCCAGCGAGCCGCTGCGCGATCTGGACCGAGTTGAGGTCTTCCCAGCGGTGGCTCACCGGAACATCACTGCGGTCATCAGAAGAACCTCAGATAGCGCTCGGACTCCCACGACGAGACGTGAGCGTTGTAGGAATCCCACTCGAGCTTCTTCTCGGCGACGAACGAGTCACACATGGCCGTTCCGAAGACATTGCGCACCAATGGGTCCGCCTCGATGGCATCGATAGCCTCGCCGAGTGAGCGCGGCAGCCAGGTGATCCCGCGTTCGACCAGGTCCGTCTCCGAAAGCCGGTAGAGGTTGTCGCGGTTGGGTTCACCCGGGTCAAGCCCCTCCCGGATGCCTTCCAACCCGGCGGCCAGCATCAGGGCCGCTCCCAGGTAGGGGTTGTTGGCGCTGTCGGCCGCGCGGCATTCGACCCGCCCGCCACCCCGGGGGATCCGCAGCATGTTGGTGCGGTTGTTGTCCCCGTAGCATGCGAAGATCGGCGCCCACGTGAGTCCGGACATGCTGCCCTGCTTGACCAGCCGCTTGTAGCTGTTCACCGTCGGCGCGATCACTGCGCAGATGGCCGGGGCGTGGCGCAGCACACCGGCGATGAACTGGTAGCCGAGTTCGGACAATCCGCAGCCACGCGGATCGTCGGTGGCCGCGAAGAGGTTGGCGCCGTCGACACCGGCCAGTGACATGTTGTAGTGCGCTCCGCTACCCGTGCGATCGGCGAAGGGTTTGGGCATCCACGACGCGAACAAGCCATGCTTGCGGGCGATCTCGCCGACCATCATCCGGAAGAAGACGAAGCGATCCGCCATCGACACGGCGTTGGTGTAGGTGAAGTCGGTCTCGAACTGACCGTTGCCGTCTTCGTGATCGAACGAATAGACGTCCCAGCCCAATTCGTTCATCGCAGTGACGATCTCGTCTACTACGGGATAGTTGTGCAGCATCCCGCGCAGGTCGTAACAGGGTTTGTCGAGATTGTCGTCCGGGCTGGCCGGCTCGGGAGTCCCCGAGCGATCGGTCAGCAGGAAGAACTCCGTCTCGATGCCAAGGTTGAAGGTGT
Organism: Mycolicibacterium sp. CBM1; assembly: GCF_054073305.1. NCBI lineage: Bacteria > Bacillati > Actinomycetota > Actinomycetes > Mycobacteriales > Mycobacteriaceae > Mycobacterium > Mycolicibacterium sp. CBM1. Next base: position 137,999 of record NZ_JBSXPP010000008.1, on the reverse strand, counting down.
AGCCGAGGCCTGCCGCGTCGGCGGTCACCCGCTTGAGGATCTGCCGGCTACACGCCTCGAAGGGGGTCTGACCGATCCACAGATCACCGGGGAACCAGACGACCTCGCGGTTGAACGGCAGCACGATCGCGGCGCTCAGATCGGGGTGCGGCGCCACCTCGTCGTCGTTGACGTCCTGGGGAACGCCGTCGAGTGCGGCGCCGGTGAACATCTCCGACCCGAGTGCCGCCTGCGGCAGGTGGCCCAACGGCACCATCTTGCACTTCGGCTTGCCGTGCATGTCGACGAAGCTGATCGCCGCGTACCGGACTCCGGCAGCGTCCAGCTTCTCCGCGACCTCACGGACATCGGCGCCCTGCGCGCTGCCGTTGAGTGTGGTGGTCATCTCTCCCTTTCGGCCGACCCGTGCCGAGAGCGTCCGGGTCAGGGTCGACCCTAAACGGGTTCTGTTGCCGGGCTGTTTCGGAACCGTGAATGACCTATTGAAATAAGGGCGTAGCACACCTGATATATCGCCATTTTCGTCCTGTTCGATCAAGCCTGGTGATCAATACCCTATTGAAAGCGAGAGTCGGCGCGGCCGGCCGGCCCCTCGACGCGACGGCGCACAGCCGTGCGGTAGGCGCACACAGGCCCACCGTCGACGACCGCGGTGGCACGACACCTGCACAACCCGGCCGTCAATTACTCGATCGCGGGACCGCGGCACGGTAGTAATGACCCATGATCGACATCACGCTGCTCGGCACCGGAAGTCCGATGATCGACCCGAACCGGGCCGGGCCGGCCACCTTGGTCACCGCCGGAGATTCCCGATTCCTCGTCGACTGCGGACGCGGGGTGTTGATGCGCGCCGCGGCAGCCGGTGTGGGGGCCGCCAACATCACGGCGCTGCTGCTGACCCACCTGCACAGCGACCACATCACCGACCTCTCCGATGTCATCACCACGCGGTGGGTGACCACGTTCGTCCCGACACCGCTGCCGATCATCGGGCCGCCGGGGACCAAAGCTGTCGTGGACGCCACGCTGGCCGCGCTGGCCCCCGACATCAGCTACCGCATCGGCCACCACCCTGACATCACCGAGCCGCCGTCGATCCAGGTCTATGAGTACCGCGACGGTCAGGTGTGGGACGCCGGCGGCGTGCGCATCACCGCCGCCCCCACCGACCACCGCCCGGTCGAGCCGACGCTGGGCTTCCGGGTCGAGTACGAGGGCACCTCAGTGGTGCTGGCCGGCGACACGGTGCCGTGCCCTTCGCTCGACGAGCTGGCGCAGGGGGCAGACGCCCTGGTGCACACCGTGATCCGGGCCGATCTCGTCGAGAAGCTGCCGATCCAGCGGATCCGCGACATCCTCGACTACCACTCGTCGATCGAACAGGCCGCGGCCACCGCGGCGCGCGCCGAAGTCGGCACTCTGGTGCTGACCCACTACGTGCCGCCGATGGTGCCCGGACAGGAGGACGAGTGGCGCGCGCGGGCGGCCACCGAGTTCAGCGGGCCGGTCGAACTCGGCGACGACCTGCACCGGGTGTCGATCGGCTAGATCGCGATCCGGGCGCCGTCGTCACCACGCCAGACCTCGACGGCCCTCTGCAGCGGCAGATCCAGCGCGTCGCACAATCCAACCACCGTCCCGAAGCTGGGGCTGGGCAACCTGCCGACTTCGATCTTGCGCAGCGTCTCCGGGGAAATCCCCGCCTGCCGAGCGACGACCTCCGGATCCCGGCCGGCCCTGGCCGTCCTGATCAGCGCTCCGAGGCGTTGCCCGGCTCGGACCTGGTCGGGGCTCAGCGGTACACGGACCATGGCGGACAGCATACCGGTATTCAAATACCGGACCTGGTAGTGTCGGCACGGTATTAAAATACCGACGACGGAGCGCTCAGCATGATCGAACTCAAGACCGCCGGGGAGATCGACAAGATGGCCGTCACCGGGGAATTCGTGGCGGACACCCTGGCGGCACTGGCACGGCAGGCGGAGCCGGGCGTCAACCTCCTGGAGCTCGAACACCGGGCCAGGGACCTTGTCGCGGAGCGGGGTGCGACGTCGTGCTACTGGGACTACGCGCCGTCATTCGGTCGAGGCCCGTTCCGCAACGTCATCTGCCTGTCCGTCAATGACGCTGTGCTGCATGGACTTCCCCATGACTACGCGCTCCGCGATGGTGACGTGCTCACCATGGACTTCGCGGTGTCGATCGACGGATGGGCGGCGGACTCGGCCGTCACCGTCGTCGTCGGCGACGGCGCGGATCCCGCGGACCTCGCCCTGGTCGAGTCCACCCGCCGGGCCCTAGCCGCCGGCATCGCCGCCGCCGTTCCCGGCGGTCGCCTCGGTGATATCAGCGCGGCCATCGGTGCGGTGGCGGCGCAAGACGGCTATTCGGTGAACACCGATTTCGGCGGCCACGGCATCGGGCGCACCATGCATGAGGACCCGCACGTCCCCAACCGTGGTAGGGCCGGTCGTGGACTGGTCTTGCGGCCGGGAGTGACCCTGGCCCTGGAGCCGTGGTGGGCGCGCGGGACAAACCGGTTGACCGGCGATCCGGACGGCTGGACGCTGCGTTCGGCCGACGGTTCCCACACCGCGCACTCCGAGCACACCATCGCCGTCACCGAACAGGGTGCACGCATTCTGACCCTGCCCGGGAACTAACCCCGCCCAGCAGCCGACTTAGTCCTGTGCGCGGTGGCCACCAACGGCCGCGGCCCGGGTCCAGAGGGGTGCGATGACGACGACGGAGACTTCGACGCAACGCAGTGATACTGCTGTGCTACGCCGAATCTGGCGCCTGCACTTCTGGGTAGGACTGTTCGCGGCACCGGTTCTCGTCGTGCTGGCCTGCACCGGTCTGGTGATCCTGTACAGCCAGCCGCTGGACAACTTGCTCAACCGCCACCTGCTCGTCGTCGAGCAGGGGTCGGGAACGGTCCCCCTGGACCAACAGGTCGCCGTCGCCAAGCAACACGTCGGTGCCGACTTCTCCCTCGAAGCGGTCACCCCCGCCGACAACGCCGAGGGGTCCACCCGGGTGGACTTCCTGGCTCCCGACGCCCCCGGATATCCACAGGCCGAGACCGACGTCGTCCAGGTCTTCGTGAACCCCAACACCGGCGCGTACCTCGGTCAGCGCGATCAGCTGTCCGGCCTGATCGGATGGGCGAATCAACTGCACCGCATGTTCGGCAACGACGGCCCGCACGTGCAGTTGCCGTCGCTCGGACACCTGATCAACCCGTCGGCCTACCCCGACGCCACCATTCCGGTCGGCGTGGGCAATCTCTGGATCGAACTGACCGCCACGTGGATCCTGGTGTTGCTGGCCAGCGGCATCTACCTGTGGTGGCCGCGAGCCGTCGAGGCCGCCAAACCCCTGTTGAAGATCCGGTGGCGCGAGGGCGGGCGGGTCCGGTGGCGAGACGTGCACGCGCTCACCGGCGTGGTGCTCGCCGTGATCCTGATCGGCTACCTCGTCTCCGGGATGACCTGGACCCGGTACTGGGGCGAGAACTGGCGCGCGGTCACCGCCACCGTCACACCGTCCACCGCGATCGACGCCCCCTCCACGATGGCAAAGCTCGGTGACTACGACCGGCTGGGCCGCCGAATCGCCTGGGCCGCCACCGACGACCCGGTCTATGCCTCGGTCGGTCCGGTCGCGCCGCGGCTGTCCTACGCCGACATCGACCGGATCGCCAAGGCCGAGCACATGATCGGCGGGTATTCGATCTTCCCGCCGTCGGATACCACCGTGGACGGCAAGACCGTGTACGGCAGCTACACCGTGGTCAACCGCTGGCCTCAGCGAGTGTCCGAGCAGCGCACGCTGTACCTCAACCAGTTCACCGGGGCCACCATCGCCAACGCCACCGCCGCGCAGGACGGCGCGCTGTCCCGGTTGACCAGCTTCGGTATCGCCATGCATATGGGCAACCAAATGGGCTGGCTGACACGCATTTCGGCCACCGTCGCATGCCTCGGTGTGCTGACGAGCGTGGTGACCGGACTGCTCATGTGGTGGAAACGCCGGCCGAAGGGCGGCACCGGTTTACCCGGCCCGGCCAGCCCGGAGACCCGTGCTGACACCCCGAAGCGCGCGATGGTCGCGGTGACCGTCGCCGCCGTCGCACTCGGCGTGCTCTATCCGGTGTTCGGGGTGTCGCTGCTGGCCGTCCTGGTGATCGAGGGCATCGTCGATCAGGCCAGGCGGGTGATCTCCACAACCACGTCCAGGTCCGTCGAACCCTCGCCGGAGTAGATGCCCTTCAGCGGTGTGACATCGGCGTAGTCACGCCCGACACCGACGCTGATGTACTGCTCGTTGATCTCGGTGTCGTTGGTGGGGTCGTAATTCCACCAGCCGCCGGTCCACGCCTGAATCCACGCGTGGCTCTGCCCGTCGATCGTGTCGCCGATCACCGCGTCCTTCTTGGGATGCAGGTAGCCGGACACATAGCGTGCGGGAATGCCCATGCTGCGCAACAGGATCAGGGACAGGTGGGCGAAGTCCTGGCATACGCCCTTACCCTCGCGCAGCGCGTCGAGGCCGGAGGAATGCACACCCGTGGTGCCGGGCACGTACTCCAGTTCGCTGTGCGCCCAGCGGGCGGCGGCGACGACGGCTTCCTTCGGATCCTGTTCCTTGGCAATGCGTTTGCCCACCCGCTCGATGCGCCGGCTGGCCGGGGTGTAGTGCGTCGGACCGAGGACCTCATCGAAGCGGTCCCGCACTGCTTCGGCCGCCAGCGCGTCCCAGGATGCCGGTTCCTCCGGGGCCTCGGCCTTTTCGGTCTCGACCACCGAGGACGAGGTGACCTCCAGTTCGGTGTGCGGTGCGTGCAGATCGAAGGCCGTCACCGCCGTGCCCCAGTAGTCGACGTAGCGATAGGACCGGGTGGCCGGAATGGTCTCGACCCGGTTGAGGATGACGTTCTGCCGGGAGTCCGAACGCGGCGTCAGCCGGGCCTCGTTATAGGACGCGGTGACCGGCGACTTGTAGGCATACCCGGTCGCGTGCACTACCCGCATGCGCCACATCTAGATCTCCCCTTCTTCGATCACCAGCGAACCTGCCTTGCCGGCATCGGACCACGCCACCCACGGTGCGGAGTGGAAGTACTGCAGCGCCACCGCTTCTCCCACGTCGCGGCACATCGCCTGCAGCGCGGCCAGGCGTTCCTCCAGGGTCTCCAGCAGCACACCCGGCTGGATGAACTCCAGCTCGCTGCGGGCCCGTCCGAGTAGACGCTGCGCCTCGGCGGTGGCGCCGATCCGGTTGTGCTGGCGGTGCATCAACTCGTCGAGGCTGTGCTCGGCGAGTTTGAGCGAGTAGAAGATCGACCGCGGGAACAACCGGTCGAGCAACATGAACTCGACCACCCGGTTGGCGTCGAGCACACCTCGGTAGGTGCGCAGATACGTGTCGTGCGCACCAGCCGAACGCAACACCGTCACCCAGGCCGGCGAGGAGGCGCTGTCGCCCACCCGGGACAGCAGCAGCCGCACCGTCATGTCGACGCGTTCGATCGCCCTGCCCAGCACCAGGAATCGATAACCGTCGTCCCGGCTCAGGGTCGAGTCCGCCAGCCCGGCGAACATCGCCGCGCGGCCCTCGATGAACGAGAAGAACTCGTGCGGGCCCAGCCTGCGGGCCGCGCGCTCCCGCTCGGCCAGCGCGTTGTAGGTGGTGTTGAGGCACTCCCACATGTCGCTGGAGGTGACTTCCCGCGCGGAACGGGCATTTTCACGGGCTGCGGAGATGGCGTCGACGATCGAGCAGCCGCCCTCCAGGTCACGACTGAAGGCCACCAAGTCGGTCAGCGACCACAGGTCGAGCTGGTGTTTGGGCGGCTCGATGCCCAGCACCTGCAACAACACCCGCGAGGTCTGGTCGGGGTCCACGCTGGAGTCCTCGAGCAGCTGATGGACCGTCACGTCCAGGATGCGGGCGGTCTCGTCGGCGCGCTCCACGTAGCGGCCGATCCAGTACAGCGCCTCGGCGTTGCGAGCCAGCATCAGCGCATCACCGCCTGCTGCTGTTGCTGCTGCTGTTGCTGGCCCTGTTGTTGCTGGCCAGACTGCTCAGGGCCCTTCTCCACGACGGGCGCCTTGGCCGGTTTGGGAATCTTGCGGACGATCTCGGCGGCACCGAGTTCGCGGGCGGCCACCGACGTTCGCGACGCCAGCACCCAGGTGTCCTTGGAACCGCCGCCCTGGCTGGAGTTCACCACCAGCGACCCCTCGGTGAGGGCCACCCGGGTCAGCCCGCCCGGCAGCACCCACACATCCTCGCCGTCGTTGACGGCGAAGGGACGCAGGTCCACATGCCGTGGCGCCAAGGCGTCACCGACCTTGGTGGGCACCGTCGAGAGCTGCACCACCGGCTGGGCGATCCACCCGCGCGGGTCGGCGATGATCTTCTTGCGGATCGTGGCCAATTCCTTGTCGGAGGCGTCCGGCCCGAACACGATCCCGTAGCCACCCGACCCCTCGACCGGTTTGATCACCAACTCGTCGACCCGGTCGAGCACCTCCTCTCGCTCACTGTCCAGCCAGCAGCGGAACGTGTCCACATTGGCCAGCAGCGGCTTCTCACCCAGGTAGTACTCGATGATCGTCGGCACGTAGGTGTAGACCAGCTTGTCGTCGCCGACCCCGTTGCCGACGGCGCTGGAGATCACCACGTTGCCGGCGCGCGCCGCGTTGAGCAGGCCCGCCACGCCGAGCACCGAATCCGGGCGGAACTGCATGGGGTCGAGGAAGTCGTCGTCGATGCGCCGATAAATGACGTCGACCTGGCGCTCCCCCTCGGTGGTGCGCATGTAGACGACGTTGTCGCGGCAGAACAGGTCGCGGCCCTCGACCAGTTCGACGCCCATCTGACGGGCCAGCAGCGAGTGCTCGAAGTAGGCGGAGTTGAACGGACCCGGCGTGAGCACGACGACGGTCGGGTCGGCCTCGTTGGTGGCCGCCGCGTTGCGCAATGCCCGCAGCAGATGCGACGAATAGTCCCCGACCGCGCGCACCCGGTGGGTGGCGAACAGGTTCGGAAACACCCGGGCCATGGTGCGCCGGTTCTCCATCACATAGGACACCCCCGACGGTGAGCGCAGGTTGTCCTCCAGGACCCGGAAGGTGCCCTGGGCGTCGCGCACCAGGTCGATGCCGGCGACGTGGATGCGCACTCCGTTGGGCGGGTTGATTCCGGCCGCCTGCCGGTGAAAGTGCTCACACGAGGTGACCAGTCGGCGCGGGATGACGCCGTCGCGGAGGATCTCCTGATCGCCGTAGACGTCGTCGAGGTACATCTCCAGCGCCTTCACCCGCTGGGTGATGCCACGTTCGAGCCGGGACCACTCGGCGGCCGAGATAACCCGCGGCACCAGGTCGAGCGGGAAGGGCCGCTCCTGGCCGGACAGCGAGAAGGTGATGCCCTGATCGATGAACGCCCGGCCCAGCGCCTCGGCTCGGCCTTCGAGTTCCTCGGCGTCCGAGGGCGCCAGCTCGGCGAAGATGCCCTTGTACGGCCCGCGCACGTTGCCCTGGTTGTCGAACATCTCGTCGAAGGCCTTGGCATACGAACCCAGATCGTTGTAACCACCGAAGATGTGATCGTGTTGTCGGGGCTTGCGCGAACCGTTGCGCGAGGACCGGCTGGCTTCGGAAGGCAGGGTGCGGAGGCTCACCCGACACATGCTGCCCCACGATCGTCGTTTCGGCAGGCCAGTGAGGTCCACTTTGGGAGATTGTGCACTCGACTGGTAACCTGAACAGTCGCTGCCCGAGGGCCCGACGGCCCCGGCATGACAGACATCCCCGCTTGCACAAAGAAGGAACTAACGCGTGGCCAACATCAAGTCGCAGGAAAAGCGCAACCGCACCAACGAGCGCCGCAGACTGCGCAACAAGTCGGTGAAGAGCTCCCTGCACACGGCCATCCGCGGATTCCGTCAGGCCGCCGCCGACGGCGACAAGGACAAGGCCACCGAGCTGCTCGCCGCCACCAGCCGCAAGCTGGACAAGGCCGCCAGCAAGGGCGTCATCCACAAGAACCAGGCCGCCAACAAGAAGTCGGCGCTGGCGCAGGCCCTCAACCAGCTCTGATCGGACGGCGCATTCGCGCCCCGATCAGTCCCGGCCGCTCCCGGCGGCCAGCTGCGCCACCTTGCGCACCGCTTCCTCCAGGACGTAGTCCGCGTCGGCCGCCGCGCCCTTGACATCGGCATTCAGTGTTGCGACCAGCCGCACCGCCGTCGCGATCTTGTCGCGTGACCACCGCCGCGACTGTTTTTGCGCCTTCTGGATCCGCCACGGCGGCATGCCCACCTCCGAGGCCAACCGGTACGGATCCCCCGACAGCGGGCCTACCCGGGCGATGGTGTGCACCGCCTCGGCCAGCGCGTCGGCGAGCAGCACGTGCGGAACGCCGCGCATCATCGCCCAGCGCAGCGCTTCGGCCGATCCGGCCACGTCCCCCACGACCGCCTTGTCGGCGATGTCGAAGCCGGTGACCTCCGCCTTGCCCGAGTGGTACCGCCGCACGGCCACGGCGTCGACGTGGCCGCCGGTGTCGGCAACCAACTGAGAGCAGGCCGAGGCGAGTTCACGGATGTCGGACCCGACAGCGTCGAGCAGCGCGGTGACAGTGTCGTCGTCGACCTTGGCCTTGTGAGCGCGGAACTCGGCGCGGACGAAGTCGGCCCGTTCGGCGGGCTTGGCGATCTTGGCGCACGGATGGACCTCGGCGCCCAATTTTTTGAGCCGATCGGCCAGTGCCTTGGCCCGCCCGCCGCCGGAGTGCACGACGACCAGGATGGTGCCGGGCGGCAGGTCGGCCGCCGCCGAGGCGATGAGTTCGACGGCGTCCTTGCCCGCTTCGGCGGCCGCCTCCAACACCACGACCCGCTCGTCGGCGAACAGCGACGGGCTCAGGAGCTCGGCGAGTTCGTTGACCGATACCTCCCCGGCGCGCAGCCGGTTCACCGGGACGTCGGCATTGCCGGCGGACAGGCGGGCGGTCCGCAGCACCGCGGTGACGGCACGGTCGACCAGCAGGTCCTCTTCGCCGAGGATCAGATGCAGGCCAGCGGTATGCGACGTCACCCGACGATCCTGCCACGCCGCACCGACGTCACCGGTCGTCAGTCGCGGCGCCCGGCCGGTCCAGGCGGCCGGACCCGCCGACCGAACACGATCCGCCAGACCAGCACCGCAAGCACACCCGCCCCACCGACGCTGAGAACGCCGGTGACGCCGGTGGGTACCGGCACCGCTGCGGCCGGTACCGCGGCAGCGGTACCGGCGACCCGCAGCAGCCACCACAGCTCCGGACCGGTGAACCGGATGAGCAACTCGGCGGCCGGCGGCCACGCCCAACACACCGCGGCGGCGGCGGTGCCGAGCACAGTGATCGGCGGAATGACCACGGCGGCAGCAATATTGGCGAGTATGCCGATCAGACTCAGCCGCCCGGAGATGGCCGCTACCAGCGGCGCGGTGACCAATTGTGCGGCCACGGCGACGCACAACACGTCGGCAACCGGCTTGGGCCAGCCGCGGGCAACCAGGGCTGCCGACCAGACCGGCGCCAACACAACCAACGCAGCGGTGGCACACACCGACAACGCAAACCCGGCGTCGACCGCCAACTGTGGCGCCACCAGGAGCAGGGCGAGAACCGTGGCGGCCAGTACCGGGATCGCCTGCCGGCGGCGCGCCGACACCATCGCCAGCAGGGCGATCGCGCCCATCACCGCGGCCCTGAGCACACTGGCGCTCGGCTGGACCACGAACACGAACGCCAGCAGAGCCGCCGCGGCCAGACCGACGGCCGCCCGCGGCCCGACGATACGCGCCGACAACAGCACCGTGCCGCACACGATGGTGACGTTTGCGCCGGAAACGGCGGTTAGGTGGGTCAGGCCGGCGGTGCGGAATTCCACGGTGGTCTGGGGCGTCACGGTCGAGGTATCCCCCAGCACCAGCCCGGGCAGGATCGCGGCCTGCTGCACCGGCAACACGTCTCGGGCAGCCTGGGCGAACCGGGCACGCACAGCCCGGGCGGCACGCTGGATCGGCGATGCCGCACCGAGCACCGGCTCACCGGTGGCGTTGAGCGCCGCTACCGTCAGATCGTGCCGGGCGGGGCGACCGATGCGCGCCGTGAAGCGGGCGGGCTGACCGGCCATGAGGCCGCCGAACCTTGAGCCGGACGCGAAAACCACTACGCGGCCTGATATTTCGCGATCGTCGACGGCGCCGAGCGTGCCGCCGAACATCACCCGGCCGCTGCCCACCGGGCGCGGATCCTCGACCGGGGTCACCGTGACCGTGGCGACGGCACCGAACCGGTGGGCGACCGGATGGTCCCGGACGGCGGCGCTGCGCATACCTGCCGCCAGCGCGAAGCCCGCTCCGATCACGGTGGCGCCCAGGATGGCGGCACCGGCCACCCGCATCGCCGCAACGGTGCGGCCACACCACCGCGTCAGGGCCAGCCACAGCAGTGCGCACGCCACGCACACGCCAGCCAGCACCGGTCCGACGGGCCACGTGATGGCCGCCGCGGTGACCGCCCACGCCGTCACCGCGGCCGGCACCAGCCGCAGATCCAACCGCGCTCCGGCGTCGGGCTGCACGGCGTCAGACCCGGACCTGGGCCCGCAGTTTCTCCAGCCGCGCCGGCCCAATACCGTCGACCTCACCGAGCTGGTCGACGCTACTGAACGGTCCGTTGGTGTCGCGCCAGGCCACGATCGCCGTGGCCGTCACCGGTCCCACACCGGGCAGCGCATCGAGTTGCTCGACGGTAGCGGTGTTCAGATCGACCGGTTCGGCGGGTGCATGTGGCGTGGGGCCCGCGGGTGGCTCGGCCGGCACACGTGGACCGCCGCTGACCGAGCTGCCCAGGGCGGGCGCCTGACCGGCTGGTGCGGTGATGCCGACGACGATCTGTTCGCCGTCGGTGAGGTGGCGAGCCAGGTTCAGTCCGAGCATGTCCGCGCCGCCGAGCACACCGCCGGCCGCCGACACCGCGTCGGCGATTCGCGCGTCGGGCGCCAGGGTCACCAGTCCGGGGTTGGTGACCAATCCGACGACGCTGACGACGACCGGCTGGTGGGGGTCGGCGCTGGGCCGCGGGGCCGCCGAGGACACCATCTCGACCGGCGGCAGCTTGGCCGACACGACCGGCGGGGGCTCGTCGCGCATCAGGGTGATCACCGTGATGAGGACTGCGATCAGCGCAATGGCCGCCAGTACGACTCCCCCGCTGCGACCGGGATCGGCGCGGATGGCGGCGAGCCAGCCGCGGCTTCGCCCGCTGGCCGCCTCGGGGATCCAGCTCGGCAACGGCACCTCGCCGTCGTCGTCATCGTCAGCGTCGTCCACGCTGTCGGTGGGCGGCCTGGCCGGCTCGGCGGGACGCAGACGGCGGTGCAGGCTAACCAAGGGTGGCTCGGTGCGCATGCCGCGACGCTAGGACGATGCGCCGACTGCGGTACCCGGTCCGACATCGTCCGCGGCCGGCCTGTGGACGAACCGCGGTCTGGGGACGGGCTGATTGTCGTCGACCGCATGTGACCTCGCCCACAAGGCAGCGCGCGATGCTGTACAACTCTTCGAGAGTGTCTACTTCCGACTGTCGAGGAGAAGTTCCATGACCGCCACCGCCGACCGCGCGCTGCGGGTGATCCAGTGGACAACCGGCAATATCGGGCGCCGATCGCTGCACGCCATCATCAGCCGCCCGGACATGGAGCTGGTCGGGGTATACGCCCACGGCGCCGACAAGGTCGGTGTCGACGCCGCGGAGCTGTCCGGCTGGCCTGAGCCGACCGGCGTCACCGCGACCAACGACATCGATGCCCTGCTGGCCACCCAGCCGGACGCCTGCTGCTACAACCCGCTGTGGCCGAACATCGACGAGCTGGTGCAGCTGTTGGAAGCCGGGGTCAACGTGTGCTCGTCGGCCGCCTGGATCACCGGGGGCAAGCAGTCGCCCGAAGACCTCGCGCGGATCCGCACGGCGTGCGGACACGGCAACTCCACGATCTTCGGTAGTGGCGCGCACCCGGGGATGACCAACATGGTCGGCATGGTGCTCTCCGGCGCCTGCGAACGGGTCGACGAGATCCGCATCACCGAGTCCGTGGATTGTTCGACCTACGAGTCCGCGGGCACCCAGAGCGCCATGGGTTTCGGCTGCGATCCGCAGACTCCCGGTCTGGAGGAGAGCGTGCGCCGGGAAAGTGAGGTGTTCGCCGAGTCGGCCGCGATGATGGCCGACGCAATCGGCGCCGACCTCGACCGGATGACATTCGACGTCACCTTCACCACGGCCACCGGTGATACCGACCTCGGTTTCATGACCATTCCGGAGGGCAGCGTGGGCGGAGTCTATGGCTATCACCGGGGTTGGGTGGGCGAACGCAACGTGGTCAGTGTCGGCTTCAACTGGACGATGGGCGACCACGTGGTACCGCCCAAGCCGCTGGAGCACGGCCACGTCATCCAGGTCTTCGGCGTGCCCAATATGCGCACGGTGCTGCACTGCCTGCCGCCCAAAGACTGGACCGAGCCCGGATTCATGGGGCTCGGCATGATCTACACGGCCATGCCGGTGACCAACGCGGTGCCGGCGGTGGTCGCGGCCGCGCCGGGGATTGTCACGCTGGCCGACCTGCCGCCGGTGACCGGGAGATTCAGCGGCCACTGATGGCCGATTCGCACGGCCACCGCGGGGGGTGAGGGAATTAATCCGGACCATGGTCCGTTTACTTGGCGCAGGCCGGGCGTAGGGCCCGGACCACTGAATCAAGGAGACCCACCATGGCTGCACCGGTTCACACCGTCGACCTCAACGGCACCTGGGCGATCGATGCCGTCCACTCGTCGATCGGCTTCTCGGTACGCCACCTCGTCGTCAGCAAGGTCCGCGGCACCTTCGGCGCATTCGGCGGCACCATCACCGTCGGAGAGGACGGCACCGCGTCGGTCACCGCGGAGATCGACGTCACCTCGGTGAACACCGGCAACGAGCAGCGCGACGCGCATCTGGGCGCACCTGACTTCTTCGACGTCGAGAAGTACCCCTCCGCCACCTTCGCCTCGACGTCGGTGAGGCCCGACGGCGATGACTACGTCCTTGAGGGTGACTTCACCCTCAAGGGTGTCACCAAGCGGATCAGCCTGCCGCTGCGCTTCAACGGCGTGAACCCGGGCATGGGCCACGGCGCGGTCGCCGGATTCGAAGCCTCGGTCGTGTTGAACCGCAAGGACTTCGGCATCGACATCGACATGCCGCTGGAGACCGGTGGCGCCGTCGTCGGCGACAAGGTCACCATCACCCTCGACATCGAGGCGCTCAAGCAGGCCTGACGGACTGCGGCGCGGTGGGATCGAGCGCAACGACGACGCCCACCGCGCCGGTGCCGACATGCACGCCCAGGACCGGCCCCAGGTCGGTGACGACGGCGGGCCCGCAACCCGGCAACGCGGCCGAGAGCGTGGCGGCGATCTCCGCTGCCGCGCCGGGATTGTCGATGTGGTGAACCGCCAGCGCCGCGCGCTGTTCGCCGACCACGTCGAGCACCTGCTCCACCATCGCGGCGACCGCCTTGGATGCGGTGCGCACCCGCTGGGCCAACACCAGTCGGCCCTGCTCGTCGATGCGCAGCAGCGGCTTGAGCGCCAGCGCGGTGCCCAGCCAGGACGCCGCGGTCCCGATCCGGCCACTGCGGCGCAGATTGTCCAGCCGATGCACCACGATGTAGGCGTGTACCCGCGCGGTCAGTGATTCAGCCTCGGCGACAACGGAATCCAGGACGGTACCCCCCTGAGCCGCCCGGGCGGCGGCCAGCGCGACGAACCCGGTCCCCATCGCGGTGGTTTTCGAGTCGACCACCCGCACGGCACCGCCGAAATCTCGCGCCGCGTACTCGGCGGCGCCCACCGTGCTCGACAGTTCCCCGGACAGGTGGACCGCCACCACACCGTCGCCGCCGCTGTCCTGCAGCGCCTGCCGGTAGACCGCCGCGAGTTCACCCGGGGTGGCGCCGGCCGTGGTCACGACTCCACGCTGGTACAGATCGGCCGGAACCGGATCGACTCCGTCGCGGATGTCGCGGCCGTCGAGCAGGATATGCAGCGGCACGACACGAATGCCGCACGCGCGGGCATCGGCGGCCGGCAGCCGCGCCGACGAGTCGGTGACCACGACAACCGCCATGGGTTAGTCTGCGGATTTCTCGTGCGGAACGCCAGCTTCGGCGAGCGCCTTGCACATCGACTCCGCGACGGCCGCGTGCGCTTCGAAGTTCCAGTGGATGCCGTCGGGGTTACCCCGTCCGGCCAGGACCTCCTCGGCCACCGCGGCTTTCAGATCGACCAGCGGGATGCCGTGGCGGGCCGCCCAGTCGGTGATCGCCGAAACCGTGCCGGGCCGGCCATGGTGGGCGTTGCCGTAGGCGTCGGCGATGTGCACCGACGGCAGCGATGCGACAATCGGGATGCCAGGCCTGTTGAAATCGATTGCTGCCCTAGTCATTTCCAGATACTCCGCGCTCAGCCTGGGCGGCAGCGCGGGGCGAGAGACAGCAGACAGCCGAGGCTGCGCCCAGCCGTACCCGTCGCGGACCCACCGGCGCAGCCACGGCGGCCGGATGTAGCGGATGGCTTCCCGAAACGCCGTTGGCAACGGCGAGGGCAGGGAATCCATCCCGCTGGTCGCGAAGATCACCGCGCCGGCTCGCGGCAGCGCCGCCCAGGCACGGGGGTCCTGGGTTGCCGCCCACCACACGTCACGTGACGTCCAGCCGATGCGGCCTATCAACTCAAGATCCCAGCCCAGTTGTGCGGCAACGATATTCGGCCAGATCCGAGGATCGTCGGCGGGCAGGCCACCTTGCGGGCCGTAGTAGGACAACGAGTCGGCGAAGACCAGCAAAGTTCGGCGAGCTGGCGTGGACAGACCCGGCGACGAACCGGGGTCAGAGGACATCGTTGGCCACCTGGGCCGAGGCGTTCCAGACATCGAGGCGCCACCGGATGTCCTCGAACGCGCCGCCGTCGGGGCCGTGTCCAGACAGCTGGGCCCAGCTGGCGTTGCCCATCCCGCCCAACACGGGCCAGCTGTCGACGGGCAGCGCCAGCAGCGCCGCACACAACGCCGCGATCAACCCGCCGTGCGCCACCAGCACGACGGGACGGTCGGGATCGTCACCACCCCATTCCGGTTCCCCGGCGATGAGTTCGGCGACCAGCGGCACGCTGCGGTCGGCGACGTCGATGCGGCTCTCGCCACCGTGCGGGGCCCAGGTCGCGTCGTCGCGCCAGGCCAGCCGTGCGCCGGGCGCGACGGCGTCCACCTCGTGGTGGGTCAGCCCCTGCCAGTCGCCGAGATGGGTTTCGCGCAGCCGGGTGTCGATCTGGACTCGCAGGCCGGCGCGCTCCCCCAGCGACACGGCGGTGTCGTAGGCCCGCCGAAGGTCCGAGGAGACGATGAGCAGGGGCTGGCGTTTCGCCAGCACCTCGGCGGCCGCCACGGCCTGGGCCCGGCCCAGGTCGGTCAGCACGGTGTCGAGTTGGCCCTGCATCCGGCTGTCGGCGTTGTACTCGGTCTGTCCATGCCGCAGCATCACCAGGCGCCGCACCGTCACGGATTGCCCTCCGCCGCGGTCGCCGACGCGTCGGCGGTGTCGACGACCTCGATGTCGTCGAGGTCCACGTTCACCAGTGGGCAGTCCCGCCACAGCCGGTCCAGCGCGTAGAAGTTGCGCTCCTCCTGGTGCTGGATGTGGACCACGATGTCGACGTAGTCGAGCAACACCCACCGGCCCTCGCGAGTGCCTTCGCGCCGGGCCGGCTTGTATCCGGCCAGCCGCATCTTCTCCTCGACCTCGTCGACGATGGCGTTGACCTGGCGTTCGTTGGACGCCGAACCGATCACGAACAAGTCGGTGATCACCAGCTGGCCGGACACGTCGATGACGACGACGTCCTGGGCGAGTTTGGCAGCGGCTGCTCTGGCCGCCACGGTGGCCATCTGGATCGCTTCGGTGGACGCGGTCACTTAGGGGGTCTCCTCGATCATTGTGGCGGCCATCGGGCCGGGTTGCCCAGGCCGCCGGTAGAGGCGGCGCTTGGACACATATTGGACGACGCCGTCGGGCACCAGGTACCAGATCGGCCGGTTCTCGGCGGCCCGGGTGCGGCAGTCGGTGGACGAGATC
Source organism: Mycolicibacterium sp. CBM1 (assembly GCF_054073305.1). Classification (NCBI taxonomy): domain Bacteria; kingdom Bacillati; phylum Actinomycetota; class Actinomycetes; order Mycobacteriales; family Mycobacteriaceae; genus Mycobacterium; species Mycolicibacterium sp. CBM1. The sequence goes on along the minus strand of NZ_JBSXPP010000008.1, from coordinate 121,756 downwards.
GCCAGGGCGGGAACCTCGACCAGACTCAGCGCCTCCTCCGGCAGTTGGTCGAAGGCGGCGACGATGTGCTGGCCGTTGAGTTCGTAGCCGGGGCGGCTGACGCCGACGAACTTCGCCAGCGCGAACAGCTCCTCCCAGTTCTGCCAGGACAGGATCGACGCCAGTGCGTCGGCCCCGGTGATGAAGTAGAGGTCGGTATCGGGGTTGAGCGCACGCAGATCGCGCAGGGTGTCGTTGGTGTAGGTGGGGCCGCCCCGGTCGATGTCGACACGGCTGACCGAGAACCGCGGATTGGATGCGGTGGCGATCACCGTCATCAGGTAGCGGTCCTCGGGCGGGGTGACCTCGCGCGATTTCTGCCACGGCTGGCCAGTGGGGACGAACACCACCTCGTCGAGGTCGAACTGGTTGGCTACCTCGCTGGCAGCGACGAGGTGGCCGTTGTGGATGGGATCGAACGTCCCACCCATCACGCCGAGCCTGCGCCGAGCCGAGGAAACCACGATTGACCAGCTTACGGGAGGCTCGGCGCCGGACCCCCGTGCTCACGCCCGGCGGCAGAGCGCATACCGCACGACCCGCCCGCACCGGTCGGGTGCAACGGCCGGGTGCTACTACGAGCGCCGAAGCTGGAGGTTAAGGATCGCCTGGACTTGCCTGGCGTAGTAGCTCGTGAAGTCGGGGCTACCGGGGTCGACGACCGAGAAGGCTCGCGCAATGTGCGGGAACGCGGTCGGGGCGAGGGTGAGCGCGAACATCATGAACGCGAATATGCCGGCGTCGATGTCGGCGGGCAGCTTGCCCTGGGCCTGGAACGAGCGGACATCGTCGAGGATGGGCGCTAACCGTTCGACCAGGTTGGCGTGATCGATGCCCTGCCCATCCAAGACGAGCGCCTGCGCCCACGCAGATTCGTCGGCCGCCCGGTGGATCAGCTCGCCGAGCATGTCGACGACGGACTCGGTGCTCTCGTTCAACGACCGGCCACTGTCGATCCAGCGCTCACTGAGCGCCTCGAACAGGCCGCGCTTGCCGCCGAAGTGGTAACTGATCATCTGTTGGGCAACGCCGGCGCGCTCGGCAATCCGTGCCACCCGGGCCGCCTCGAAACCGACGCTTCCGAATTCCTCGCTGGCCGCGTTCAAGATCAGCTCCCGGGTGCGCGCCGGGTCTCGCTGCCGTCCGGGATCACCGGATCGGCGACGCCGCTGCCCTTGACCCGGCGAGCGCTCAGCCGCCGCCCGGTTGGCGGCTTTCTGCACCCCGGTCGGTGAATTCTTCTTCCTGGCAGCCGGTTTCGCCGAGATAGCCGCAGTCAACGGCAGTGCAGCAGAACCCCCACGCGCGGGCGATGGCGTCGCACTCGATTGGCCACCTGAGCGTTCGGTCACGAATCTCAAGGTACCCGCCGTCATAGTTGACGGCCGCCCACGACCGGCGTACGTTCACGTTCGTATGAATATTCATATGACAGTCGCGGCGATCCCCCTCGACTGCGGACAGCGGAGGTATCGCATGGTCTGGGTGACCAAACCCTCGACGAACCCGACCCACAAGGTCCTACGGTCTGGGCTGGTCAAATGACGACGTTCGACGGCACCGTGTACCGCCGAGGCGACGAGGGATACGAGACAGCGCGCTGCGCTGCGGTGTGGAATGCGCTCAAACCCAAACGGTTTCCTGCGGTCATCGTGGTCGCCGGCAGCCGGGACGACGTGGTCCGCGCCGTCAACCTGGCTCGCGCCGAGGGACTTCAGATCGGGATCCGTTCCGGTGGTCACAGCTGGGTGGGCAACGCGGTCCGCGACGGCGGTCTACTTTTGGATCTCTCGCACCTGAAAGCCGTGGAAGTCGACCTCGAAGCCGGCACCGCCACCGTGGAGGCCGGCGTACGCGTCGACGAACTGTCGGCGGCGCTGGCGGCGCACGGGATGTACTTCCCCTTCGGCCACTGCCCCAGTGTCGGCGTGACCGGCTTCGTCCTCGGCGGCGGCTACGGATTCAACTCCGCCCAGGTGGGACTCGGCGCCGGCAGCGTCCACGCCGTCGACGTCGTCACTGCCGACGGGGAAGCCCTGCATGCCAACGACGATGAGTACGCCGACGTCATGTGGGCAGCCCGCGGAGCCGGTCCAGGATTCTTCGCCGTGGTGACCCGCCTGCACGTCGACTTGCGCCCGTTGCCCGCGGTGATCGCCTCGTCCGTCCAGGTTCATCCGCTGTCAGCCTACGACGAGTTGATCGACTGGTATGTCAAGGCCGACCATCCCGGCCTTCTTGTCGCGGGCGCCAACCCGGCGGTCGGCGGAGACCAGAAGGTCCTGATGCTCGTCAGCTACACCTTCGCCGATACCCTCGAGCAGGCGGCGGCGAATCTTGCCCCTCTGGAGTCCGCACCCGGTCTGGACCGCGCCCTGCTGCACATCAGCGCCCAGCCCACGACGCATGCCGCGCTATGCGCGACCTTCGACGCGATGTACCCCGAAGGTCTGCGGTATCTGTCCGACAACCTCTGGGTCAACGACACATCGGCGCAGGGCCTGTGGCGCGACGCGAAACAGATCATCGACGAACTGCCCAACTCGACATCGACGATGTGGCTGATCCCGGGAACAATGATGGGTGACGGGCCACCTCCCAACGCCGCATTCAGCCTTCAGGCCAAGATCTCGTTCCAGGTCTACGGCGGCTATACCGACAGCGCTCAGGACGAGGAGATGCTCGCCTGGCACACCGACGCGATCCAGCGCATCGACAAGTACTCGCTGGGCGCAGGCTACGTCGGCGACTCGAACCTGTTCGCGCACCCGGTCGCGATCCTGCACCCCGACAGCGCCGCGCGTCTCGAAGCGCTGCGCCAACGCTACGACCCGGACGGGCGGTTCTACAGCTACCCCAGCGAGCTCCCATCGGCGCGCATCTAGCCGCCCGGCATCCCGGCAGTTCGCACCTGCATGCCCTGGCAATGCATCAGGTCGGTCCAACGGAAAGCGAACCATGCTCAAAGTCACCATTCTGCTCACACTGGCCGGCACCCAGACACCGGATGACCTGACCGAACAGCGGCTCAATGCCGCACCCGCGATCGTCGAGCGACTCCAGGGGACGGACGGGGCGATGCGTTATGCCCAGTCCGTCCGGCTGCCCAGCGCCGGACCGATCATCGGTGATGGCAGCGGCACCTTCGCCGGGACCGAGGAATACTGGTTCGACACGGCCGTTTCGGCGCGGCGATTCTTCGCACACCCCAACGCGGCCGGCCTGGAAAACCAACCGGCGGTTGATGTCCCGGCCGCTCGGGAAACGGCCGGCATGGTCCATCCGATCTGGGATACCGCACCGGGCGAGTTCAAGGTGATTGTCCTGGGGACTCGGAAACCGAGCCTCACCGTGCAGGAGTATCGCCACCACTGGATCACCGTCCACGGTCCCCTTGCCATGGGCAATCCCGAAGGGCGCGACGCCCGCGGACGCGTGGAATATTGCCCGGCCGACGTACTCCGTCTCAGCGGACTACAGCTCGCACCGTTCGACAGCAGCGGTTCGATCGGCGTAACGGGCGGCCTGGAGGATTTCGGCAAGGCCCTCACCGGCTCCTACTATCGCGACGTGCTGCGGCCGGACGAACTCCGATTCACCGACACTGAGCGGACCGCCGCGATGATCGTCCGCGAGTACTACTCCTGGGGCACCCTCCCGGTCACCCGGTGAGGAGTGAATGACCGACGCTAGACCGGCAACAGCTGGTCGATCACCGTAGCGAGCTGCTTGGCCGACCGGCACTCGTGCATGGTGATGATGTCCTCGTAACGCGGGACGGCCGAGTCTCCGCTTCCCCACAGGTGCCGCGGTTCGGGGTTAAGCCAGTGGGCGTGCCGGCTGGCGTTGACCATGTGTGCCAGCACGTCGGTCGCGGGATTGCGGTAGTTGGTCCGCCCGTCACCCAACACCAGCAGCGAGCTACGTGGGGACAGCACGTTGTGGAAGTTCTCGCTGAACGACACGAACGCGTTGCCGTAATCGGAATGTCCGTCACGGGTGTAGACACCCGCCTCCCTGGTGATGCGCTGAATGGCGACCGCCAGGTCGGCGTCCGGACCGAACAGGTGCGTCACCTCGTCGGTGGTGTCGATGAAGGCGAACACCCGCACCCGGGAGAACTGTTGGCGCAGCGCGTGAACCAGCAGCAGGGTGAAGTGGCTGAAGCCCGCCACCGAGCCCGAGACGTCGCACAGCACAACGAGTTCCGGCCGGGCCGGGCGTGGCTTGCGCAGCACCACGTCGATCGGCACACCGCCGGTGGACATCGACTTGCGCAGGGTCTTGCGCAGGTCGATCGCGCCGGCGCGGTGCCGCCGGCGCTTGGCGGCCAGCCGGGTGGCCAGCATCCGGGCCAAAGGCTGGACCGTATTGCGCATCTGGCGCAGCTGGTCGCCGGAGGCCCGCAGGAACTCGACGTTCTCGGCCAGCTGCGGGATGCCGTACATCTGCACGTGGTCGCGGCCCAGCTGTTCTGCGGTACGCCGCTTGGTCTCGCTTTCCACCAGCCGGCGCAGTTGGGCAATCTTCTGCGCGGCAATCGCTTTGGCGATCTGCTCCTGCGTGGGACTCGGGTCGTCGCCGTGCGGCGCGAGCAGCCCGGCCAGCAATCGGCCCTCGAGTTGGTCCAGGCCCATGGCCTTGAGCGCCTGATACGACGAGTACGACGGACCGCGGCTGGAGGTGTAGCGGCCGTAGGCCTCGACGATCTGGGCGATCATCGCGACCAGCCGCTCGTCGAGATCGCCGATGTCGGGGTTGTCGGCCAGCAGGTCGAGCAGCATGGCTCGCATGGCCTCGACGTCTTCGGGCGGCAATCCCTGCGGCGGGGATTGCCCGCCGTCTTCCTCCTCGACGACGGTTCGCCCGCCCAACGCGGCCGGCCACCACAGGTCGAACAGCGCGTCGTAGGTCTGGCGGTGATCGGCGCGGCGCAACACCGCACACGCCAGCCCCTCCCGCAACGCCTCGCGGTCACCGAGTCCGAGCACGGTCAGCACCCGGCCGGCGTCGACAGTCTCCGACGGGCCCACCGAAATACCTTGGGAACGCAGGGCTTCGACGAAGCCAACCAGATGGCCCGGCAGGCCGTGCGGGGCCAGCGGCTGCGGGGGGCGCACCCTGCGGACGGCCATCTGCAGAATCCTAGTTCAGCCGGAGCTCGCCGGAGGCGCGCTGTTGATCGGACTGGTGTTTGAGGATCACGCCCAGGGTCGCGGCGATGGTGGCGTCGTCGATGGTGTCCAGCCCCAGGGCCAGGATGGTGCGTCCCCAGTCGATGGTCTCGGCGACCGACGGCACCTTCTTGAGCTGCATGCCGCGCAGCACCCCGATGATGCGAACCAGTTCGGCGGCCAGCGATTCCGGCAGCTCGGGCACCCGGGACAGCAGGATGCGGCGCTCCAGATCGGGGTCGGGGAAGTCGATGTGCAGAAAGAGGCAGCGTCGTTTGAGCGCCTCGGACAGCTCCCGAGTGGCGTTGGAGGTCAGCACCACGAACGGGGTGCGCGAGGCGGTGATGGTGCCCAGTTCCGGCACGGTGACCGCGAAGTCCGACAGCACCTCCAGCAGCAGACCTTCGATCTCGATGTCGGCCTTGTCGGTCTCGTCGATCAGCAGGACGGTCGGCTCGGTGCGCCGGATCGCGGTGAGCAGCGGCCGCGACAACAGGAATTCCTCGCTGAAGATGTCGGACTTGGCCTGGTCCCAGTCGTTCGATCCGGACTGCATCCGCAGGATCTGCTTGGCGTGGTTCCACTCGTAGAGTGCTCGGGCCTCGTCGACACCCTCGTAGCACTGCAGCCGCACCAGGCCCGACCCGGTGGTCTGGGCGACCGCCCGGGCCAGTTCGGTCTTGCCGACGCCTGCGGGACCTTCGACGAGCAGTGGCTTACCCAGCCGGTCGGCCAGGAACACCGCGGTGGCGGTGGCGGTGTCGGGCAGGTAACCGGTCTCGGCCAGCCGCTTGGACACGTCGTCGATGTCGCTGAACAGCGGCGCGGGACGTGCGGGGGTTTCGGTCACGGGGTCTCCTGTCGTGGGTCAGGCAGGTCGGGTATGGCCGTCTCCCCAGACGATCCACTTTGTCGAGGTCAGTTCTGGCAAACCCATCGGGCCGCGAGCATGCAGCTTCTGGGTGGATATGCCGATCTCGGCTCCAAAGCCGAATTGCTCACCGTCGGTGAACGACGTGGAGGCGTTGACCATCACCGCGGCCGCATCCACCCGCTCGGTGAAGCGTTGCGCCGCAGCGAGATCGGTGGTGACGATGGCCTCGGTGTGGCCGGTGCCGTAGGTGTTGATGTGCTCGATGGCGGCGTCGAGGCCGTCGACGCGCGCCACGGCGATATCCATCGACAGGAACTCCGCGCGCAGTTCGTCCTCGGTGGGGTTGTCGTGGACGGTGACACCGGCCTGCTGCAGCGCGCCGACCAGCCGGGGTAGGGCGATGTCGGCCACGGCCTCGTCGACCAGCAGCGTTTCGGCGGCGTTGCAGACGCTGGGCCGACGGGTCTTGGCGTTCAACACGATTCGTTCGGCAACGTCGAGGTCGGCGGCGCCGTGCACATAGACGTGGCAGTTGCCCACACCGGTCTCGATGGTGGGCACCATGGCGTCGCGGACGACGGCGTCGATGAGTCCAGCACCGCCGCGCGGGATGACCACGTCGACCAGACCGCGGGCCTGGATGAGGTGGGTGACGCTGGACCGGTCAGCGCTGGGCAGCAATTGCACCGCATCCTCGGGCAACCCTTCACCGGCCAGCGCACCGCGCAACACGGTGACCAGCTCGGCGTTGGAGTGGGCCGCCGAGGAGCTGCCGCGCAGCAGGACGGCGTTGCCCGATTTCAGGGTGAGCCCGAAGGCGTCGACGGTGACGTTGGGCCGGCCCTCGTAGACGATGCCGATGACGCCGAGCGGCACGCGCTGCTGGCGAAGCTGCAACCCGTTGGGCAGGGTCCGGCCGCGCAGCACCTCGCCGATCGGGTCGGGCAATCCCGCGACCTGACGCAGGCCCGCGGCGATGCCGTCGACCCGCTGCGGGTTGAGCGCCAGCCGATCCAACATGGCTTCGGCGGTACCGGTGGCCCGTGCCGCGTCGAGATCCTCGGCATTGGCCGCCAGGATCTGGTGGGTGTGGGCCAGCACCGCGTCGGCGGCCGCGTGCAAGGCGCGGTCTTTCACGGTGGTGGTTAGCGATGCCAGGGTCCGCGCGGCGATCCGCGACCGGCGGGCCGCGTCGTGCACCTGACTCTTCACGTCGGGTCCAGATTCCCGGGTCGCTTCGCTCCTGCCCTCCGGACCTGTTTCCCGGGTCGCTTCGCTCCTGCCCTCCGGACCTGTTTCCCGGGTCGCTTCGCTCCTGCCCTCCGGAGCCGGCGCTTGGACGCTCATTACCACAGGGTATCGGTCTCTCTACCAACCGGCAGGTGGGGGCCCACCAGCCGAAGATCGCAATAAGTCGACGCATCGTCAACTAAAATCGACACTATGTTGATTTTCTCTCTAGGATCTCTAACGAATCGAGTGAGAGGAGATCACCGGTGAAGACGTTCTTGATCACCGGCGTCAGCAGCGGTCTGGGACGCGCGTTCGCCGAAGCTGCACTGGAGGCGGGCCACTCCGTCGTTGGAACTGTCCGTCGCGAGGCCGACCTCGAGTCGTTCGAAGCCCTGTCCCCCGTCGCCCACGGCCGACTGCTGGACGTGACCGACGACAGCGCGGTGTTCGCCACCGTGAACGATGTCGAATCCACCGTCGGCCCCATCGATGTCGTGATCGCCAACGCGGGCTACGGACTCGAAGGCATCTTCGAGGAAACGCCCCTCAGCGAGTTACGCGCCCAGTTCGACACCAACGTGTTCGGCGTTGCCGCGACGTTCCAAGCGGCCCTACCTCACCTGCGCCAGCGCCGCAGCGGTCATCTCATGGCGGTCACGTCGATGGGCGGGTTGATGGCGCCGGCCGGTCTGACCGCCTACTGCGGCAGCAAATTCGCTCTGGAAGGATTACTGGAGAGCCTGGCAAAAGAGGTCGCACAGTTCGGTATCCACGTGACTGCCATCGAGCCGGGGTCGTTCCGCACCGACTGGGCCGGTCGGTCAATGAGGCGATCAGAGCGATCGATCCCCGACTACGACGATCTATTCACACCCATCCGCGACGCGCGCGCGCAGGCCAGCGGCAACCAACTCGGTGACCCTGCGAAGGCTGCCGCTGTGGTCATCCGCGTCGCCGGGTCGGTCAATCCGCCGAGGCATCTCGTGCTGGGATCTGACGCACTTCGTCTGATCCGGACCGCGCGCCGCGCTGTCGACGACGAGATCGACGCGTGGGAATCCGTCTCTCGCACAACCGACTTCCCCGACGGCCACCAGATTGCGGCCGGCTAGTCATGCGAGCGCCGTCGCGTTCGACCCGGCGTGGTTCAGCGATGCCTCGAAAAGGGGATTTGCGGGAGCAGGCAATCCTGGACACCGCTGAACGGCTGCTCGCTGAGCAAGGCTACGAGACTATGGTGGTTGCCGACATCGCCGCGGGGGCGGGGATAACCCGGGGCGCCCTGTACTTCTATTTCGGATCCAAGCAGGACATCATCACAGCGCTGGTCGCGCGGACCGTCGAGGCGCTCCGGGAGAAATCACGCCAAGCCGCCTCGGATGCCGCACGCGGTGAATACGCCATCGACGAGGCGATGGCCAGAACCGAAGCCCTTTGGCGTGAACACGGCGTCGTGATGCGCACGGCGATCGACCTGGCGTCATCGGTTCCCGAGATCGACACCCTCTGGACTGATACCGCTGAGATCTTCATCGAGGCCATTGCCGACATTCTGCGGCACATGAACAGCGAACCGGACGTGCCGAGCGCCGACATCACCGGCATAGCGCGAGCCTTGTGCTGGATGATCGAACGCAGCTTCTACCAAGGCTCCCGAGTTTCCGAGGCCGAGCTAGGTCGGGCCAGAAGGGCTTGCACCGAGGTCTGGCGCCGCACCGCCCGTTGATACTGACAACCGAGCGGGACTGTCCCGAAGGGGCGAAAGAATGCCGACGGTCCGCAACAATGCTGTGCGACGATCTCTTTGGCGAGCGGGGCAATTCAGGTGACACGGGTATGTGTAGTCGGAAGCGTGAACGTCGACCAGTTTTTCCGGGTGCCCACTCTCCCGCAGCCGGCGGAAACAATTCTGGCCACCTCGGTCACCACGGGTCCCGGCGGCAAGGGCGGGAATCAGGCAGTCGCAGCGGCCCGCGCCGGTGCCAGCGTCCAGTTCGTGGGGGCCGTCGGTGAGGATCCCCCCGGCGCCGCATTACGAGCCCACCTCAGTGCCAACGGCGTCGGACTCGATGGTCTGGAACGCCTCTCGGCCGCCAGCGGCAGCGCGGTCATCCTGGTCGACGACCACGGCGAGAATCTGATCGTGGTCGCTCCGGGCGCCAACGCCCACCTGACGTTGAGCTCGGCCGCCGCGCGTGCCGTGATCTCCGAGTGCGAAGTACTGCTCATCTCCTTGGAGGTGCCGTTGGCGACGGCGGTGGCGTCCGCGCGCGAAGGCCGCTCCGTGGGAGCGACCGTGATCGTCAATGCTTCCCCCGCCAGCGACAACGCCGGCCTCGAGGAATTGGCCGACGTCACCGACGTCGTGATCGTCAACGAGTCCGAGGAGCCGCACTGGCGCTGGGCCACACGCCATATCGTCGTCACCCGGGGCGCCCGCGGAGCCACCTACCGCGGTCCCGACAGCACCGTCGAGATACCAAGCCCGGAGGTGGAGGCGGTCGACACCACCGGCGCCGGCGACGTCTTCGCCGGTGTTCTCGCCGCGGACTGGCGAAGTGGCCATCACCGTGCTCTGCGCCGTGCGTGCACGGCCGGCGCTCTGGCGACGCTGGTATCGGGCGCCGGCGACTGCGCGCCAACCGATGACGCCATCGAGGACGCTCTCACCCAGTACTGAACCACCTACCGTAGTGGCGATAGTGTGCACGCGATGGCACCCACTGACCCACCGCGACCGCCAGACGGCGACTGGTTGGGCACCCCGTTCTTGAAATTCACCCGCGAGGGCGCGTTCGGGGTCTGCACGCTGGACCGTCCCGAGGCCCGCAACGCGATGACGGCGGCGATGTACTTCGGCATCAAGTACGCGGTCAACCATGTCGGATCCGACCCCGACCTGGCCGGGCTGCTCATCACCGGGACGGGTGACGTCTTCGCTCCCGGCGGCGACATGGGCGGCGGCGGCACCGACAACTGGTTGACCTTCGGAGCAGCGCTGGGCATGGACGCCCTTCCGTTCGACAGTCTGCGACAGTCCGCCAAACCGGTGGTCGCCGCCGTCAACGGCCTGTGCCAGGGCGGCGGGCTGCAGATCGCGTTGTGCGCCGACATGGCAGTGGTCAGCGACCGCGCGACATTCCGCGTTCCGGAGCTCTACCGCGGTATCGCCGACACCTATTACAGCCAGATGCTGGCGCGGCTGATCGGCCCGGTGCGGACCCGCGACCTGATGTTCACCGGCCGTACGCTGACCGCCGACGAGGCCCTGGATTGGGGCATGGTCGCCCGCGTGGTGCCGCACGCCGATCTGGCCGAAGCCGCGCGCGAGGTTCTCGCCCAGTGCTGTCGTACCGCGCCGGGTGCGCGGTCGGTGGTGAAGTCCAGCATCGACAACTATCTGGGCCTCTACGACCGGATCGGCATGCAACGCAGCCTGGGCTCACCGGAGTCGATCGAGGGCTTCCTGGCGTTCAAAGAACGCCGCTCGCCGAACTGGGTGCATCCGGAGCTGCGCATCGACGGCAGGCTGTAGCGCAAGACAGTTCAGCGTTGGCTCTGCAGTCGCGCTACGCGGACGTTGGTCGGCTTCGGTCTGGACTGCCTCATCGAGGTGTCCTCCGCGGCCGCCATCGCCTGGCAGTTCGCCGCGCCGGACCCGCACACGCGAGGGCAGGCCGCGCTGCGGTTCGTGGCTGTCTCGTTCTTCGCGCTGGCCGGCTACGTGGTGGTGGCATCGGTGCTGGCGCTGGGCGGAGTCCAGGAGGCACGCCATTCCACGATCGGCATCGGCCTGGCCACCGTCAGCCTGGCCGTGATGCCCGGGCTTTCCCTGGCCCAGCGGCGCGGCGGCCGGGAGTACGGATCCTGCTCCGCGGTAGCCGATTCCAAGCAGACGCTGCTGTGCACCTATCTCGGCGGTGCTTCTGGCTGGCTTGTTGCTCAACGCGTTGCTCGGCTGGTGGTGGGCCGACCCCGCAACCGCGTTGGTGATTGCCGCCGTCGCGGCCCGGGAGGGCCGGCAGGCCTGGCGCGGCGACACCTGCTGCTGAGGCCTACTCTTCGGGTATCTCGCGTTCGATCTCGGCCAGCCAGATCCGCGCCGACATGTCCGAAGGCGCCCGCCAGTCACCGCGCGGCGACAGCGACCCACCGTGAGAGACCTTGGGCCCGTTAGGCAGAGCCGAACGCTTGAACTGGCTGAACGAGTAGTACCGCTGCGCGAAGACGCCCAGCCAGTGCCGAATCTCCTTCAGCGAATATGTGGGTCGTTTGCCCTCCGGAAATCCCGGCGGCCATCGTCCGCTGTCGGGATCGCTCCAGGCGTGCCAGGCCAGGAACGCGATCTTCGAGGGCCGGAATCCGTAGCGCAGCACCTGGAACAACGAGAAGTCCTGTAGCGAATACGGCCCCACCTTGGCCTCGCTGCTCTGGATCTCCTCGTCCTCCCCGGTGGGTACAAGCTCCGGGGTGATCTCGGTGTCGAGCACCGACTGCAGGATCTCGCCGACCTCGTCGCTGAACTCACCGGAAGAGATCACCCAGCGAATCAGGTGCTGGATCAGGGTTTTCGGCACGCCGCCGTTGACGTTGTAGTGCGACATCTGATCGCCCACACCGTAGGTCGACCAGCCCAGGGCCAACTCCGACAGGTCGCCGGTGCCCAGCACGATGCCGCCGCGCTGATTGGCGATCCGGAACAGATAGTCGGTGCGAAGCCCAGCTTGGACGTTCTCGAACGTGACGTCGTAGACCTTCTCGCCGCGGCCGAACGGATGTCCCATCTCGGTGAGCATGAGTTGGGCGGTCGATCGAATGTCCAGCTCTGCGAAGGTCACCCCGAGCGCCTGGCTGAGTTTGATCGCGTTGCTCTTGGTGCGCTCGCCGGTGGCAAAGCCGGGCAGGGTGTAGGCCAGAATGTCGCTGCGGGGCCGGCCTTCCCGGTCCATCGCACGGGCCGCCACAATCAGGGCGTGAGTCGAGTCCAGACCACCGGACACTCCGATGACGATCTTGGGGTAGTTCAGCGCACGCAGCCGCTGTTCGAGGCCGGAAACCTGAATGCTGTAACCCTCATAGCAATCCTGCTCCAGCCGCGCTGGATCGCTCGGCACGAACGGGAATCGCTCGACCTCCCGCAGCAACCCGATGTCCCCACCCGGCGGGTCGAGCCGGAAAATGATGCGGCGGAACGTATTCAACCCGTCCTGGTGGTGGTGGCGATTGTCGTCGAAGGTGCCCATCCGCATGCGCTCCGAGCGCAGCAGATCCAGGTCGACGTCGGCGACCGACCGCCGCTCACCCTTCGGGAAGCGCTCGGATTCGGCCAGCAGCCGGCCGTTCTCGTAGATCATCGTCTGGCCGTCCCACGCCAGGTCGGTGGTCGACTCCCCTTCACCGGCCGCGGCATAGACATAGGCGGCAAGGCACCGCGCCGAGGCCGAGCGGGCCAGCAGTTTGCGGTCTTCAGCCCGCCCGATCGTGATCGGGCTGCCCGAGAGGTTGGCCAGCACCGTCGCGCCGGCGAGCGCGGCCTGGGCACTCGGCGGCACCGGCACGAACATGTCTTCGCAGATCTCGACGTGCAGGACCAACCCCGGCACATCGTCGGCCACGAACAGTAGGTCCGGGCCGAACGGCACGTCCGTACCACCGATACCGATGGTGCCACGCATGTCGTCACCCGCCGCGAACTGGCGGCTCTCGTAGAACTCCCGGTAAGTCGGCAGGTACGACTTCGGGACCACCCCCAGCACAGTGCCGCGGTGGATGACCACGGCGGTGTTGTAGATCCGGTGCAAGTACCGCAGCGGCGCCCCGACCACCAGGATCGGAAGAAGATCGGCCGATGCGGCGATGACGTCGAGCAGGGCGTCCTCGACCGCGTCGAGCAACGAGTCCTGCAGCAGGATGTCCTCGATGGAGTAACCCGAGAGCGTGAGTTCGGGAAACACCGCCACCGCGACGCTGTCGTCGTGGCAGGCCTGCGCGATTCGCAGCACCGACTCGGCGTTGGCGGCCGGGTCCGCCAGCACCGTATGGTGCGTGCACGCGGCCACCCGAGCGAAGCCGTGCCGGTAGGTGGAGTAGAAATCCATGCCCCATTGTCGCCCGTCGCCGATTCGCGGAAACGATCACCACCGACTCGCGCGTGTCCTGCGCCCTACAGCGGCTAACCCCGCGGCCCGCGGCCATCGCTGATACCGCGCTCCTCGTGGTCGACATGCCCAACGCCTACCGTCGCCCCGACGCCGACGTGCTGGCGGGCAATGTCGCCGACATCATCGAATTGCCTCCCGTGAGCCACACCTGACGCTCGCGTAACACCACCGCGCCGCGGGACGATTTAGGGGCAGTACCCACGTCAACGGTTGCGGAGGAAGCGTGCGTCGATTCAAAGCCGTCTGCGGGGCCTTGGCCCTGGTCGTCGCGACGCTGCTCGCCGAATCGGTCCCAGCCGCTCACGCCGAGCCGCTACCCGCACCCGCCGCCAAGGACTTCTCCAAGCCGGCGATCGTCATCCTCGGCTACGGACTGTTGCCGGACGGGTCGATGCGGATGATCCTGCGGCGCCGGGTCCTGACCGGACTGGCGGTCGCGCAGTTCTATCCGCAGTCCCCGGTCATCGTGACGGGCGGCAATCCACAGAACGGCAAGACCGAAGCGAGTCAGATGCGCCGGATGCTGACGATGCTGGGATTCCCGGACAGCCGGATCATCGTGGAGGACAAGGCCAACAGCACGGTGCAGAACGCCCGCTTCTCGGTGCCGCTGGCCCAGCAGGCCGGCACGTCAGGAATCATCCTGGTCACCTCGAGCACCCATCAGGGTCGCGCCGACGGCGACTTCGTCGACGCCGGTGCCAACATGCTGGCGACGGTGAGCTATCCGGACGGCGACCCGACGGTCAACATCACCCAGTTCGCCCGGGACGCGTTGAGCCCCTTCACCAACTTCGGCTGAGTTCGGCTGCCGCCGGGCACGGTTACGCTGGACGGCGTGGAAGGTCCCGAACTCGTCGCGGTGCTGTCCGGACGCCGTGTCGCGGTGTTGACCGGCGCGGGCATCTCCACTGACTCGGGCATCCCCGATTACCGCGGCCCGGACTCTCCCCCGGCCAATCCGATGACGATCCGCCAGTTCACCTCCAGCCGCGACTTCCGCCGGCGCTACTGGGCGCGCAACCACCTGGGCTGGCGCCACATGGCGCAGACGCTGCCCAATGCGGGCCATCGCGCGCTGGTGCAGCTGGAGCGAGCCGGCGTCGTCACCGGGATCATCACCCAGAACGTCGACCTGCTGCACACCAAAGCCGGCAGCCGCAACGTCATCAACCTGCACGGCACCTACGCGCAGGTGATCTGCCTGGACTGCGGCCACACGATGTCGCGGGCGGCGCTGGCTGAGGGTCTCGAGGCGGCCAACCCCGGCTTCGCCGAGCATGCCGAGCGCGTCGGCGGTATCGCCGTGGCGCCCGACGCCGATGCCGCGGTCGCCGACACCGAATCGTTCCATTTCCTGGACTGCCCAGCTTGTGGCGGAATGCTCAAACCCGACATCGTGTACTTCGGTGAAAGCGTTCGCAAAGATGTTGTTGCGCAGGCCTATTCGCTCGTCGAGGAATCCGAGGCGCTATTGGTGGCGGGTTCCTCGCTGACGGTGTTCTCCGGGTATCGGTTCGTGCGGCACGCCGCCGCCCTGGGCATCCCCGTCGCGATCGTCAACCGTGGTCCAACCCGCGGCGACGATCTGGCTACGGTGAAGGTCGACAGCGGCTGCTCGCCGATGCTGGCACTGCTCGCCGACGAACTGTCCGGACTGATGTCGGCATGAGAAGCTCGGTGGCATGCGCGCCACGGATGACGTCGATGAGGAAGTCGGCCGGGTCTCCGCCCTGTTGAACAAGGTTCGGCCACCGGCCGGGCCGATCACACAGCGATGGGCGCTGGGGATCGGCGACATCGTCGCCGACACCACCCGGCTGCCGCAGCGACTTCGGGGTGCCGTGCGCCTCCTCAACCGGTTCGGCGGCGTCGCCGTCAGCCCCGAATCGCTGGAATTCGACGGCGATGACGTGAAGTGGTCGAAGGTGACCGAAGTCGACACCCGCAATCTCGTCGAGTACCTGCTGTCGGGTGCGGTCGAGAAGCAGCTCGACCGGCTGCCGGTGCCCTGGTTCCCGGGCCGCGGAAAGCTGCTCGGATTGGCCTCCACGGCAGTGCTCACCTTGCTCATGGCAACCGCGCGGCAGCAGATCGAAGACCATGCCGACGTCCGGATCCCCGCCGAGGTGCATTACCGCGGGCTGATCGGTGGGGACAAGGTGCTCTCACCGGGAGTGCTCTCGACGTTGATCCTGGCCGATCCGCGGGTCAGCGAATGTGTGGTCGCCACTGCGAAAGCGCACGGCGTCATCGTCGGCAAACGCGACGACGACCCGATGGATGCGGCCGGCGATCGCGCCGATCAACTCAAGGCGAAACTCGGCGCACTCGAGAAACGAATTGCCGGTCTGGTGCGGCGCTGACCGGTCTGACCTCGACGATCTAAACGGCCACCAGGTCATCGGCATGCACTGCGGGGCGGCGCATGTCGGCCGGCAGCTCCGACGTCGAACGACCCACCATGCCGGCCAGCTCGGCGGCGTCGTAGGCAACCACCCCGCGGGCGACCATCTCCCCGTCCGGGCCGCGTAGCTCCACGACGTCCCCGCCGAAGAACCGGCCGGCGACCTCGGTGATCCCGGCAGCCAACAGTGAGCGGCGTTGTTCGACCACCGCACGGACCGCACCGGCATCGAGGGTCAGCGTTCCGGCGACCTCCGCGGCGTAGCGCACCCAGAACCGGCGCGCCGACATCCGCGTCGGGCGCGGGGCGAATACGGTGCCCACCGAGGCGTCGTGCAGCGCCGCGGCGGCGTCCTCGGCGGCGGCCAGCAGCACCGGGACACCGGCGTCGGCGGCCAGCAGCGCCGAGGATAGTTTCGATCGCATGCCACCGGTGCCCAGCCGGCTGCCCTGCCCGGCCACCACGCCGTCGAGGTCGTCCGGAGAACTAACCTCAGGGATGAACCGGGCCGGATTGTCCTCGGTGGCCTTGCGGGGATCGGATTCGTAGAGCCCGTCGATGTCGGATAACAGGATCAACGCATCGGCACCGACCAGATGTGCGACGAGAGCCGAAAGGCGGTCATTGTCGCCGAAGCGGATCTCGTTGGTGGCCACCGTGTCGTTCTCGTTCACGATCGCCACCGCGTGCAGGCCCCGCAACCGGTCCAGCGTGCGCTGGGCATTTGTGTGCTGCACCCGCATCGCGATGTCATGCGCGGTCAGCAGCACCTGACCGACGGTGCGGTCATAACGTGCGAACGCCGCGCTCCACGCGTTCACCAGCGCCACCTGCCCGACGCTGGCCGCGGCCTGCTTGGTGGCCAGATCTGTCGGGCGGCGGTTGAGGCCCAGTGGCTCGATGCCGGCGGCGATCGCCCCCGAGGACACGATGACGACGTCGGATCCGGCCTTCATCCGGGCTTCGATCGCGTCGACCAGCCTGGCCAGCCGGCCCGCGTCGAACAAGCCGGACTTCGTGGTCAGTGCGGTGGTGCCGATCTTGACGACGACGCTGCGCGCGGTGCGCACCGCATCCCGGTACTGGCTCACGAATTGTCCTCGTGTTCGCGACGCTGGCGGCGGGCCTCCTTGCGTTCGGCCGCCCCGATTCGATCGTTACGTTCCAGGCGCGCATCGGTCCCGCGCCCGGTCGGAGTGACGTCAACACCGGCGGGTGTCTGCGGCTCCCAGTCGAAGGTCATGTCGCCGATGGTGACCGCACAGCCGGATTTGGCGCCCAGCCGCAACAGTTCGTCCTCCACCCCGAGCCTGGCGAGCCGGTCACCCAGATAGCCCACCGCTTCGTCGTTCTCGAAGTCGGTTTGGGAGATCCAGCGTTCGGGGCGCACACCACGGACCAGGAAACCGCCGGGGTTGGCGGGGTCGGGTGTGACGGTGAACCCGGTCTGGTCCACGGGGACAGGCCGAATCACCGGGCGGCGCGGCACCACCTCGGGCTGGGCGGCTTGGTAGGCGGCCACCATATCCGACAGCGCAAAGGTCAACTCCCGCAGACCTTCCCGGCTCGCGGTGGACACCTCGAACACCGGCCACCCGCGGGCCTCGATGTCGGGACGTACGAAATCGGCGAGCTCCCTGGCTTCGGGGACGTCGATCTTGTTCAGCACCACCGCACGCGGTCGGTCCGCCAGATCCCCCAGTGTCGAATCCCCTTGCAGGGTCGGCACATAGGCCGCCAATTCGGCCTCGAGCGCATCGATGTCGGAGATCGGGTCCCGGCCGGGTTCCAGGGTGGCGCAGTCCACGACGTGTACCAGTACCGCGCACCGCTCGATGTGCCGGAGGAAGTCCAGGCCCAGCCCACGCCCCTGCGACGCCCCGGGAATAAGGCCGGGTACGTCGGCGACGGTGAAGGTGCGCTCGCCGGCCGACACGACGCCGAGGTTGGGCACCAGGGTGGTAAACGGATAGTCGGCGATCTTGGGCTTGGCCGCCGAGAT
This sequence comes from Mycolicibacterium sp. CBM1, assembly GCF_054073305.1. Classification (NCBI taxonomy): domain Bacteria; kingdom Bacillati; phylum Actinomycetota; class Actinomycetes; order Mycobacteriales; family Mycobacteriaceae; genus Mycobacterium; species Mycolicibacterium sp. CBM1. Next base: position 103,866 of record NZ_JBSXPP010000008.1, on the reverse strand, counting down.
CGTCGACACGAGTGAGGACTTGCCGGCGGACGGGAATCCGATCAGACCGACGTCGGCGACGGTCTTGAGCTCGAGGGTGAGTTCGCGCTCGGCGCCCTGCTCACCGAGCAGCGCGAAACCGGGCGCCTTGCGGGCCCGTGACGCGAGTGCCGCGTTGCCCAGCCCGCCGCGACCGCCTTCGGCGGCCACGAACCGGGTACCGGCACCGACCAGGTCGGCCAACATCCGGCCCTGGTCGTCGAGGACGACGGTGCCGTCGGGAACGCGGACTTCGAGATCGGTGCCGTTGGCCCCGTCCCGGTTGCTGCCCATCCCCTGCTTGCCGGACGGGGCCACCACGTGCGGGTGGAAATGGAAGTCCAGCAGGGTGTGCACCTGCGGGTCGACGACCAGGATGACGCTGCCGCCCCGACCACCGTTGCCACCGTCGGGCCCGCCAAGTGGTTTGAACTTCTCGCGGTGGACCGACGCGCAACCGTTGCCGCCGTTACCGGCGCGGGTGTGGATGACGACGCGGTCGACGAAGCGAGGCATCGGAGAGTCCTTTCATTCGTCGAGTGTGCGCCCGGTGCGAGAAGTCGGTCTCAATCTCGCAGTGGATGCACACTCGCGAAATTAAGACCTACTCCGGTCGCGCGACGCGGACGATGTTGACGGTCTTGCGGCCGCCCTTGACACCGAATTCCACGGCGCCGGGCGCCGTCGCGAACAGGGTGTCGTCGCCGCCACGGCCGACGTTCACACCGGGGTGGAAGTGGGTGCCACGCTGGCGGACCAGGATCTCGCCGGCCTTGACGATCTGGCCGCCGAATCGCTTGACGCCGAGTCGCTGGGCATTGGATTCGCGCCCGTTGCGTGAGCTGGAAGCGCCCTTCTTGTGTGCCATGTCTGTTCGCTCCCTTGACTACTTGATTCCGGTGACCTTGAGCACGGTCAGCTGCTGACGATGCCCCTGCCGCTTGTGGTAGCCGCTCTTGTTCTTGAACTTGTGGATGCGGATCTTGGGACCCTTGGTGTGCTCGAGGACCTCACCGGTCACCGCCACCTTCGCCAGGTCACCGGCGTCGGTGGTCACCTTGGCACCGTCGACGACGAGCGCGACGGGCAGGGATACGGAGCCGCCGGCTTCGATCTCCAGCTTCTCGACCTTGACTATGTCTCCCACGGCGACCTTGTACTGCTTGCCGCCGGTCTTGACGATTGCGTACGTCGCCATGGTTTCCTTTGCCTTGCTCTGCGGGCGCGCGCTAACCGAAGCTGCGTGCGCGGGTCTTGGGGGTGCGGGATCTTCGAGCCCACTGCCACCGGCGTAGGACGCCTGGCGACAACTGCTCAAGGTTACGTGACCAGCACCGGGAGGGTCAAACCGCCACCGTGGGCCGTCACGACACGGGTGGACCCGCCGGTCGGGCCGCTGCGCGGCGTCGAGGACGGCGCCCCGGCCCGGCGGGGCCGGAGCTCACCACGGGGATGCCCTTCGAGTAGTCGGGGGTCTCGTGTGGGCGGGCGGCGCTGCGGTAACCGTCCGTATCCGACTCGCCGTCTTCGTCGTCGGTGTCCTCGTCTTCGTCATCGTCGTCGTCATCATCATCATCGTCATCGTCGTCGGTGTCGTCATCGTCGTCGGTGTCGTCATCGTCGTCGGTGTCGATCTCGTCGAGATCGTCCTCGTCTTCGTCATCCTCGTCGAGGTCGACGTCGAGCTCGTCTTCCTCGTCGGACTCATCCTCGTCTGGGTCGTCGTCTGAGTCCTCGTCGACGGTCTCCGGCGCGCCATGCTCGCCGGGACCATCGTCGGCGCCGGCTTCCCGCTCCAGCTCGTCGGCCAGCTCCTCGTCGGCCAGCTCTTCGTCGGCCTCGTCTTCGGGCCGGCCGTTGGCCGCCGCCATCGCCTTGAACATCGGATGCTCACCGGCACCGTGCACGGGCACTCGGACAACGGCAGCCTCTACCGGCTGGGCTTTCTTGCCGCGCTTGCCGCGCCGGCCGCCGCCGCCACCCGAACCAGATTCGGCCTTGCGGGCCACGGCAGCCGCGGTATCGACCGGGTCGGCGTGCAGCACGATGCCCCGGCCGGTGCAGTGCGAGCACGTCGTCGAGAACGCCTCCACCAACCCGGTACCGAGCTTCTTGCGGGTCAGCTGTACCAGGCCCAGCGACGTGACCTCGGAGACCTGGTGGCGGGTCCGGTCCCGGGCGAGTGCCTCGGTGAGCCGCCGGAGCACCAGATCTCGGTTTGACTCGAGCACCATGTCGATAAAGTCGATCACCACGATGCCGCCGATGTCGCGCAGCCGCAGCTGACGCACGATCTCCTCGGCCGCCTCCAGGTTGTTCTTGGTGACCGTCTGCTCCAGGTTGCCGCCGGCACCGGTGAACTTCCCGGTGTTGACGTCGACGACGGTCATGGCCTCGGTGCGGTCGATGACCAGGGTGCCACCCGACGGCAGCCAGACCTTGCGGTCCATGGCCTTGGCCAACTGCTCGTCGATGCGATGCACGGCGAACACGTCGGGACCATCCGGGCCACCTGGTGGATCGTATTTCGTCAACTTCGAGACAAGCTCGGGCGCAACGGAATTGACGTATTCGGTGATGGTCTCCCAGGCACTGTCGCCGGAGACGATCAACCCGGAGAAGTCCTCGTTGAACAGGTCGCGGATGACCTTGACCAAGACGTCGGGTTCTTCGTACAGGGCGATAGCCGCGCCGGCCTTATTGCCCTTGACCCGCTCGGCTTCCTCGGCGATCTTGTTCCAACGTTCCTGCAGGCGTTCGACGTCGCCGCGGATGTCCTCTTCTTTCACGCCTTCCGACGCGGTGCGGATGATGACGCCGGCATCGTCGGGGACAACGTCGCGCAGGATCTCCTTGAGCCGCTGGCGTTCGGTGTCGGGCAGCTTGCGGCTGATACCGGTCGACGACGCGCCCGGCACGTACACCAGGTAGCGGCCGGCCAGCGAAACCTGGGTGGTCAGCCGCGCGCCCTTGTGGCCGACCGGATCCTTGCTCACCTGCACGACGACATAGTCGCCCGGCTTGAGGGCCTGTTCGATCTTGCGCTGAGCACCGCCGAGTCCGGCGGCCTCCCAGTTCACCTCGCCGGCGTAGAGCACACCGTTGCGGCCACGGCCGATGTCGACGAAGGCCGCCTCCATCGACGGCAGCACGTTCTGGACGATGCCCAGATAGATGTTGCCGACCAGCGACGCCGAGGCCGCCGACGTGACGAAGTGCTCGACGACGACGCCGTCTTCCATGACCGCGATCTGGGTGTAGCGAGCGCCTTCGTGCGGTGGCTCGGTGCGGACCTTGTCGCGCACCACCATGACGCGCTCGACGGCCTCGCGACGGGCAAGGAACTCGGCCTCGGACAGGATCGGCGGCCGGCGACGCCCCGCGTCACGGCCGTCACGACGGCGCTGACGCTTGGCCTCCAGCCGGGTCGAGCCACTAATGCCCTGGATGGCGTCGGGATCGCGTTCCTTCTCGCTGCGCGGAGCACGCTCGTGCACGACGGTGTTGGGCGGGTCGTCCGTCGATCCAGCTTCGCCGTCCTCACCGCCGCCGGACTTGCGCCGACGGCGCCGGCGACGGCGCCGGGTCGCAGCCTCGCCACCCGCCGACTCGTCGTCACCGTTGTCCTCGTCGCCGTCGGTCTCGTCGCCGGTGTCGGGCGTTTCGTCGGTCCCTTCGGGGCTCTCGGAGTCCTCCCCGTCCGGGCCGCCCGACTCGCCACGGCCACGGCCACGGCCACGACGGCCACGCCGACGGCGGCGGTTGGCCGGTCGGTCGGTCTGGTCGCCGTCGGCCTTGGCGTCGGGCTCATCGTCCTCGCCGTCGTCTTCGTCGTCGCCATCGTCATCGTCGACGTCGGCGACGGCCTTGACCGGCTGCGGAGCGACGAACAGCGGCATGTACGCCGCCTGTTCCACCGTCGCCGTCTCCAGGATCAGCCGCGAATCCGGCTCGGCGGCCTCGTCGACCACCTCGCTGATCTCGGTGTCGTCGACGACCACCGGGGCCAACGGCTCCGCGGTGTCCGGGGACGCCGGGGATTCCTGCGGCTCCTGGGTCTGTGTGGGCGCGGCCGCGACCGCGGTTTCGGCGGCGCCGGCCGCCAGCACGTCGCGGACCCGCACCGCGTCCGTGCGATCCACGCTGGACTGCGCACTGCGGGTGCGGCCGTCGAGCTCGCTGAGCGCCTCGAGTACGCGCCGGCTCGTAGTGCCGAGCACCCGGGCCAGCGAATGCACCCTCAGGCGGTCGGGCAGATCCTCGCCCGGCGGCGTCGCAGCAGGGGGCTCCCACTGCGGCTGTTCCGGGGTTTCGGCTGAATCCAGATAGAGGTCATCGTCGGCCACGTAGTCTCCTAGGGCCCCCGGGCGCGTCCAATCGACGCGGCCACGCGAGGGCTTCCGCTATGCGCCCGGGTTACTTCCCCCGGACTTGTCTATGGTCTCGCCCCGAACGGCTCGTAGCGAACACGCTCGGCGCCTGGCTGAATGACGGCTGTCGACGGTCCGCGCCGCACCACTGTTTGCGGTGGTCGCGCACGTCTGAAGTCTTCATCCGGATGGGCTGTGGAGCCTATCCGCGACCAGTATCCCACATCACCGGACCAGTTCGGACCGAGTGGCGCGCGGAAGGTATCAGAGTCCGGGAAACCAGAGCCCGATCTCGCGCTCGGCGGAGTCCGGAGAGTCGGAGCCGTGCACGAGGTTGAACTGGGTCTCGAGACCGAAATCACCTCGAATGGTGCCCGGAGTCGCCTTCTCCACCGGGTCGGTGCCGCCGGCGAGCTGACGGAACGCCGCAATCGCGCGGGGTCCCTCCAGGACCGCGGCCACCACCGGGCCGGAGGTGATGAACTCCAGGAGCGAGCCGAAGAACGGCTTGCCCTCGTGCTCGGCGTAATGCGCCCGAGCCAGATCGTCACCGACCTGCTTGAGTTCCAAGGCCGCGATGGTCAGGCCCTTCCGCTCGATCCGACTGATGATCTCTCCGACCACCCGCCGCTCGACACCGTCCGGCTTGATCAGAACAAGGGTCCGCTCCGTCACGGCGCACAGCGTATCCCACCGCGACGACCACCCCGTCCAGCCGCTGGGTCAGTGCACTCCGGTCATCAGCCGGCTTATTCGGGGCGCCACCACCAGCAGCAGCAACCCGGCGATCACCGCCACCAGCCCGCTGATCCCGAAATAGGCGCCCTCGTTCTCAGCGGTGTAGAACCGGCCGAGCACACCCGACGTCGCGGTGCCCAGGCCGACCGAGAAGAAGTACAGCGCCATCAGCTGTGCGCGGAAGGCATGCGGCGCGAGCTGGGTGGTGACCGACAGTCCGATCGGCGCCAGGAGCAACTCCGAGACCGCGACGACGATCATGATCGCGACGACCAGAAGCACCGGCACCGACTTCCCGGGCAACACCGTCAGCGGGACGAACAGCAGGAAGGCGACACCGATACCGAGGACGGCGTAGGCCATCTTGTGCGGGGTGGACGCCGCCCGCGAGCCGAGCCTGGTCCACATCGCGGCGAACGCGGGGGCCAGCAGGATCAACCAGACCGGCTCGATGGAGCCGATCAGGCTCGGCGGAGCGGTCCAGCCGCCCAGCGACCAGTCGATGCGGTCGGCAGAGTAGACCGCCAAGACGGTGAAGATCTGCTGGAACAGCGAGGCGAACACCACATTGGCGACGAAGATCGCGGCGAACGCCCGTACCCGGGCCCGCTCCACCGTGGTGACCTTGGCATTCGTGAGCAGGATGGCGAAGTAGGCGCCCGACACCGCCACAAGGACGGCGGCGATCACCTCCGAGAGGTTGTCCAGGCGAACCAGACCGGCCGCGATCACCCCGGCGACGGCGGCGACCGCGGCGACCGCGATACCCGCGACATGTGCGTAGCGGGAGCGCGGCAGCGGGTTGGCGGCCGCTCGCCCGGCGGTACCGAGGTTGCGGCGGAACACGACGTATTGCAGGAGCCCGATGGCCATCCCCACGGCCGCGGCACCGAATCCGTAGTGGAAGCCCAGCCGGGTCTGCAACAGCCCGGTGACCAACGGCCCGGTCAGGGCGCCGACGTTGGCGCCGAAGTAGAAAAAGGTGAAACCGCCGTCGCGGCGGAGATCCCCACTCGCGTAGAGAGTGCCCAGCAGCGCGGCGGCGTTGGCCTTGACGCCGCCCGAACCCACCGCCACCCACAACAGGCCCACCGCGACCCCGGTCAGTCCGGGCAGCACCGCCAGCAGCACGTGGCCGACCATCACGCACACGCCGCCGTAGAAGATCGTCCGTTCCATGCCGAGGAGCCGGTCGGCGACCCAGCCGCCGAGCACGGTGGACAGATACACCAGGCCGCCGTAGGCACCGACGATTCCCACGGCGGTGCTCTTGGGCAGGGCCATGCCGCCATCGGTGACCGAGAAGTAAAGGTAATAGCCGAGAATCGTCAGCATCCCGTAGAACGAGAACCGCTCCCACAGCTCGACGCCCAGCAGATTGGCCAAGCCAATCGGGTGTCCGAAAAACGTTGCAGTTCGTGCAGTTCGGTCACCCACTGAGTGCTGCGACATCAGCCCTGCAATGACCTTCCCCGCGCGGCCGCTTTCGGCGACCTTAGCCAGCCGGGCCAGGGACCGCAGCGCGAGGTCCTCAGTCCCGCGGCAACTGCTGGCCGGGCAGCAGGCCGCGGCGCTGACGGCGCAGGACCTCCGCTCGTAGATAGGCGATGAGGCACCACACCACCACGAACAGCAGGCCGATGAAACCGACTGCCGGGTAAACGACGAAACCGGCGACCAGCAGCAGCTGAACGCCGAGGTTCATCCAGATGGCCCACGACCGGCCCTGAACTCCGGCCAGCAACACCAGAAATACCGCGAAGCCCACCAGGTAGGCGGTCGACCAGGCACTGAGTCCGCCGCCGACCAGCGCGACAACCGGCAACGCCAGCAGTACCACGATCGCCTCGAGAATCAGCGTGCCGGCCATCACCCCGCGGAAGCTCTTCCAGGGATCCGGCGGAGCCGGAACGACATTGGGCTCGGACGCAGCGCCGGGTGCGTCGTCGCTCGTGGGGGGGCTCATTGCGGGTCCTTCCCGAACAGCGTGCGGGCCGCGCCCGCCGTCATCACCGAGCCGGTGATGACGATGCCGGCGCCGGAAAATCCGTCGGATTCGCCCTGCGACTCCTCGACCAACGCCGTGGCGGTCTCGATGGCGTCGGGCATGGTTTCAGCGCGCAGCACCCGGTCGGGCCCGAAGATCTCCTCGGCTCGCATCGCCAGGGCGTCGACATCCAGAGCCCGCGGCGAGCCGTTGTTGGTGACTACGACCTGGTCGAACGCCGGCTCGAGGGCGGTGAGAATTCCGGTGACGTCCTTGTCCCCCATCACGCTGAGCACGCCGACGAGGAACCGGAAGTCGAACTCGCTGGCCAGCGCGTCGGCCAGCGCCGCGGCGCCGGCGGGGTTATGCGCGGCGTCGATGAACACCGTCGGGGCGCTGCGCATCCGCTCGAGCCGGCCAGGGCTGGCCGCGGCCGCGAATCCCGCCCGGACCAAGTCGAGGTCGAGCTGACGATCCGCGCCCGCGCCGAAGAACGCCTCGACGGCGGCCAGCGCCACCGCGGCGTTGTGCGCCTGATGTTCGCCGTGCAAGGGCAGAAACACATCGGGATACACCCCGCCGAGGCCCTGCAGCTGCAGCACCTGACCCCCGATGGCCACCTGCCGCCCCAGCACCGCGAATTCGGAGTCCTCCCGTGCGACGGCCGCGTCAGACCGGACCGCTTGGGCCAGAATCACTTCCATCGCCTCGGGAAGCTGCCGCCCGATCACCGCGACGGTGTCGGTCGGGATCAGCTCTCCGCGTGGGGCACCGATGATGCCGGCCTTCTCCGCGGCGATCTCGCCGATCGTCTCACCCAGATACTCGGCGTGGTCGATGCCGATCGGGGTGATCACCGCGACGGGGGCGTCGACCACGTTGGTGGCGTCCCAGCGTCCGCCCATCCCTACCTCCACCACCGCGACGTCCACCGGCGCGTCGGCGAAGGCCGCAAACGCCATCGCGGTCAGCACCTCGAACTTGCTCATCGGCGGGCCGGCCGGTCCCAGCTCACCGGCCTCGGACTGTGCGTCCACGAGTTGCACGAACGGTTCGACCTCGCGGTAGACCTCGACATAACGTGCCGGGCTGATCGGCTCGTTGTCGATGGCGATGCGCTCGACCGCGGATTGCAGGTGCGGGCTGGTGGTCCGGCCCGTGCGCCGACTGAAGGCGGTCAGCAAGGCATCGACCATCCGCGCCACCGAAGTCTTGCCGTTGGTACCGGCGATGTGGATGCACGGGTAACTAAGCTGCGGCGAGCCGAGCAGCTCCATCAGCGCTGCGATCCGGGCGGTGCTGGGCTCAAGTTTGGTTTCCGGCCAACGCTGGTCGAGCAGGTGCTCGACCTGCAGTAGGGCGGCGATTTCGTCGGGTGTGGGCGGCTCGGGTGTGGTCATGCCAGCGCGGCCAGCCGAGCCGTGATCCGGTCGACTTCTTCGCGAGCCAACTGTTGGCGTCCGCGGATCTTCGCGACGACGTCGTCGGGAGCCTTCGCCAGGAAGGCCTCGTTGTCCAATTTGGCTGTGGTTCCGGCCAATTCCTTCTGCGCGGCGGCGAGATCCTTCTCCAGACGGCGACGTTCGGCGGCCACGTCGACGGTGCCGGACGTGTCGACCTCCACGGTGACGGTGCCCGCGGACAGCCGGACCTCGATGTGGGCGCTGGCGGCGAAATCCGCACTCGGGCTGGTCAGCCATGCCAGCGCGGTCACCGCTGTGAGCTGACTGGACAAGCCGGCCGCCTCGATCCCGGAGAGCCGGGCCGGTACCTTCTGCCGGTCGGCCAGCCCCTGATCGCTGCGGAAGCGCCGGATCTCGGTCACCAGCTTCTGCGCGTCGGCGATCCGCCCCTCGGCAATCGGATCCGGTGCGAAACCGGAGGCCACCGGCCACTCCGCTACGACCAGAGACTGGGCACTGCCCGTCGCTTCGCTTGCCCCGGCCCCTCCCGTCAACGACTTCCACAGTGTCTCGGTTACGAACGGCATCACCGGGTGCAGCAGTTTGAGGAGGGTGTCCAGCACCGCAGCGAGAACCGCAGTGGTGTGTGAGACCCCCTCGGCGAGTTGCACTTTCGCCAGTTCGAGATACCAGTCACAGAACTCGTCCCAGGCAAAGTGGTACAGCGATTCGCACGCCCGGCTGAACTCGTAGTTGTCCAGGGAGGAATCCACTTCGGCGCGAACCTGTTCCAGTCGGCCCAGGATCCAGCGGTCGGCGTCGGTCAGCTGCTCGGAAGCAGGAACCGGTGCCGGGGCAGCACCGTTCATCAGCGCGAAGCGGGTGGCGTTGAACAGTTTGGTGGCGAAGTTGCGTGACGCGCGGGCATGGTCCTCGCCGATCGAGAGGTCACCGCCGGGGCTCGCGCCGCGGGCCAAGGTGAACCGCAACGCGTCGGCGCCGAACAGCTCCACCCAGTCCAGCGGGTCGATCCCGTTGCCGCGGGACTTACTCATCTTGCGGCCGTGTTCGTCACGGATCAGCCCGTGCAGGAAGACGTTCTGGAACGGCACCTGCGGCCCGCGCTGGCCGCCGAGGGTGATGGTGTCGTCACCGGAGACGAAGGTGCCGAACATGACCATGCGGGCCACCCAGAAGAACAGGATGTCGTATCCGGTCACCAGAACGCTTGTGGGATAGAACTTCTCTAGTTCCGGAGTGCGTTCGGGCCAGCCCATGGTGGAGAACGGCCACAGGGCCGAGGAGAACCAGGTGTCCAGAACGTCGGGGTCCTGTTCCCAGCCCTCCGGCGGGGTTTCGTCGGGTCCGACACAGACCTTCTGCCCGTCCGGACCGTGCCAGATCGGAATCCGGTGGCCCCACCACAGCTGGCGCGAGATGCACCAGTCATGCATGTCGTCGACCCAGTCGAACCAGCGCGGCTCGAGGCTCTTCGGATGGATGACGATGTCGCCGCCGCGCACCGCGTCGCCGGCGGCCTTGGCCATGGACTCGACCTTGACCCACCACTGCAGGCTCAGCCGCGGCTCGATCGGCTCACCACTGCGTTCGGAGTGCCCGACGCTGTGCAGATAGGGCCGCTTCTCGGCGACGATACGTCCCTGGGCCGCCAGCGCCTCACGGACCTTGACACGGGCCTCAAAGCGGTCCATGCCGTCGAACTGCGTTCCGGTGCCGGCGATCCGGCCCTTGGTGTCCATGATCGACGGCATCGCGAGGTTGTGCCGCAGGCCGATCTCGAAGTCGTTAGGATCATGCGCGGGAGTGACTTTCACTGCGCCGGTGCCGAATTCGGGGTCAACGTGCCCGTCGGCGACGATGATGATGTCACGATCCAGGAACGGGTGCGGCAGCGTGGCGCCGACCAGATGCTGGTAGCGGTCGTCGTCGGGGTGCACCGCGATCGCGGTGTCACCGAGCATTGTCTCGATCCTGGTGGTGGCCACCACCAGGTGCGGTTGCGAGTCGTCCATCGACCCGTACCGGAAGGACACCAGCTCGCCCTCGATGTCTTCGTACTTCACCTCGAGGTCGGAAATCGCGGTCTCGAGCACCGGCGACCAGTTGACCAGTCGCTCGGCCTGATAGATCAGCCCGGCGTCATAGAGACGCTTGAAGATGGTCCGGACCGCACGGGACAAACCCTCGTCCATGGTGAAGCGGTCCCGGCTCCAGTCCACGCCGTCGCCGATGCGCCGCATCTGGGCGCCGATCGTCCCGCCCGACTCGTGCTTCCAGTCCCAGACCTTCTGCACGAACAGTTCGCGGCCGAAGTCCTCTTTGGTCTTGCCGTCGGCGGCGATCTGCTTCTCCACGACCGACTGGGTCGCGATGCCGGCGTGGTCCATGCCCGGCAGCCACAACACCTCGAAGCCCTGCATGCGCTTGCGGCGCGTCAACGCGTCCATCAGCGTGTGATCCAGAGCGTGGCCCATGTGCAGGCTGCCGGTCACATTCGGTGGCGGAAGAACTATCGAGTAGGCGGGCTTGCCACTGGTGGCATCGGCGGTGAAGTAGCCGGCATCGACCCAGCCCTGATAGATCTGCGTCTCTACCGCCCCGGGGTCCCATGACTTGGGCAGGGCGTCGGCGCGAGAGTCGTCAGTGGTGGTCACCCGTCAATTCTAGGAACGGGTGCCGCGGGACCGGCGGGCGGTGCGCATGCGCACCTGTCCCGCCGGTCAACCCGTACTACTTCTTGCCGCCGAGCAACCCGCCGAGGATGTCGCCGATGGCGCCACCCTGTTTGCCACCCAGCACGCCGCCCAGGATGCTGCCGAGCGGGTTGTTGCCACCGCCGCCGCCACTGGTGGCCCCACCGAGAATGCCGCCGAGCAAGTCGCCAAGGCCACCGGAGGAGGCCGCCTGGGTCGACGCACCGCCGGCTTGGCTGCCGGCGAACTGTTTGCCGATGTAGGCCAGGATGATCGGCGTCAGGATCGGCAGCAGCTTCTTGATCAAGTCACCACCGCCTGCACCACTTCCGGCCAACGCCGACGCCACCTGGTTGGTGTCGTTGCCGCCGAAGATTCGCGCGACGAACTGCTCACCCTGGCCGGTGTCGACCTGGTCGACGTTCACCCCGCCGTCGAGCAGGTTGCTGGCACCCTCGCTGGCGATCGTGGACTCGAGCTTGCTGGAGTCGATGTCGCCGGAGACGACGTTGTGTTGGATGCTGCCGAGCAGGGTGGGCACCAGGGTCTGGATGGCTTGGTTCACCTCGCCCTGGTCGGCGCCCAGTCTGCTGGCGATATCCGCCACCGGGATCTGGCTGTAGAGGTCCTCGAGTCCGGCCATGTTCACGCTCACCTTCGCTGCTCATAGTTGCGGCAATCGCAGCGGACATTAGTGCAACGGGGGGCGGCGCGGTGCGCATTGGCCGCACGCAGCTAGTCCAGCAGGACGGTCTCCAGATTGATCCCGGCTGCGGGAAATCGGGCGAGTAATGCGTCGCCCATCGCGGCCGCCGGCGTCAGGACTCCGTGCAGATCGGTCAGCTTGTCGCGGTCCAAAGCCAGCGCCAGGCCACATTCACCCAGCATGACCGAGGTGGCCTTGTAGCCGGGATCGCCCTGTTGGGCGATGGTCGCCAGGTAACGCGCGCCGGTCGTCGTGGTCGTGTAGGTCTCGGCCCGGTAGTACCCGCGCTCGCGGGCCTGCTCGCTGGGACCGGTGCCCGGCTTCGGTGCGATCCGCTCCACCAGGCGGCGGGGCAAGAAACGGAAAAATCGGCTGCCAAGCGCAACGACACCATTGTTTGCGGCGGTGGCGAGCGCCGAGACCACCGGCGCCACCGCCGACGCGCCCACACTCATGTTCTCCGCATACCGGAACCGGCGGCCGTAGGCGTAGTCGAGCAGCGCATTACTGCGACGCACGATCCGCGTGTTGTACAACGCCATCACGAAGCCGGTGGTCCACACGCCGGCCAGTTCCGGTGCGATATCGCGGCCACGCCGCCACGGCAGGTCGGGTTGCGGACCCAGCTCCGGCTCGCCGGAACGATCCTGGGTCAGGGTGTAGGGATCCTCGAGCATGCGGCGTGTGTTCGGGTCATTGGAGGATGCGCGGAAGACCTCGATCATCGAGGCGACGGTGCCGCCGGACACCCCACCGGAGAACCCGCGCAGCACGAAGCTGGTGTCACCGAGTTCGCCGGCGTTGTCCTGCTCGGCCCGCCGGTAGAGCGCGAACACGCTCATATCCGAAGGGATGGAATCGAATCCGCAGGCGTGCACGATTCGCGCGCCGGTGTCGACGGCTTGTTTGTGGTAGTCGTCGATGCTCTGTCTGACGAACATCGCCTCACCAGTCAGGTCGGCATAATCGGTGCCCGCCGCCGCACAGGCCGCCACCAGGGGCAGGCCGTAGCGGCTGTAGGGCCCGACGGTAGTGATGACCACGCGGGTTCGGGCGGCCATGTCCGCCAGCGACGACGGCGACGCGGCGTCGGCGGTCAGAATCGGCCAGGACTGTGCCGACTCACCGAGGGTTCCGCGCACCGCGAGCAGTTTCTCGGCCGAGCGACCGGCCAACGCGACGCGGACGTCGCCACCGGCTCGGGCCAGGTATTCAGCGGTGAGCCTGCCGACGAATCCAGTGGCCCCGTACACGACGATGTCGAATTCTCGCTGCGCTGCCGTCATGGGCGCCAACATACCGGGGCGGCGTCAGCCCAACGTCTCGGGCAACTCCACCTGCTCACCTAGTACATGGTCGGCCAGGAAGGCGGTGACGACCTCGTACCAGAGCTTCGCGTGCTGCGGGGACAGCACCCAGTGGTTCTCGGCCGGGAAGTACAAAAACCGGTGCGGCGACGTCCCGTCGTCGGCAGCCGGCAGCTTTGAGGCGGTCAGCAGCTCGTACCACAACCGCAGCCCCTCGCCGATCGGCACTCGATAGTCCTTGTCGCCGTGGATCACCAGCATCGGGGTGTCGATCTCCCCCACGAAGCGATGCGGCGAGTTCGCTTCTGCCATGGTCGGTGTCATCTCCCGCGCCCAGTAGTACGCGCCGTCGGTGGTCGAGCCAAACTGGTCGAGCGCCCACAGGCTGGCGTGGGTCACGATGGCCCGGAACCGGTCGGTGTGGCCGGCCACCCAGTTGGCCATGTAACCGCCGAACGACCCACCCATCGCCGCGGTGCGCTCGCCGTCGATCCGCGGGTCGGCCACCGCCGCGTCGACCGCGGCCATCAAATCCTCGTACGGGGCGCCGCCCCAGGCACCCCAGCCGCGCTGGACGAATTCCTGCCCGTAGCCGGTGGACAACGCGGGGTCGGGCAGCAGCACCGCATAACCCCGCGCGGCCATCAACCACGGATTCCATCGCCAAGACCACACGTTCCAGCTGCCCAGCGGTCCACCATGGATCCACAGCAGCAGCGGGGCGGGCACTCGCGGTATCCCAGGGCCGCCGGTGGGCTCGGGCAGCACCAGCCAGGACCGCACCGTCGTTCCGTCGGCGGCGGTGGCGACCATCTCGGTCAACTCGCCCGGCAGCTCCGGCAGGTCCACACACGGCAGCACCGTCAGCGCACCCGAGGCATCGATGCGGACCGGGTGTGGCGGGGCGGCGTAGGACGTCCGCAGCGCGTAGATCACACCGTCCGGCGCGCCGACGACGTCGGTATAGCTGAAGTCGTCGGCGGTCACCGCCGTGACCTCACCGTCGAGACCGACTCGCACGATCGGGCATCGACCGTTGTCGTCGGCGGTGACCAAAAGGGCCGAGCCGGCGCGATCCCACGTCACCGACGCCGGCCAACGGTCCCAGCCGCTGGCCAGCTGCGTCCAGTCTCCCTCATCCAAAACCAGGTGGCACAACGTGATTCGCGGTGCCTGTTGAGGCGTCGACACCGTCTCCCTGGTGAAGGCCACCGAGGTACCGTCCGGCGAGATGACCGGGTGTTCGAAATCGGCGCCGGGGTCCTGCGCGATCACCGCCCGTTCACCGGTCTGCAGATCGATGCGCACCAGAACCGATCGCACTGCCGCATGCGGCGCGGGTACGCGCCAGGTCGTGATCACGAAGCTGCCGTCCGGGCTGACCGCGAAGTCGCCTTCGCCCAGCGCCGGCCCCGGCCGAGGCGTCAAATCGGTGAGTGTCCCGTCGTCGCCGACACCGAACAGGTGGATCTGATCGGGACCGACATCCTTGTCCCAGTGCCGCACCGGGTAGCCGGCATGCAGGATCGCGCTGATCTTGTTGTCCTTGCGGAGTTTTCGCAGTCGACGTTCGTCGTCGACGGTGTCGGCCGACGGCAGCATCGGACCGCCGATCACCACCGTGGCCGCACGGGTCGCCGTGCGTACCGCGGTGACACCGCCGGGCAGTTCGGCCACTCGGACCGCCTCCCCGCCGCTGGCGGGCAGCCGCCACAGCGCCGCCGGCGGTGCGTCGTCGTCCGGCACCGGCCGCACCGAGGTGAACAGCAGATCACCGTTCACGGCGAACGTCGGCGACGACTCCCCCTTGGCGCCGTGCGTCAACCGACGTGCCGGAGCCCTACCGAGTAGATCGAGTTCCCATACCGCGGTGACGTATTCGGTCTTGGTGGCGTTGAGGTGTGCGACCGTGGTCACGACGCGCGATCCGTCTGCAGAGACCGCCAGCCCGGAAATCCGCGGCAGCGCGATGTAATCGTCGAGATCGGCGAACGGGCCTGACGTCATGTCCCGTTGGTAGCACAGTGCGCGCTACTTTGTAGCCATGGCCGAGATCGCCGTCGTCGGCGCGGGTATCGCCGGGCTGGCCACCGCGGTCGCCCTGACGCAACGCGGACATTCCGTCACAGTGATCGAAGAGCGCACCGACACCACATCGGGAGCCGGCATCAGCATCTGGCCGAACGCGCTGGCGGCGTTGGACCGCCTCGGTCTCGGCGATGCCGTTCGTGGCACAGGAGGACGGGTCGCCGCGGGTGCGATCCGGTGGAAGGACGGCACCTGGTTACGCCGCCCAGCCGGCGAGCGCATCGTCACCGCGCTCGGCGAACCCTTGGTGGTGCTACAGCGGGTGGCGTTGCGCGACATCCTGACCGGTGCGCTGCCTGCCGGGACCGTCGTCGACGGGGTCGGCGTGCGGCAGGTGGCCGTCACCCCCGGCGGGGTGCGACTGCAGATGTCGGATTCGACGAAACACGAGGCGGATGCCGTGGTCGGTGCCGACGGCATCGGCTCGGTGGTCGCCCGCCACCTCAATGGTCCGCTGCCCCAGCGCTACGCCGGGTACACCGCCTGGCGCGGCGTCGCCGCGCTGGCGATCGACGCCGAACTGGCCGGTGAGACCATGGGGGCCGGCGAGGAGGTCGGCCACGTCCCGATGGGGCCGGACCGCACCTATTGGTTCGCCACCGAACGCGCACCCGAAGGCGGCGGCGCTGCGCAGGGTGAGCTGGCCTACCTGCGCACCAAGCTGGCGTTGTGGGCACAGCCCATCCCGGCGATGCTGGCCGCCACCGATCCGGCGGGGGTGTTGCGCAACGATCTCTACGATCGCAGTCCAGCTCGGCACTGGTCGGCCGGGCCCATTGTGCTGGTCGGTGACGCCGCGCACCCGATGCGGCCGCACCTGGGGCAGGGGGGCTGTCAGGCCCTCGAGGATGCCGCCGTGCTCGGTGCGTTCGTCGAGATGACTACCGATCTACCACGCGCCTTCGCCGCCTTCGCGGCGTTCCGCCGCCGCCGGGTCAGGGCAATCGTCGCCGAATCACGGTTGATCGGCCGGGTGGTCAACCTGCGGCCGGCAACGCTGAGCGCGCTGGCCAGCAGGGTCACGGTGGTGCTGCCGGAGTTTCTGGTGACCCGCCACCTGGCGGGGATCGCCGCTCGCGAGGCGTTTCGGCTCCCCACACGCGACGACGCCCCGCCGGCCTGAGCGGGCGGGGCGTCGTCAGCGGCGTTCTAGTGCAGGCCGAGCGCGTTGGCGATGGCGCGGCCCGGGTCGTGGAAGGCCTGGCACATCTTGTTGAAGTCGATGGACTTGAACGGCCCGCTGAGCACGTTGGCGCAGGCGCCCTGGGCGGGGGCGGCACCGGTTGAGACGGGGATGACGCTCGCCGCGGAGCCGGCGGCCTGGCCGCACGTGGGCCACGCGCCGAGGCCCTGCTTACGCACGACGTTCTCGGCGACTCGGATCTGCTCCTCGCGAGAGGCCTCATGGGGCGCGCCAACGCCGCCGTTGGCAGCCCAGGTGGCCTGCTTGAACTGCAGGCCGCCGGAGAAGCCGTTACCGGTGTTGGCCGACCAGTTGCCGCCCGATTCGCACTGCGCGATCGCGTCCCAGTTCACACCGCTGTCTGCGCTGGCGTTCCCGCAGCTCAGGACGAATCCGGCGAGAGCCAGCGAGCCCGAGATGATGGCTAGGGTGACGATCCTGCGCAGAGTGCTCATTGGTTTTCCCTTCCCGACAAAGGGGGCACTGGTGTGCCGCTGTGAGGTGAATCGCAGGTTGTGATGCACCCGTTACAGACGTGTTGTTTGTTTTTTGTGAGAGTTTGAAGAACAGAGGGGCGGCCGAGGTAGGGGTGGCGCGGGTTCGTCGACTCGGCGCCACCCGTACGTGGTGCAGGAGCGTCGCGTTAGCCGCGACGGCCACAGACCGGCCAGGCGCCACGGCCCTGGCTGCGCAGAACGTTCTCCGCCACGCGAATCTGCTCATCACGCGACGCCATATGCGGGGAACCCGTACCACCGTTGGCCCGCCAGGTGCCCAGGGTGAACTGCAGACCCCCGTAGTAACCGTTACCGGTGTTGATCGCCCAGTTGCCGCCGGACTCGCACTGCGCAACAGCGTCCCAGTTCATCCCGTCCGCCGAAGCGGTGCCGGTGCTCAGGACCATCGGAGCCACCACGGTCGCGCCGCCGACGGCGGCCATTCCGATGGTGCGTGCGAGCGTCTTGCGGAGTTTGTACAACAGTTTTCCTTTCGCCGAGCACGCGCCGAACGCTGGGTCGACTCGTCGTTACCGACGAGCCACAGCCGCTCCGGACCGCTGGGTTCGGGTCACGCCGTCTCGGTCAGGCGCGACAGCGGGGGCCGGCAGACATCCCCTGGCGGCTTGGTCAGCCGGTGATGCCGCAGAAGGTCACTTGACCTCCGGGCCCCGCACGCATGCAGGGTTCCAATTTCTTGGAGTTGTTTGCTCCCATCAGGGACCGGGTAGGAACCTACGGAGCAGTCGCGCGGAAGTCATATCAACGACACGCGTATCTCGGTTTGATAACGCGCCGATCACGACAAGAAATTGGCGGGTGTCTGCGCAGGTCAGCTGCGTGATCGCCGGATTATCCAGACATTGGCGGTCGCGTAGAGTTAGTGACCTAAATCACGTATAAATTGTGGCCTCGGCCACACAGATATCCGCCCATTCCCCACCGTGGTGCGCTCGACGGCATGACTCAGGTGCCGCAGGCGCCGAAACTCGGGGATTTTTTTAGCTGAAGTGCCCCACCAAGACGGTGTCGTACGAGCTAACGAAAATTGTTACCGTACAGCGCTTCTCGTCGATTGCCGCACGCAGCGGCCACAGAGTCTGACACAAGGGCAGACCCGGGCCGACGAGACCGGATCCTCTGGATACCTTGACCCCCAGGTCCTTTCACGGATCAGCCCTTGATGGCGTGGGCTAGACCGCCCCGGTTACGCGGATACCCCCTTCGCGCCCACCGATCGCCACCGGTACGAGGACTCCATTCCGCCTAAAAATAGCCGTGACTGGCGACCCTCAACCGTGCAACCGACGAAATCCCCTCCCGTTCAACGTGTTCGAGGGAGCCGTGAACACCGATCATGTTCGGTTGGTTGTTCGACGAGACCAATTTGTCGCTCGACGGTGAATTCCGACTGAAAGTCGAATCTAATTCGCCATTTGCTGCTGCAAGTCCGATGGCGAATTGGCGTTCGTTAGGGCTCGGCTGGTCGGCATGACGATGCGCTGGGTGAGGGAGGTAGCGGCCAGCGCCCACATGCTGCGCTCCCCCGCGGCCACCAGCTCATCGATGCGGTCGGCGAGATCGGTGCGGTAGACGCCGGCCAGATAGTGGTCGCGACCGTCCCAGGGCAGCACGATGTCTGCCCCGTGGTGGCCGGCCAACTCGTCGACGACGTCGACCGACAAGAACGGCATGTCCACCGCACTGACGAAGGCCAGGTCCAGGCCGGCGGCGGCCGCGGCGCGCAACCCGCACCCAGTCGCCAGCAGTGGCCCGACACCGCGCACCTCGTCGCGCAGGATTTCGGCGCGCAGGGGCGGCAACGCCTGACCGGGAGCGGCCATGACGAAGACCGGCGCACAGCGCGTAGCCAGGATCTCGACGGTGTGCTCGACCAGCGTCATAGCACCGTTCGGGTGCGGCAGCGTCGCCTTGTCGCGCCCCATTCGCCGCGACGCACCGCCCGCCAGCACCACGGCGGCCAGCGGGTCGGGCGTGCTCACGGTCCGGGCCGGCTAGTCGACGGTCCAGGTATCGCGGCCGCGCAACAACGACTGCAGGGCGTGCTGGTCGTGCGGGGTGGCCTCCCGGGCCAGGCGGACCTGGTCGCGGGCGGCGTCGTCGTACGTCGGCCGGCTGACCTGTCGGAACACACCCATCACGGTGTGCTCGAGGTTCTGGTCGCTCAACCGCGACAAGGCGAAGGCGTAGGCGGAGTCTGCGATGGTGGCGTCGTGGACCACGATGTCGGCGGCGGCGACATCGGCGGTCTTGGCGACATCGAGCCCGAAGCCGGTCTTGACCACGCAGTACTCGCCGTTGGTACCGAAGGTCACCGGCTCGCCCTGGCGCACGTTGATGATCCGCTCTTCGGCGCCTTCCTTGCGGAGCAGGTCGAATGACCCGTCGTTGAAGATCGGGCAGTCCTGCATGATCTCGACCAGTGCCGCACCCCGGTGCTCGGCGGCCGCCCTCAAGACCTCGGAGAGGCCCTTGCGGTCGGAATCCAGCGCCCGCCCGACGAATGTCGCCTCGGCGCCCAGTGCCAGCGAGACGGGGTTGAATGGGTAGTCCAGGGAGCCCATCGGGGTGGACTTGGTGATCTTGCCGACCTCGGAGGTAGGCGAGTACTGGCCTTTGGTCAGACCGTAGATCCGGTTGTTGAACAGCAGGATCGTGATGTTGACGTTGCGGCGCAGCGCGTGGATGAGGTGGTTGCCACCGATCGAGAGGGCGTCACCGTCACCGGTGACCACCCACACCGACAGGTCCGGGCGCGCCAGCGCCAGCCCGGTGGCAATGGTCGGGGCACGGCCGTGGATGGAGTGGAAACCGTAGGTTTCCAGGTAGTACGGGAAGCGGCTGGAGCAGCCGATACCACTGACGAACGCGATGTTCTCGCGGCGCAACCCCAGCTCGGGCAGAAAGTTGCGGATCGTGTTGAGGATGACGTAGTCACCGCAACCCGGGCACCAGCGCACTTCTTGATCGCTGGTGAAGTCCTTGGCTTTCTGCGGCTCGTCGGTGGTCGGCACCCACGCCGTCTTGGACACACCAGGTGCCAGCAGATCCGAGCCGATCAGGTCAGTCATCCGTTCACTCCTGCGCCAACTGTGCCGGTACCCACGGTAACTGCCGCAAGCCGGGCGAATTTCGCTTTGTCGCTTTCCTTTTCGGCGAGCGTCCCGTCCAGGGCGGCATCGATGATGCCTTCCAGTTCATCGGCCAGAAACGCCATACCCTCAACCTTGGTCACCGACTGGACGTCGACCAGGTACTTACCTCGTAGCAGCAGAGCCAGCTGGCCGAGGTTCATCTCCGGGACCACTACTTTCGGGTACTTCTGCAGCACGTCGCCGAGGTTGGCCGGCAGCGGGTTGAGGTGGCGCAGGTGAGCCTGCGCGACCTTGATGCCGCGGCGGCGGGCACGTCGGCAGGCCTCACCGATCGGTCCAAAGGAACTGCCCCACCCAAGGAGCAACAACTCGGCGTCGCCGCTCGGGTCGTCGACCTCGATGTCGGGCACCTTGACGCCGGCAATCTTGGCCTGCCGCAACCGAACCATGAGGTCGTGGTTGGCCGGCTCGTAGGAGATATTGCCAGAGCCGTTGGCCGACTCCAGCCCGCCGATGCGGTGCTCGAGACCGGGCGTCCCCGGGATTGCGAACTGGCGAGCCAGCGTCTCGGGGTCGCGGGCGTAGGGCTGGAAATCCTCGCCGGCTTTGGCAAAGTTGGGCTCGATCGCCGCGTAGCTGCCGACGTCCGGGATCCGCCAGGGCTCCGAGCCGTTGGCGATCGCGCCATCGGAGAGCAGGATGACCGGCGTCCGGTAGGTCAGGGCGATCCGAGCGGCCTCGATGGCCACGTCGAAGCAATCCGAGGGTGAGCGGGCGGCCAGCACGACGACCGGCGACTCGCCGTTGCGGCCGAACATCACCTGCAACAGATCCGCCTGCTCGGTCTTCGTCGGCAGGCCGGTGGACGGGCCACCGCGCTGCACGTCGATCACCAGCAACGGCAGTTCCGCCATCATGGCCAGGCCGATTGCTTCGGACTTCAGCGAGATACCAGGGCCCGAGGTGCTGGTCACGCCCAGGGCGCCGCCGTAGGACGCACCGATCGCGGCGCCGACCCCCGCGATCTCGTCTTCGGCCTGGAAGGTCAGGATGTTGAAGTTCTTGTGCTTGGACAGCTCGTGCAGGATGTCCGAGGCAGGCGTGATCGGGTACGTGCCGAGCACGACCTGAGTGTCGGCAAGCTGACCGGCTGCGATGACCCCGTAGGCCAGGGCGGTGTTGCCCGAGATCTGCCGGTATTCGCCCGATTGGAGCTTGGCCGGGGAGATCTCGTAGGTGGTGCCGAACGCCTCGGTGGTTTCGCCGTAGTTCCAGCCCGCTTTGAGCGCCAGGACGTTCGCCTCGGCGACGTCGGGCTTACGGGCGAACTTCTCCCGGATGAACGTCTCGCTGGTCTCGATGGGCCGGCCGTACATCCACGACAGCAGGCCGAGCGCGAACATGTTCTTGGCTCGCTGGCCGTCCTTCTTCGACGCCCCGATCGCCTCGACAGCACCGAGGGTCAGCGTGGTCATCGCGACGGCCTGCACGACGTAGTCGGACAGCTCGCCGCTGTCCAGCGGGTTGGCCTCGTAGCCGACCTTCGCGAGGTTGCGCTTGGTGAATTCGTCGGAGTTGGCGATCACCAGGCCGCCGCGCGGCAGGTCACCGATGTTGGCCTTCAGCGCCGCCGGGTTCATGGCGACCAGCACGTCCGGCCGGTCACCCGCGGTGAGAATGTCGTAGTCGGCGATCTGGATCTGGAACGACGAGACACCGGGCAGCGTGCCCTGTGGCGCGCGGATCTCGGCGGGGTAATTGGGTTGCGTCGCAAGGTCGTTACCGAAGAGCGCGGCTTCGGTGGTGAAGCGGTCACCTGTGAGCTGCATACCGTCGCCGGAGTCACCGGCGAACCGGATGACGACCTTCTCCAGCTTTTCCCGGTTCCCCGCAGCCCCGTTGCCGTTCGGACCCACGTGCACGCCTTTCGTCTGGTCACTCGGAGCTGATTCCGCGTCCCAGCCGGGCGGACGCGGCAACGGAAAAAAGAGAGCCCCAGAGTTGCTGTCACTAGCAGTACCGATTATTGCACTTTCTTAGGCAAGCTATACCGCGCCGAGCTGTTGACACGCCGTTAACCTGACACGGAAGTCACAGCTCACGCCCATGATCGATGGCCCAATGAGACAAAAGTGTGTCGTTCGTCACTTGTCGAGAACGGCATTCTCTAAGATTTCGGTTACCCGCCAGTAGCGCCGCACTAGCGGTGGCCCGGCCGCCTCTTCTCCAGCTCGGTCGCAACCAGTTCACTGGCCTCCTTGGCGGCCGCCCGCGGGTCGGCCCCTGCCGCCCGATTGGCGACGTAGCAGGTGGTGAACATATCGCCGGCCCCGGTGGTCTGCACGCCCTCGACGCGCCACGCGGCGGGCACCCGCACGCAGGCGTCACCGGTATAGATGTCACAGCCCTCGGATCCGTACGTCACCAAGATCTCCGGCACCCCGAGGCGGGCGGCGGCCGATTCGTCGAACGGCCCGTCGGCCACGATGACAGCCTCGTCTTCGGCCAGTTTGAGAATGCTGATGTCGTCGAGCAGCTCGGCGGGATAGTGCCGGTCGACGACCAGCGGCCCCAGCCGATCGGCCCGCACCAGGCCTTGTCCGTCGTAGGCAACCTGGTGGCCACGACGCGCCAGCACTGCGAGCGTCGATGCCGGGAAATCGGTGCGCAGCAATGGCGCGAGGTGCACCCATGTGGTCTTCGGGTTGGCCCATTCGATTTCGGCGGGTCCCCACACCGGGCCGATCGCCTCGACCGACATCCGGCGGTGATCGACGTCGGAGTAGTCCAGCCGGAACGAACTCGTCCGGTCTGCCGACAGGATCCGGATCATCGAGCCGAATCGCTCCAGCAGCGGATCGAACAGCGAGCGGTTCTCGGGCGCAGCCAACGCCACGATCCCGCCGGGGACCCCCGCCGCGTCGAGCGCTACCCCGGCGAACGACGCACAGCCGCCAGGGCTGGACTCACCGCCGTTGATAACGTCGATGGCCAGGTTGCCGAGCACCGTCACGCCCGGGACGAGCTCGCGCTGCGGTCGCACCGATTGGTCTCCTCATCAAGGTCGGCGCATCCATCGTCGCCGTAGGCGCGAGATGCTAGTGGCGGAATCGGCGAACCCGGATCAGTCCGGTGACTCGCCCTGCTCACCACGGCAGGTTATAGGGCGTGATCACCTGGATCGGCACCGGGCGAGCAGCCTCCCTCGGCAGGGCTCGGTGTTCGGCCAGGATCACCCGCATCGCCAGCCGGGCGTCGGCGCGCAGATCGTTGTGCAGGACGGCCGATATTCGACCCTCCCGCAGCAGCCGCCGGTTGTCCTCGTCCAGGTCGTGGGCCAGAAAAACTCTGCAGACCCGTCCGAGTTTCTCGAACGCGGCGACGGTGGCGGTGTTGCCCCCGCCGACGGAGTAGACGGCTTCGACACCAGGATGCCGCTCGAGCGCGTCGAGCACCAGCCGCTCGTTGGTGGCGTCGATGCCGTCACTGTCACTGACCTCGACGATTGTGCGACCGGACTTGCGCAGCGCCGCTCGAAACCCTACTTCCCGCTCGGCCTCACCACGAAAGATATTGCGGCTCAACGTAATCAGCACATCGGCGGATGCCGAACCCAGCCACTGGTCCATCAGATAAGCCGCAGTGATCCCGGCGCCGTGGTTGTCGATGCCGACGTAGGCGCAGCGTGCGCTGGCCGGAATGTCGGTCGTATAGGTAACCACCGGCACGCCGGCGCTTACCAGCCGGTCGACCGCCTCGGCCACCTCCGGCTGGTCCTGCGCCTTGAGCACCACGCCGTGGCTGCCGCGGATCCGCTCCAGGGTCTCCACCATCTGCGCCGTCGAGCCGGACTCCCAGAGGTGGAAGCGGGCCCGCATCAATGCCGGGGCGAACGCGGGTAGCTCGGCCTCGACCGCCGTGCGGAAGGCGTCGGAGAACCGCTGCGGGGTCTGCATCACCACGTCGATCAGATAGCGGCGGCCGTTGAGCCTCAGTTGGGAGCGTTGCTTCTCCAGGTCGGCGATGGCTTGGCGAACCTCGGCGCGGGTGGCCTCACGAACACCCGGGCGCTCGTTGAGTACACGGTCGACGGTGGCGGGGGACAACCCGGACTGCTGCGCGATCTCGCGGACCTTGAAGCGGTGGGCCATGGCCGTCGGCTCCTCGTCGGACCCGCCACTGCGGCTGAGGTCTTTTTGATGGTTTTCTGCTGTTGAATGCGGTACAGGTCACCACAAGACTAGCGGACATGGCAACACGTCCGATCGCCCGCGGCGCATGGGTCGAGGCCGCCGACTGCGATCTCGAGGAATTCCGCGCACTGGTGTCCCGAGACACCGACCCGTCGGACTTCCCGTTCGCCAGTGACGTCCGCGGGGGCGTGCTCGTCTACTCCGCAGAGACCATCGCCCGGGCCGACCGGCGGGCGCTGCAGACGGAGTTGATCCGCGCGTTGGCCGACGGCCCCGGCGTGGTCGTGTTCTCCGAGGCTCTCGACACGAACGTCATCGACGCGGCCAGCCAAGCATTCGTCGCGATCATCGACGAGCAGCGCGCTCAGGGCAAGGCGGCGGGCGATCACTTCGGCACGGCCGGCGTCAACGACCGGATCTGGAACGCGGCCCAGAAGCTGGCGTTGCACTCCCCTGCGGTCTTCGCCGACTACTACGCGGCCGACGCACTTGCGCTCATCTCCCAGGCCTGGCTGGGACCGCGTTACCAGATCACCTCACAGGTCAACGTCGTCAATCCCGGCGGCGCCGCGCAGGTTCCGCACCGCGACTATCACCTGGGGTTCGTCGACGTCGATCGGCTGGCCGACTACCCGGCGCATGTGCACCGCAGCTCGGCGGTCCTGACGTTGCAGGGCGCCGTGGCACACTGCGACATGCCGGTGCCCAGCGGGCCGACCATGCTGCTGCCGTACTCACAGCAGTTCGCGGCCGGTTACGTCGCGTTCTACCAGCCGGAGTTCATCGAAGTCTTTGCCGAGCATCACGTGCAATTGCCGCTGTGCAAGGGCGACGCGGTGTTCTTCAACCCTGCGCTCTTTCACGGCGCCGGCGCCAACAACTCTCCCGACATCCACCGGATGGCCAACCTGATGCAAATCTCGTCGCCGTTCGGCCGGGCGATGGAAGCGGTCGACCGGACCGCGATGGTGCGGGCGATCTACCCGTCGCTGCTGGCGATGAAGGCCGCCGGCCGCGCCGAGCGTGACCTGATCAACGCGGTCAACGCCAGCGCCGAGGGCTATCCGTTTCCCACCAATCTCGACCGCGACCCGCCGATCGGGAGCCTCGCTCCACCGAGCCAGGTCGACATCGTGCTGAATGCCCTCGCCGACGGACTCACACCGGAAGCTCTCGACGCAGTACTCGACGCACACAACGAACGGAGAATTCCATGACCACCATCGGCGTGATCGGGCTGGGCCGGATCGGGGCCTTCCACACCGAAACCCTCAGTGGTCTGCCCGGTCTCGACGGCCTGGTGGTCACCGACGAGCGCACCGACGTCGCGGCGGCGGTCGCCGCCAAGCATGGAGTCAAGGCCGTCGACAGCGTCGAGGAACTGTTGTCCTCCGGTGTCGACGGCGTGGTGGTCGCTGCTGCCACACCGGCTCACGCGACGCTCACCCTGGCCGCCGTCGAGCGCGGGATCCCGACCTTCTGCGAGAAGCCGATCGCATCGTCCGCCGCCGAGAGCGCCCGGGTCGCCGAGGCGATCCTCGCCTGCGGGGTGCCGGTCCAGGTCGGCTATCAACGCCGCTTCGACGCCGCGTTCGCCGCGGCCAAGCGGGCCGTCGACGACGGGTCGCTCGGAACGCTACACACCGTGCGCAGCACCACGATGGATCCCGCTCCGCCGGCGATGGACTACATCAAGGCGTCGGGCGGCATCTTCCGCGACTGTGCCGTCCACGATTTCGACGTCCTGAACTGGATCACCGGGCAGCGCGCCGTCGAGGTGTATGCGACCGGAACCGTCCAGGGCGATCCGCTGTTCAGCGAGTACTGCGACGTCGACACCGCAGCGGTGATCGTCAAGTTCGACGGCGGAGCGCTCGGGGTTGTGTCCAACGCCCGATACAACGCTCGCGGATATGACTGCCGCCTAGAGATCCATGGGTTCGACGACAGCGTCGCCGCGGGCTGGGATCAGGGCGTGCCGGTGCGAAACACGGATCCGGGCAACGACTTTCCGGGCGGTCCGCCACATCATTTCTTCATGGACCGTTTCACCGAGGCGTTCCGCACCGAGCTGGCCGCGTTCGTCGAGGTGACCAAGGGCGGCCCCATCCCCGGCGCGACGGTCACCGACGCCGTCGAGGTCGCCTGGCTGGCCGAAGCCGCCACCGAGTCCCTGCGCCGCGGTACGCCGGTGCTCCTCGAGGAGGTACGCAACGCATGAGCGCCATTCGGATTGCCGGGGCACCGATCTCCTGGGGTGTGTGCGAGGTGCCGGGTTGGGGCTATCAGCTCGACCCCGAGCGGGTACTGACCGAGATGCGCGGCGCGGGGTTGACCGCCACCGAACTCGGACCCGACGGGTTCCTGCCGACGGACACCGAGGAATTGAAATCGGTTCTGCGCGAGAAGGATCTGACGTGCGTGGGCGGCTTCGTCCCGGTCGTACTGTTCAAGGACGATCACGACCCGGCCGACGAGCTGGCCGGACCGCTCGCGTCACTGGTCGCCGCCGGGGCCGGGGTCGTGGTACTCGCCGCCGCCACTGGATCGGACGGCTACGACTCTCGCCCTGTCCTTGACGACGACCAGTGGGCGACCCTGCTGGCCAACCTGGACCGACTCGCCGCCATCGTCGCCGAGCGGGGCCTGCTCGCCGTCCTACATCCGCACGTCGGCACCATGGTGGAGACCCGCGCCGATGTCGATCGGGTATTGGCCGGCTCGGCCGTCCCGCTGTGTCTGGACACCGGGCACCTGCTCATCGGTGGAACCGATCCGCTGGAGCTGGCCAAAGCGGTTCCGCACCGGATCGCACACACCCACCTCAAGGACGTCGACGCCGCGCTGGCCGCAAAGGTCCAGGCCGGTCAGCTGACCTACACCGAGGCGGTGCGAGCCGGGATGTACACCCCGCTGGGCGCCGGCGACGTCGACATCGCCGGCATTGTCTCGGTGCTGCGCGACAACGGATTTGACGGGTGGTTCGTCCTGGAGCAGGACACCATCCTCGATGCTGAGCCGACCGGCGAGGGTCCGTTGGGTGACGTGCTGGCCAGTGTCGCCTATCTGCGGGACAACGTGGGCCGCGTGCCGGCATGACCCTGCGGATCGGGGTGCTCGGCGCGTCGCGCATCGCCGAGCAGGCGATCGTCGGCCCCGCACGCGAGCTCGGGCACCGGTTGGTCGTGGTGGCCGCCCGTGACCCGCAGCGGGCCAGGGTGTTCGCCGACGCCTATGGCGTCGAGCGGGTTGCGGCGACCTATGCCGACGTGATCGAGGACCCCGATGTCGATGTCGTCTATAACCCGCTGGCCAACGCGTTGCACGCGCCGTGGAACCTCGCGGCGATCAGGGCGGGCAAGCCGGTGCTCTCGGAGAAACCCTTCGCCCGCAACCAGACCGAGGCCGTTTCGGTGGCCGAGGCGGCCGAGGCCGCGAGGGTGGCCGTGCTGGAGGGATTCCACTATCTGTTCCACCCGGTGACCCAGCGCATCTTCGAACTGGCCACCGGCGGCGAGCTCGGCGAGATCCGCCACGTCGAGGTGCGGATGGCCATGCCGGCGCCGGTAGCGAACGACCCGCGGTGGTCACTCGACCTGGCCGGCGGCGCATTGATGGATCTGGGCTGTTACGGCCTGCACATCATGCGACAACTGGGCGCCCGGGGGCTTGGCCGGCCAGACATCACCGCCGCGCACGCCTCGCAACGCAGCCCCGGCATCGACGAGTGGTGCGACGTCGAGGTCCACTTTCCCACCGGCGCCACCGGCTGCAGCGCCAACAGCATGGTCGGCGAAGCATTTTCGTTCACCATCACAGTGGTCGGCACCAAGGGTGACGCGGTGGCGCACAACTTCATCAACCCGCAGGGTGACGACCGGATCACCATCCACACCCCGCACGGCGACCGTGTGGAGCACCTGGGTGTGCGCCCGTCGTACTCCTATCAGCTGGAGGCGTTCGCTGCGCACCTTCTCGACGGTGCTCCACTGCCGATCGGCGTCCAGGACGCGGTGCAGAACATGCACTACGTAGACGCCGCCTACCGCGCGGCGGGAATGTCGCCGCGCTGAACCGGCGGGTCCGCCGCCCCGATCGGGCACGATGGCAGAGTGCCGCAACCCTTCCCCGATGCCCACTGGGGCAACGAAACGATCTCCCCGCTGCTGAAACCGCTTCTCGCGGCGGTGTCCTCGCCGCTGGGGTCCCGCTTGATCCGGCTGCTGGTGCCGTTGGATCGCCGGGTGCTGCGCGCCTCCGGCGGCAAGTACACCCTGTTCGGGCCGACGTCGCTGCCGGAGTTGCTGCTGACGACAACCGGCCGCAAGTCCGGTCAGCCGCGGATGGCGGCGCTGAGCTACCTGCGCGACGGCGACCGGCTGCTGGTCCTGGGCAGCAACTTCGGCCAGCAGCACCACCCGGCCTGGACTGCGAATCTGCTGGCCGACCCCGAGGCCGTGGTGGCGATCAACGGAGTCGAGATACCGGTCACCGCCACTGTGCTGATCGGTGTCGAACGCGAGCGTGGCCTGCAGCGGTTCCTCGCCTATCCGATGTACCAGTCGTATCGCACCCGCACCGACCGGGAGTTGCGGCTGTTCGCGCTGACGCGGCGATAGCGCTCAGCGGCCCAACTCGTGAGACAACGCCTCAAGTTCGTCGCCGCCGGCCATCTCCTGGGTCAGGCGCTCGAGGGTGATGTCGTCGTAGGTGCAGTCCAGCTTCTGGCGGCCCCGGTTGAGCAGCACGAAGTGATCGCCGACCAGGTGGGCGTGATGCGGGTTGTGAGTGATGAACACGACGCCGAAGCCGGCCTCTTTGGCAGCGGTGATGTACTTGAGCACCACACCGGATTGCTTGACGCCCAGTGCCGCGGTCGGCTCATCGAGAATCAGCACCCGAGCGCCGAAGAACACCGCCCGCGCGATCGCCACACATTGGCGCTGCCCACCGGACAGCGAGCCGATGGGCACGTCGACGTCGGGCAGGTCGATACCCATCTTGGACAGCTCCGAGAGCGTGGTGGCCCGCATCGCGTTGGCGTCGAGAGACCACGGAAAGCTCCTCCTGCGGATCTCCTGACCCAGGAAGAAGTTTCGCCACACCGGCATCAGCGGCACGACGGCGAGGTTCTGGTACACCGTGGCGATGCCCTTGCCCAACGCCTCGCCGGGTGAGGCGAACTTCGTCGGCTCGCCGTCGACGAGCAGCTGGCCCTCGGTGGGCTGATGCAATCCGGCGATGATCTTGATCAGGGTCGACTTGCCGGCGCCATTGTCGCCGAGGATGCCGGTCACCTCGCCGGCATGCACGCGCAGCGAAATGTCCTTGAGCGCAGTGATGTTGCCGTAGCTCTTGCCGACGCTTTTGAGTTCGACGAGGGGCACCTTGCCCCCAGCCGGGGCCTCGTCTGTGGGACGGTCCATAGTGGCGGTCACTTCTTTCACCTCTTGGCGGCGTAGTTGCGGAAGGCGTTATTGGCGATCACCGCGAATAGCAGCATGGCGCCCAGGAAGAACTTGAACCAATCGGGGTTCCACCCCGCATACACGATGCCCTGGTTGGTCATGCCGAAGATGAAGGCACCGATCGCCGCCCCGATCGCTGTGCCGTAGCCACCGGTCAGCAGGCAGCCGCCGATGACCGCGGCGATGATGTAGAGGAACTCGTTGCCGATGCCCTGGCCGGACTGCACCGTGTTGAACGAGAACAGCAGATGCATGCCGACGAACCAGGCGGCGAATCCGACAACCATGAACAGGCCGATCTTCACCTTGGTCACGGGCACGCCGACGGCTCGCGCGCTGTCCTGGTCACCGCCAACGGCGAAAATCCAGTTCCCCACTCGCGTTTTGAACAGCACGTAGGTGGCGATCGCGGTGAACAGCAGCCACCACACGACGGTGATGCGGATGCTGACGCCGCCGATAGTGAACGACGAGGCGAACACCGCGCGGGCCGAATCCCAGCCCTGCATGTCCGACACGCTTGCGGTGGCAACCTGACCCGACACCAGCTTGGTCACCGCCAGGTTGATGCCGGTGAGCATCAGAAAGGTACTCAGGGTGATCAGGAAGCTGGGGATCTTGGTCTTCATCACCAGATACCCGTTGAGGAAGCCGACGGCCAGCGCCAAGACGAGGGCAAGGCCGGCGCCCGCCCACAGGTTGAGGTGAAGGTTGTAGGCCAACATCGACGCGGCCAGCGAGCTGAACGTCACCGCCACCCCCGCGGACAGGTCGAACTCTCCGCCGATCATCAGCAGCGCCACCGCGCACGCCATGATGCCGATAGTGGAGCTGGCGTAGAGCACGGTGGCCAGCGACTCCGGCGAGCGGAACGGTCCGGCCACGATGGCAAAGAAGATGAAGATGCCGATGGCACCGATCAGGGCGCCCATCTCGGGACGAATGAGCAATCGCTGCATGCGATTACGCTCCTTGACCCGTTCGTCGCGAACGACTTCGTGCGAGAGGGTCACGTCGGAATGGGTACTCATCAGTTCTGTCTCTTCTTCGCGCAAGCGCTCATCAGTTCTCTCTCTTTCTTCGCGCAAGCGCTCATCAGCGCGTTCCGTTCTTCGCGTAGGTGGCCACAGCATCGATGTTCGACTTGTCGATAAACGAGGGCCCGGTCAGCGTGGGCTGACCACCCCCGATCACATTGCCGTTGTTGAGGTAGAGCCACAGCGAATCCACGGCCAGATACCCCTGCAGGAAGGGCTGCTGATCGACGGCCCACCCGATGCTGCCATCCTCGATCGCCTGGACCAGCGCGGCATTGGTATCGAAGGTGTCGACCAGCGCGGAGCTGCCGGCGTTCTTCACCGACTGGACGGCGGTCAGGGCGATCGGCGCGCCCAGGGCGAGCACCCGGTCGATGCCGGGATCCTGCTGGAGCTTGGCAGTGATCGTCGATTCGACGGAGGGCATGTCCTTGCCGTTGACGTTCAAGATCTCGGTCTGCCCCCTGAAGCCTTGTTGGGCACCGGCACAGCGGGCTTCCAGGCCGACGTGGCCCTGTTCGTGGATCACACACAACATCTTCTTGGCACCGTCGGCGGTGAGCCGCTCACCCGCGGCCACACCGGCGATCTTCTCGTCCTGGCCGAAGTACTCCTTGACACCCATCGCCTTCCAGGAGTCCAGGCCGGAGTTGAAGGCCACCACCGGAATGTTCTTGGCGTTGGCCGTTTCCACTGCCGCACGCATGGCGTCGGGTTTGGCCAGCGTCACCGCGATACCTTTGACGCCGCTGTCGATCGCACTCTGCACGAGGTTGGCCTGGTTGGGCGCTTCCGGATCGTTGGAATAGCGCAGCTCGATGTTGTCTTTCTTGGCGGCGGTCTCAGCACCCTTGCGGACCAGATCCCAGAAGGAGTCGCCCGGCACTTCGTGGGTGATCATCGCGATCGTCATCCGCGGAGTGTCGGCCGTACCAGCGCCCATACCGTTACCGTTGTCACGAGGCTTACCGCCGGTGGCCGAACAGGCGGCGAGCCCAATGACGAGCGCGCCCGCTCCGGCCAAGGCCGCTAGCCGATTGAACCTCATGACAACTCCTTCGTCCTCGACGTCACGCGCCACACATTGCTGCCTCGATGTAATACGGCTCACAGCCGAAAGTCAAGACTTTGTTCGGACATTAGGACTGCAGGTCAAATGCTAGGGTGCGGCAATGGCCGACTTCGACCTGGCAGTTTGCGCAGAAATGGTCTTTCGCGAGCTCCCGATTCTCGACCGGGTACGCCGCATCCATGAGCTCGGCTTCGCGGTGGAGATCTGGAGCTGGCACGACAAAGACCTGCCCGCATTGGCAGCCACCGATGCCCGCTTCTCCTCGATGACCGGCTATCTGCACGGCGACCTGATCGATCCGGCGAGCGCCGACGAGGTGGTACGAACCGCCGAGATCAGCATCAAAGCCGCTGAGATACTTGGCGTTTCGCGTCTGAACCTGCATACCACCGAGCTGATCGAGGGTCACGCCGCCCGCCCCCGGTACCGAGCGACCGGCCCGATGTGGCTCAGCGCGCAACGCGCCCTCGAGCGTATCGGCGAGCTTGGCGCCACCGCCGGCGTGACCTTCTGCGTGGAGAACCTCAACACCGTCGTCGACCACCCTGGCGTTCCGCTGGCCCGCGCCAAGGACACGCTGGCCCTGGTCGAGGGCATCGGACATCCCAACGTGAGGATGATGCTCGACCTGTACCACGCGCAAATCGGCGAAGGGAACCTCGTCGAACTGGTCCGTCGCTGCGGGCCGGCGATCGGCGAGATCCAGGTGGCCGACGTCCCCGGCCGCTGCGAGCCGGGCACCGGGGAAATCCACTATCCGGCGATCGCGAACGCGCTGCGCGACATGGGCTATACCGGGACGATTGGCCTGGAGGCGTGGGCATCAGGCGACAGCGAGGCGGCGCTGGCGGCCTTCCGTGCGGCATTCAGCTAGCGGCGCTGCTACCGGTCGACGAGTGTGGTGTCGAAGTAGTACCGGGAGGCGCGATAGCAATGGCTCCCGTACTCCACCGCTCGCCCGGAGTCGTCGAACGCGGTGCGATCCATTGTCAGCAGCGGCGCGCCGGGCTTCTCGTCGAGCAACCGCGCCTCGGTGCGGCTGGCCGCCTTGGCGCCGATCCGCTGGTTGGCCAACCGGATGTGAACACCACGGGTACGCAACGACTGGTACAGGCCGCTGCGCTCGAGTTCCTCAGCATCCGGGGCGATCTCGACCGGTAGGTAGTTGGTCATCACCGCCAATGGCTCACCGTTAGCGGACCGCAGCCGTTTGATGCAGGCAACCTGACGGTCCTCGGCCAGGCTGAGTTCGCGGGCGATATCCTCGCCCGGCGGGCCGACGTGGTACTCCAACAACTGAGTGGACGGTTCCTGCCCCGCCCGCGAAAGGTCGTCGAACAGGCTGGTGAGCTCGACCCGCCGATGCACCGGATTCTGCACGACCTGGGTCCCGACACCGCGTTTGCGAACCAGCAGACCCTTGTCCACGAGCTCCTGGATCGCGCGTCGGGTGGTGGGCCGGGACAGGGTCAGCCGCTTGGCCAACGCCAGCTCATTCTCGAATCGGTCACCGGGCGCGAGTTCGCCAGTGCGTATCGCACCCTCGATGGCCTGCGCGAGCTGATAGTAGAGAGGAACAGGGCTTGACCTGTCCAGTTCAACCGTCAACGGCACGTCGACTCCGATCTCGAACCCGAAACCCCACCAGTAGCTGCACTCTAGCATCGATTGATACAAAGATAGAATGTCAGGACAAAGTATTGACATCGGACTGTGGCGCGAGGCACAGTCGTAGCACGCCCCCATCGAGCGCTGAAGAGAGCTGACGTGACCACTACCCCACCCTTCGACGTCCTCGCCATTGGGCGCAGCGGCGTCGACATCTACCCACTCCAGGTCGGGGTCGGCCTGGAAGCGGTGGAGTCCTTCGGCAAGT
This sequence comes from Mycolicibacterium sp. CBM1, assembly GCF_054073305.1. Classification (NCBI taxonomy): domain Bacteria; kingdom Bacillati; phylum Actinomycetota; class Actinomycetes; order Mycobacteriales; family Mycobacteriaceae; genus Mycobacterium; species Mycolicibacterium sp. CBM1. Next base: position 70,093 of record NZ_JBSXPP010000008.1, on the reverse strand, counting down.
TCCTGGGCGGCAGCGCGGCCAACGTCGCGGTCGCCGCCACCCGGCTCGGCAACCGCACCGCCCTGATCTCCGGCGTCGGGGCCGACCCGTTCGGGCGGTTCGTCCGCGCCGAGCTCGCCCACCTCGGGGTGGACAACCGCTACGTGAGCACCCACGCGGAATACCCGACGCCGGTGACGTTCTGCGAGATCTTCCCGCCCGACGATTTCCCGCTGTACTTCTACCGCAAGCCCAGCGCCCCGGATCTGCAGATCACAGCCGATGAACTAGACCTCGCCGCGGTACGGAGCGCCCGACTGTACTGGTCCACGGCCACCGGGCTGTCTGAAGAGCCCAGCCGCAGTGCACATTTCGCGGCCTGGGCCGCTCGCGAACGACGACCGCTGACCGTGCTCGACCTCGACTACCGGCCGATGTTCTGGGACTCCCCCGCTGCGGCATCGACACAGGTTCAGCGCGCGCTGGCTCACGTCACGGTGGCGGTCGGCAATCGGGAGGAGTGTCAGATTGCCGTGGGCGAATCCAACCCGCACAAGGCCGCTGACGCACTGCTCGACCTGGGGGTGGAACTAGCCATCGTCAAGCAGGGACCGCGCGGAGTGCTCGGCAAGACCAAGAGTGCATCGGTGACGGTGCCGCCGGTCGACGTCGACGTCGTCAATGGGCTCGGTGCCGGCGATAGCTTCGGCGGCAGCCTGTGCCACGGCCTTCTGCGCGGCTGGCCGCTGGAGAAGACGTTGCGTTACGCCAATGCCGCCGGGGCGATCGTGGCATCGCGGCTGGAGTGCTCGACGGCGATGCCGACGATCGACGAAGTCGCGGCGCTGGCCGAGCAGATCGCGGTGGAGGCCGTCAATGTCTAGCCGCCTCTCTAGCCCGTGCAAGGACTATGCCGATATCACCGAGTTGCGCGCCACCGATCCTGCCGCCATCGCCCGCGCCTGGGACCGCCGCGTCACCCGGCCCGCCATCCGCGGCAACGGACGGCTGATGATCGTGGCCGCCGACCATCCCGCCCGCGGCGCACTGTCGGTCGGATCACGGCCCACCGCCATGAACAGTCGCGTCGACCTACTCGACCGGCTCCGGACCGCGCTGGCCGACCCCGGCGTCGACGGCGTACTCGCCACCGCCGACATCCTCGACGACCTGCTGTTGGTCGGCGCGTTGGAGGACAAGGTGGTGTTCTCCTCGATGAACCGCGGCGGGCTGGCTGGCTCCCGATTCGAGCTCGACGACCGGATGACCGCGGCCACCGCCAAGGCGACCGCCGCGGCGAAGATGAATGGCGGAAAGATGTTGTGCCGCATTGACCTTGACGACCCGGGCACGGTGTCCACACTTTGCGCGTGTGCACAGGCGGTCGACGAACTGGCCGCCCGCGGCCTGATCGCGATGCTCGAGCCGTTCCTGTCCCGACGGGTCGACGGCAAGGTCCGCAACGACCTGAGCCCGGACGCGGTGATCAAGTCGGTCCACATCAGCCAGGGTCTGGGCTCGACATCGGCCTACACCTGGATGAAGCTGCCGGTCGTCGACGAGATGGATCGGGTGATGGATTCCACCACGTTGCCCACGCTGCTCTTGGGCGGTGACCCCACCGATCCCGACGAAGCGTTCGCCAGTTGGGAGAAGGCACTGTCGCTGCCGTCGGTACGGGGCTTGATCGTCGGGCGCACCCTGCTGTATCCGGCCGATGACGACGTGAGTTCCGCGGTCGCGACCGCCGTGTCGATGGTGAGGTGAGAAGAAGATGAACAGCAAGTACTACATTCCGGCCCGCAGCGCCGAGCTTCCGTTCACCGTCGACGTCACCCCCGAGTCCGCCGGATGGGAGGAATCCTCGCTGCAGGTGTTGGAGCTGGACGACAGCCAGCACACCGGGGCGAGCGAAGCGACGGGACAAGGCTTAGTGCTGGCGACCGGTGGTACCGAGGTCATGATCCTGCCACTGTCCGGTGGCGGCAGCGTGCAGTGCCACGGCGAGACATTCGCACTGTCGCGCCGGGAATCGGTGTTCGACGGCCCCGCCGACATGGTGTATCTCGGCATCGGCCAGGAGTACCGGATCGTCGGCGAAGGCCGGTTCGCCATCTGCGGCGCCCGCGCCTCGCGGTCCTTCCCGAACCGTCGGGTGGCCGCCGGGGACGTGGCCGTCGAATTACGCGGCGCCGGCAACTGCAGCCGCCAAGTGCATAACTTCGGCACCGCAACGACATTCGAGGCCGACTCGCTGATCGCCTGCGAAGTGATCACCCCCGGCGGCAATTGGTCGAGTTACCCGGCACACAAGCACGAGGAGAACTCCGACGTCGAGACCCAGCTGGAGGAGATCTACTACTTCGAGATCGCCGAGAGCCCGGCCGGCACACCTGGGTTCGGCTATCACCGCGTGTACGGCACCCCGCAGCGCCCGATCGAGGTGCTCGAAGAGGTGCGCTCCGGTGACGTGGTACTGGTTCCGCACGGCTATCACGGCCCGTCGATCGCCGCGCCCGGCCACCACATGTACTACCTGAACGTGATGGCCGGCTCGGGCCCGAACCGGGCCTGGCTGATCTGTGACGACCCCGATCACACCTGGCTGCGGGGCAGTTGGGAGCACCAGGACATCGACCCTCGCTTGCCCTTCGGCAGCCTGTCCCGCGAAGGAGCCTGACCGTGGTTTCCACCGCGCCCAAGTCCCTGGCCAAGCAGCCCGACTCCGAGCCCACCGTTCGACTGACGGTCGCACAGGCCACGATCCGGTTCCTCGCCAACCAGTACGTCGAGCGCGACGGCGCGCACCGGAAGTTCTTCGCCGGGTGCCTGGGTATCTTCGGCCATGGCAACGTGGCCGGGTTGGGCCAGGCCCTGCTGCAAGACGAAATCGAGGCGACCGAAGCAGGCCGCCAGCCCGGTCTCACCTACGTCCTGGGACGCAACGAGCAGGCCATGGTGCACACCGCCGTGGCCTACGCGCGGCAGAAGGATCGACTGTCGGCCTGGGCTGTCACCGCCAGCGTCGGGCCCGGCTCCACCAACATGCTCACCGGCGCAGCGTTGGCCACTATCAACCGGTTGCCGGTGCTGCTGCTGCCCGCCGACACCTTCGCCACCCGGGTCAGCGCCCCGGTGCTCCAAGAGCTCGAGCTGCCGTCCGCGGGCGACGTGACCGTCAATGACGCCTTCAAACCGTTGTCCCGCTATTTCGACCGGGTGTGGCGGCCCGAACAGTTGCCCGCGGCCCTGCTGGGCGCCATGCGAGTGCTCACCGATCCCGTCGAGACGGGTGCGGCGACGGTGTCGATCCCCCAGGACGTGCAGGCGCAAGCCCACGACTGGCCCGAATCATTGTTCGCCGAACGCACCTGGCACGTCGCCCGCCCGCTGCCGGAGCGTTCGGTGATCGCCCGCGCGGCCGAGATCATCGCCGCGGCCACCAAGCCGCTGATCATCGCCGGTGGCGGTGTGCACTACTCCGAAGCCGAAGAGACGTTGGCGGCATTCTGCGAGCAGACCGGTATCCCGGTTGCCGAGAGCCAGGCCGGCAAGGGGTCGCTGCAGTTCGACCATCCGCAGAGCGTCGGGGCTGTCGGGTCCACCGGTACCACCGCCGCCAACGCGCTGGCCGCCGAGGCGGATGTGATCATCGGGATCGGTACCCGTTACAGCGATTTCACCTCGGCGTCGCGCACGGCGTTCAACAACCCCGATGTGCGGTTCGTCAATATCAACGTCGCGTCGCTGGATTCCGTCAAACAGGGTGGTGTCAGCGTCGTTGCCGACGCCCGGGAAGCCATCGAGGCACTCGGCGCGGCACTGGCCGGCTACACCGTCAGCGACGACTATCGCTCCCGGGCAACAGATCTCGCTAAGCACTGGGATCAGACCGTATCCTCGGCGTATGCCTGCGAAGACGGGGTGCAGCTCAACCAGAACCAGGTCATCGGACTGGTGAACACCCTGTCAGACCCCCGTGACGTGGTGGTCTGCGCCGCCGGGTCGATGCCCGGGGATCTGCACAAGCTGTGGCGTACCCGCGACCGCAAGGGCTACCACGTCGAATACGGGTACTCATGCATGGGCTACGAGATCGCCGGCGGTATCGGTGTACGGATGGCCGACACCGACCGCGACGTGTTCGTCATGGTCGGCGACGGCTCCTACCTGATGATGGCCACCGAACTGGTGACCGCCGTTCAGGAGGGAATCAAGGTCATCCCGGTATTGGTGCAGAACCACGGATTCGCTTCCATCGGTGGTCTTTCGGAGTCGCTGGGTTCCCAGCGGTTCGGCACCGCCTATCGGTACCGTAGCGACGACGGGCGGCTCGACGGTGACCGGCTGCCGGTCGATCTGGCTGCCAACGCCGCCAGCCTGGGCGCCGACGTCATCAGGGTGACCACAGCCGCGGAGTTCGCCGACGCGGTCAAGACCGCCAAGGCCGCCGACCACACCACGGTCATCCATGTGGAGACCGACCCGTTGATCTACGCGCCCGACAGTCAGTCCTGGTGGGACGTTCCGGTCAGCGAGGTCTCCAGTCTGGAGTCCACCCAGGACGCCTATGAGCGGTACGCGGACTGGAAGAAAGTCCAACGCCCCCTAGTCAACCCGTCCGACCGTCTCGGGTAGGAGATCCCATGTCCGACTTGAAGATCGCGGTGCTCGGTGTGGGTGTGATGGGCGCGGACCACGTCACCCGCATCACCTCGCGGATCTCCGGGGCCCGCGTGTCGGTGGTCAACGACTACCTCACCGAGAAGGCCGAGCGACTCGCCACCACTGTTCCCGGGTGCCGGGCCGTGGCCGATCCGTTGGACGCGATCGCCGATCCGGATGTCGACGCGGTGCTGCTGGCCACTCCCGGGCCGACCCATGAGAAGCAGTTGCTCGCCTGTATCGAACATCGCAAGCCGGTGCTATGCGAAAAGCCGTTGACCACCGACGTGTCCTCCTCGCTGGACATCGCGCGCCGTGAAGCCGAACTCGGCATCGCCTTGATCCAGGTCGGCTTCATGCGGCGGTTCGACCACGAGTACGCCGCGTTGAAGGCACTGATCGACAGTGGTGAGCTGGGCGCGCCGCTGGTGATGCACTGCGTACACCGCAACCCCACGGTGTCGCCAAGCTTCGACAGCTCCATGGTGGTCCGGGACTCCCTGGTACACGAGGTCGACGTGACACGCTTCCTGTTCGGCGAAGAGATCACCACCATCCAGATCGTTCGCCCGGTGCCGAATTCCACTGCGCCGCAGGGCCTGCAGGATCCGCAGATCGCGATCATGAGAACAGCCAGCGGCCGGCACGTGGACGTCGAACTGTTCGTGACGACCGGTGTCGCCTACGAGGTGCGCACCGAGGTCGTCGGTGAACGCGGCAGCGCGATGATCGGTCTGGACGTGGGACTGGTGCGAAAGTCGGCACCCGGCAACTGGGGTGGGACCATCACTCCGGGGTTTCGGGAACGCTTCGGGCAGGCCTACGACACCGAGGTTCAGCGCTGGGTGGACGCGGTGCGGGCCGGAACAAACGTCGATGGTCCCGGCGCCTGGGACGGCTATGCGGCGGCCGCGGTGTGCGAGGCGGGTGTTCGCGCCCTGGCCAGCGGGGAGGTCGTGGACGTCACGCTGGCGCCGATGGCCGACGAGGTCGACGAAATTCGCTCGCGCGGGTAACCGGGCACGGTTTGCGTGTTGTTGCCCGGACCGGACGACCCGAGGAGTAGACCGCGATAGCAGCGCAAGGCATAGCCATCGAAGGACGCACCGCCCTCGTCACCCGCGCCAACCGCGGACTCAGACGCGCGTTCACCCAGGCACTGCTCGACCGCTGCGCCGCCAAGATGTACGCCGCCGCCCGCAACTTAGGCAGTGTCGAGTTCGACGACCCACGGGTGGAGACTGGTCGACCTGGGCGGTCAGGGCACCCGCGCGACGAAGAGCGCCGTACCCACCGACCAGACATCGATCTACCCCGTCATCCAGAAAGCCTGGGACGCCGTGAAAATCCCTGGCGGAGTTGAGCCGCGGTGCCGCTAGCGGCGCGCCAGAAAAACGACCCCGCGTTGTCGCTGGCTGCCCCACAGCAACATTCGATCCAGCGCGGCGCACCGGATCGGTAGGTCGTGGGCATCCACCCACGTCTCCCCGGCCGGTCTGTCGATCCACGGATCGGCAACGATCACAACCGATCGACCGTCGGAAGCGTGGGCGGTGACCCAATGCGGCTCTTCTTCACCGTGCATCGTCACCTGGGTGATGAGCAGCAGTGCGATGTCGTCGGTCATGGTTCGCCGCGCGATCTCGGCGACGTCCACGCGCTCGCGCCGCAACGGGATGTTCAGCCCATCGGCCTGCTGTCGAGAGTAATCCTGGAGCTCGGTGCGGAACTCCCGCTCGAATCCGGCGAAATCCTCGAGGAACATCGGGGTATCGGGATGCAGCGCCACTTCGACCCGTCGGCCGTCGGCGAGGTAGCGCCGGATCGCGACCGCCAGGCCGACGGGCTCGCACGCCGGATAGTTGCTCGCCGAACGCCAGAAGTCGATCTCGCGCCGCCGGTCGTCGTTGTCTCCGGCGAAGCCGCGCCGTCCCACCATCTCCGCGGCGAGCAGCGCTGCCACCGCACCACAGGTGAATTCGGTGCTCTGCGCGTAGTACCGGTGCTCGGGGTGGCCGATCGGTTGCAACCAGAGGGCGAAACCGCGCACCTGCGCATCCCGCTCGCTCGGCGCGGTCGGCATCATCTCGACGAAGCCGCGCTCGGCGGCCGCGGCCGGCGGCTCAGCTGCGCCGTGCAGCTCCCATTTCACGACGACGGCCTCGTCGCGGCGGGCCAGGGCGATGATCCGGTCGAGCATCCCCGCTACGAAGGTATCCTCGCGCGCCCACAGATCGACGATCTTCACCGCGGCGGTGCCCGGACGATTGGTCAGTAGTGCTGCAGCCGTGAGGCCGTCGCCATCGGTCGACAGCAGGACGCGAGGGCAGTACTGCTCACGGCGAACCCGCCAGCGCGCGGCGATATCCGGCCTCAGCAGATCGGCCAGTCCAGGCGTCAGCAGGGCCGCGATGGCGTCGGCCCCCTCGACGATCGACTGGTCCGACAGTGTCATGTCACTCCCGTTCATCGGTTGTCGTCACCGGAACCCGCAGCCGTCACCAGGTTCTCGCGCAGCGCAGCCGCCACGAGCATCCTGGTGTAATCCTGGGTGGGCGTGGTGAGGACCTGCTCGCAGCGCCCCTGCTCGACCACCTTCCCGTCCCGCAGCACAACGACGTCGTCGGCGATCATCCGCACCACCGCGAGGTCGTGCGAGATGAACAGCAGGGTCAGGCCCAATTCCGCACGCAGCCGCTGAAGCAGCTCGAGGATTTGAGCCTGCACCGAAACGTCGAGGGCGGAAACCGATTCGTCGCAGATGAGCAGCCGCGGGCGCGGAGCCAGCGCCCGCGCGATCGCAACGCGTTGACGCTGCCCCCCGGACAGTTCGGCCGGCCGGCGACGGGCGAACTCACCGGGCAGTCCGACCAGACTGAGCAGCTCGGGGATGTCATCGGCCGAGCGGCCCGCGACCCGCAAGGCTTCGCCCACGATCGCACCCACCGACATCATCGGGTTCAGCGACGAATACGGATCCTGGAAAACGATCTGCATCTGCTCGGGAGTGCGGGACTGCCGCCCCGGCGCCAGCGTCGCACCGTCGAACTCGACAGTCCCGGCATCGTGGCGCTCGAGGCCGGCGATGCAGCGAGCCAGGGTGGACTTGCCCGAGCCCGATTCGCCGACGACTCCGAGGATCCGGCCAGCCGCGATGCGCGTGGACACGCCCTCGAGCACGCGTCGCTGGCCGAAGCGTTTGTCCAGCGCGCGCACCTCGACCAAGGTCTTGGGCGCATCGACTGGAGAGGAACCTCCCGGGCGGGTATGGGAGTTGGGGTCGGCGTCGATCAGCGCACGGGTATACGGATGTTGGGGCGCACGGAGAACCGTACGGGTCGGCCCCCGTTCCACGACGGTGCCCTCACGCATCACCAGCACCTCATCGGTCCGGCCGCGGATGAGCCCGAGATCGTGGGAGATCAGGATCACCGATAGCCGGCGCGACTGCTGAATCGAGCGGATCAGATCCAGGATGTCGGCCTGGTTACTGGCGTCCAGTGCTGTGGTGGGCTCGTCGGCGATGAGCAGCTCGGGTGCGGCGGCGAGAGCCGCCGCGATCGCGACGCGCTGGCGCATCCCACCGGAGAGTTGATGTGGGTAGGCCCTGACAACATCGGCTGGCAGCCGCACCTCGGCCAGCAGCGCGGCGACGTCGGCGTCTTCGCGACGCCCGGAGCGGCGCCGCAAGGTCCAGGCGATCTGGTCGCCACAGCGGTGCACCGGCGACAAGCTGGTGAACGGATCCTGCAGCAGCAGTGCGACAGTGCCGCCGCGCACCGTCCGCCAGGTGCGCGCCGAACTGTCCAGGGCGACGGTGTTGTCACCGAACCGTACCGACCCCTCAGCGCGAAAACCGCGGGGAAGAAGGCCGACAAGGCTTTTCGCGGTGAGTGTCTTGCCCGACCCGGACTCGCCGATGATCGCCAGCGTGGTGCCCGATGCGATCTCGGCATCCAGCGGTGCCACCACTGCGCCGCGCGGCCCGAAGACCGTCAGATTCTCGATCCGGATGTCGGTCATCGCTCAACTTCCGTTCTGCGTCAGCCGCTGGCCGAGCCAGTCGCCTACGAGGTTCACCGCGCACGCCACCAGGATGATGAGCGCCGCCGGCACCGCCACGGCGGCAGGGTTGTCGAACGCGATCTGTCGATTGGTCGCCAACTGGGCCCCCCAGTCGGCGGTATCGGACGACACCCCCACCCCCAGGAACGACAATGACGAGAAAGCGACGAGGGCGAAGGCGATGTTCAGCATCACGTTGGTGACGATCAGCGTGGACACGTTCGGCAGCAGGTGGACGAACATCACCCGCCGGCGCGGAAGCGACAGCATCTGGGCGGCCTCGATGTAGGGGCGGGCGGACTGCTCCAGCACCCCCGCCCGGACGATCCGGATATCGGACGGCGAGAACAGGATCGTCAGCAGCGCCACTGTGACCCAATACCCGCCCCCGAGCACGCCCCCGACCACGATGGCGGCCACCAGCAGCGGCAGCGCCAGCAACAGGTCGGTCCATCTACTGACCAGAAAGTCGATCGGCCCCCGCTCGTAGCCGGCCACCGTGCCCAGTGCTATCCCGATGAGCATCGACCCGATCGCCACGCACAGTGGACCCAGCAGCGCCGAGCCGGTCCCGGCGACGGTCATGGCCAGCACGTCCCGGCCGAGTTCGTCGGTGCCCAGGAGGTGTCCGGAGGTATTGGGCCCGACCAGGCCGGTCAGAATGTCCTGGCGCATCGCATCGGGGTAGACGAGGCGCCCGAACACCGCGGCCAGTGCGGTCAGGCCAAGGAAGACCAGGCACGCAGCCACCGAAACGGGGAGCCGAGAATGATTGGTACGCAACGGCGTTCCACCTAGAACCGCGGCCATCACGTTGCCCTGTTCCGGTGCCGCACCCGCGGGTCCAACAGCAGGTAGGCCGAGTCCGCGAGCCAGGAGATGACCATGATCACGCAGGCCACCAGCAAGGTCAGCGACTGCACCACTGCAATGTCTTTGAACAGCACCGAATCTTGGAGCAGCATCCCCAGCCCGGGCAGGGCGAACGTGGTCTCGGCCAGTACAGTGCCGCCGACGAGGAAGGTCAGCAGCAGACCCGCTCCGGTGGTGATGGGGATCGCGGCGTTGCGCAGCGCGATCCGCAGGACGGTGGCTTCGGACAGGCCGCGCGCCCTGGCCGCCGTTACGTAATCGGTCTCCAACTCGCGCAGCACGGCGGCTCTGGTCAGCTTCACCACAATCGCGCCGAGTCCCAACGCGAGCGAGATCGCCGGCAGGGCCAGGTGTTTGATCGTGTCCACGCCGCCGTCGCCCACGCCGTAGACCGGCAGTACCGGTATCACGTATGCGAACACCAGCAACAGCAACAGTCCGACGGCGAAAGTCGGTGCGCTCAGCCCGACCACCGCCAGACCACTTGCGCTGCGGTCGATCCAGCCGCCCGCCCGCACCGCGCCGAGCACCCCGAGGGGCACCGCCACGACGACGGACAACAGGAACGCCATCCCGCACAACAGGGCCGTGAGCTCCAGGCGTTGCGAAATCGCTTCGGCCACCGGCACCTGCAAGCGCACCGACTGCCCCAGATCGCCGTGCAGGAATCCGCCCAGCCACCGCAGGTACTGTTCGACCGCGGAGTCGTCGAGGTGGTACTGCGCACGGATCGCCGCGACCGCCGCCGGGGACGACGGGCGGTTGCCGAGCAGGTTTTTCACGATGTCGCCCGGGGCCAGATACATCAGCGCGAAGATCAGGACCGACAGCACCAGCAGCACGGCGAGCGCGCCGAGGGCCCGCACGGCCAGCGACCGCAGCACCGCCGGCGTCACTGCGGTTGCGCCCGGTACAGCTGGGTGGGCCAGGACGAGACGAACGTGTACGGGCTGTCACTGCGGATGCCCAGCTTGTCTGCGAATGCCGTGGCCGACTGCCCCCACCACAGGGGAATGTTGATCGCGTCCTTGGCCTGCAGCGTCTCGGCCTGCAACAGCAGATCGATGCGGGCCTTGGCATCGGACTCGGCGTTGGCCCGGTCCAGGAGCTCGGTGATCGCAGAGTTATTGTACCCGGACGGATTTCCGGCTCCCAGAAGATAATTCGGCACCTCCGCGGGGTCGCCCGAGGTGGAGAAGTACCACATCATGCCGACGCCGTGGTCGGAACTCGCGTCAAGGCTGGCCAGCCACTCTTCGATCGGCACCTCACGAACCTTCAGCGTGATGCCCAGATCGCCGAGTTGCTGGGCCAGCGCCTGGGCGGCCTTGCCCAGTTGCGGCCCGGTGTTGGGCGTGAGGATCTCGGTCTCGAAACCGCCCGGATGCTTGGACGCCGCCAGTGCGGCCCTGGCCGCCGCGGGGTCGAACGACCATTGCGGGACCGTGGCGAGTTCCTTCTGCGCCTGGTCCTCGGGCATCGTGCTGACCAGGGACTCCGGTGTCATGATGGCCGTCGCGACCTCACCGTGGCCGCGCAACAACTTGTCGACGAAGGCCTTGCGATCCAGCGCGTGCGCGAACGTCTCTCGGACCTTGGGATCGTCGAACGGCGCGATGTTGGGGTTGAAGTACAAACCGACATAGGACAGGTCGTTGACATAGTCGACCCGCATCGTCTGCAGCTTCTCCCACTGTGCGGCTTGTGCGAGCGGCACATTGAAGGCCATGTCTAGATTGCCGGACTGGGCGGCAACCAACCGAGTCGACTCGTCGGGGACGAAATTGATCCTGATGTCCTGCACGGCCGGCGCCGGGCCCCGCCAGGTGTCGGCGCGGGCGAAGCTGACGTGGGAGTCCGGCACGAATTCGGTCACCTTATAGGGGCCGGTCCCGAGCAGCAGCGCGCTGGGGGTACCGACCTTGCCCTGATTCTTCTCCCAGAACGCCTTAGAGGTGATGAACGCCGTTCCTGCCGTGCTCATGTTCTTGGTGAATGCGGCGTCGGGCTTGGTCAGCTTGATGGTGACTTCCTCGTCGCCGGTCTTGGCGATGGAATCGACCGTTGACAGCAGCCCACTGAACCCTGGCGAGGCAGTCTCGTCACGCGCCTTGTCCAGGCTGAAGACGACGTCATCGGCGGTCATCGGGGTGCCGTCCTGGAATTTCACGTCGGGGCGCAGGTCGAAGACATAGGTGGTGTCGTTGGGCTGCTCCCATTTCTCGGCCAGGCCAGGTTGCACCCGCCCCATGTCGTCGAGGGACACCAACCCTTCCTGGGCGATCGAGGCCACGTAGTAGTTCAAGATCCCCGATTCCTGACCCACGTACAGGTTGGACAGCGAACCGGGAAGCGCCACAGTGATACTCGGAATCTGCTCCCCGGTATCGGCGCCCACCGACTTCGCGGGGTGCGAACTGGTACAGCCCGACAGCGCGAGTGCCCCCGCGACGGTGGCGGCAGTGGCCCGGATGGCGCGGCTGGACGTCAGTGACGGCATAGGAGAGCTCTCTTCGTCGGGTGTGGGGTATCGGGAGGGAACCGAGATCGGAAATCGGGCGCGATGGCTGTCGCTGCGCCGGCGCGCGGTGACCAACTCGTCGAGGTCCACCGGCGCCGGCCGGTGTGAGACCAGGCCGCGCAGCGCGATGGAGATGGTGGGGCTCGCGGCGGCGTCGGCGAGGGTGAGGGCGCTGGCGCGGCGCGTCATCGGCGGGTCCAGTGCGACGGTGCGGACTCCGGCAGGCAGGTCGACCCCACGCAGCGAACTCTCGGCGACGAACGCCGTGCCCCGCGCGCAGGTCGCCAACGCCAGCGCGGCATCGGAGCGGGTGACGGTGGAGTCGCGGGCGGCGGCGGGGCGCGTGATCGCCGCGGCCACCGCGTCGCTGCAGGTTCCGTCGCCGATGATCCACGGCTGATCGGCGAGCGCATCCGGGCTGACCCGATCGCCATCGAACTCCACGTCCGCCGCGGTGACCGCCACGATCTCCTCCGCGAACAGGAACGTCGACCGGGTGCCTGCAGGCCGGCGGCTGCGACGATGACCGCCTGGACCGATGACGTCGAAGACGATCGCCAGGTCGGCACGTCCGCCCTGCACGGTCGCAATGGCGTGATCGGAATCGGTGGCTTCGGCCACCGTGACATCGAGGTTGGGGAAGTGCGTGGCCAGCCACGACGACACCGGGGCCAGGATCACGCCGATCGATTCGGGGGGGCCGATCAACCGGACGGTGCCCGCGCGGCGGCCGAGCAGTCGCGACAGTTCCGTGGCAGCCGCCGTCAGGCTGGCGTCGATCCGCGGGGCGTGTTCGGCCAGCAGTGCCCCGGCCGGGGTCAGCTGTGCCGAGCGGGAGCCGCGAACTACCAGAGCTGCACCGAGTTTGGACTCCATGCGCTGCACATGCTGGGTGATGGTCGGCTGCGAGTACCCCAGCTGGCGGGCGGCCCCGCTAATCGATCCGGCTTGGTCAATGGCGACCAGGATGCGCAGCGCATGCAGATCGAGCGCCCGGGTCAGCGCGTCGATCTCGGTATGCACATCGTCCATGGTCGGCAAGTCTGACACAGATATAGCCTGATGCAATCGTTATATGTAAACCCATTGTTAATTGTGATGCCAGGACGCGATCCGCTGCCATACTCGTGCCTATGCCCCACTGCGATCCGGTGAGCACCGTCGAATCCGAAGTCGGCCGTCGGCGCCACGACCTGGTCGAACTGTCCCATTCGCTGCACGCTGAACCCGAGCTCGCCTTCGACGAGCACCGCAGCTGCGCCAAGACTCAGACGCTGGCGGCCGAGCGCGGTTTCGACATCGCCCCCGGCGTCGGCGGCTTGGCGACGGCGTTCCGCGCCGTCTACGGCAGCGGTTCGCTGGTGCTGGGCATCTGCGCCGAGTACGACGCTCTGCCCGAGCTGGGCCATGCATGCGGACACAACGTGATCGCCGCCGCCGGGGTCGGCGCAGCGCTGGCGCTGGCCGAGGTCGCCGACTCCCTTGATCTGACCGTCGTGCTCCTGGGCACCCCCGCCGAAGAGGCCGGCGGAGGCAAGGTGCTGATGCTTGAGGCGGGTGCCTTCGACGACATCGCGGCCTCGGCGATGATCCATCCCGGACCCCGCGACATCGCAGCCCCGCGATCCCTGGCACTCTGCGACGTCGCCGTCGACTACCGCGGCCGAGAGGCGCACGCCGCGGTGGCTCCGTACGCCGGCCTCAACGCCGCCGACGCGGCGACAGTGGCGCAGGTGGGAGTCGGGCTGTTACGCCAGCACCTGGCTCCGGGCCAGATGGTGCACGGCATCGTCACCGACGGCGGACAGGCGGCCAACGTGGTCCCCGCCCACGCGGCGATGCGTTACATCATGCGCGCCGACGACACCGCATCGCTGGACCTGCTACGAGAGCGGGTGACCGCCTGCGTTCAGGCCGGCGCGATCGCCACCGGGTGCGAATTCAGCATGGCCGATACCGAGCCGCGCTATCTCGACCTCACGCCGGACGAGTGGCTCTCCGAGGTCTTCGCCGACGAGATGCGCCGACTGGGCCGGGCACCGGTCAGCGCCCGGGTCGCGGCTGCCGCCCCGTTCGGCTCGACCGATATGGGCAATGTCAGCCAGGCGATGCCGGCAATCCACCCCATCGTCGGCATCGACGCCCAGGGCGCGTCGATCCATCAGCCGGAATTCGCCCGCGCGGCAGGCGGACCCAGCGGCGACGCCGCCGTCATCGACGGGGCGAAGATGTTGGCCCGCACGCTCGTCCGGCTGGCCCAGTCACCAGCCGAACGAGCGCGCCTTCACGAACTGGCCGATCAGAGGATGTAGAGCAACGTTGTCCTGAGCCCAACCGCCGTGATCAGGGCACAATCGCGCCCGCTCGATCCGACTCGTCTGTTCGTCGACGGCATGAGCACTACCGAAAGCGCATCCGGCAACTCACGTCCGATTGCAGCCCGAGGCCTTCGGCCCCAAGTCGCCTCCAATACCAACTTGTTCAATAACGGTCAGGGGAACGGGGTCTGCAGCCTCGATCTCTGAGGCGCCGTCTAGCTGATCACAGGGCGGCGCAGACGGATTTGACCTCGGTGAAGGTACGGATGGCCTCTGAGCCTTCTTCGCGTCCCCAGCCGGATTGCTTGTAGCCACCGAAAGGCAGAGCGGGATCGTAGAAATTGTGGGCGTTGATCCACACGCTCCCGGCCTTGATCAACTTGGCCATCTTGTGCGCGACTCCGATGTTGCTCGTCCACACACTTGCGGACAGGCCGTAGACCGTGTCATTGGCCTTGCGCGCTACTTCGGCGAGGTCGTCGTCCTCGAACGACTGGGCACACAACACCGGTCCGAAGATCTCCTCGTGCACTACCGACATGAATTCGGTCGTGTGCGCCAGCACCGTCGGCTCCATAAAGAAGCCGTCGCCGGCTACTGCGTGGCCGCCGGTGACCAACTGGGCGCCCTCGGCCACGCCGGCCTCGACATATCCGGTCACCTTGTCGCGCTGGGCCGCTGAGATCAACGGGCCCATCGTCGTCGAGGTATCCAATCCGTGCCCGAGAACCAGCTTGCGACTTTCGGCCACGATGCCCTCGAGCACCTGATCGTGAACCGAGGAATGCGCGTAGAGCCGGGTACCTGCGGTGCACACCTGGCCCTGATGGAAGAAGATGGCACTGGCCAACGCCGGGATCGCCGCATCGAGATCGGCATCGGGGAACACGATCATCGGTGCCTTGCCCCCGAGTTCGAGGCTGACCCTCTTGAGGTTGCCGGTGGCCGAGGCGGCGATCCTCTTTCCCGTTGCCGTCGATCCGGTGAAGGCAATCTTGTCCACCCGGGCGTGCTCGGCGAGCGCGACACCGGCCTCGGCGCCCAACCCGGTCACCACGTTGATCACCCCAGGCGGGAAGCCGACCTCCTCGGCAATCTGCGCAAGCCGAATCGTGCTGAGCGGCGTCAGTTCCGACGGCTTGAGGATCGCGGTGCACCCGACGGCGAGCAGCGGCGCCAGCTTGTACGCGGTCAGTACGAGTGGAAAGTTCCACGGCGTGATGGCCGCGACGACACCGACTGGCTCACGCAGCGTGTATGCGTGGAAGTCACCAGGGGTGGACACCGATACGGTCTCGCCACTGACCTTGCTCGCCCATCCCGCCATGTAGTGGTAGATGTTCGCGGTGAGGCCGACGTCGACTGCCCGCGCATACGCCAAGGGCTTGCCGCAGTCGATGGCCTCGATCTCGGCAAGCTCGTCGCCCAGTTCTTCGATTCTTTCGGCGAACCTCGAGATCAGCTTGCCGCGTTCCAGACCGGTCATGGTCGACCACGGACCAGAATCGAACGCCGACCTTGCCGCCGTGACTGCCCGGTCCACGTCTTCGGACCCGCCTGCCGCCGATCGCGCGATCTCCCGCCCCGTCGCCGGGTCGAGAACCGCGATGGTCTCACCCGAGGCGGCCGGAACCCAGGCACCGCCGATGTAGAGACCGTGAGTAGCTTCGATGAAGTCCCGGGTAGCTGCGCTGCCGCGCTGAAGTGAGAGTGTCATGTCTGAGCCTCGCTCTTGGATCGGAAAGTGATGGCGGGTCACACTGCAGCATGAGTGTGGGCAGAGCCGTGTGTCGCCTGAATCAGGCGAGCGGCGCGCTCCCCGATCACCACACACGGCGCCATGGTGTTCCCCGTGGTGATAGCCGGCATGATGGATGCGTCTGCGACACGGAGATTCTCGACACCGTAGACGCGCAGTTCGGAATCGACGACCGACATTGCGTCGCGTCCCATCTTGGCGGTGCAGCTCTGGTGGAAATAAGTCCCTGCGGCATCTCGGATGAAGTCCCTCATCTCGCGAACACCGAGATTGCCGGGCATCACCTCCCTGGCACGGAAGGGTTCGCAGTCATCAGAATTTCCGATCTCCCGGCACATCTCGACGCACCGGATCATGGCGGCCATGTCCGATTCGGCACTGAGAAAGTTCGCGAAGATCAGCGGCGCGGCAGACGGATCGGCGCTCGCCAGCACCACCTCCCCGCGCGAATCCGGGCGTGCCAGACCAGGAGCCAGGGTCCACGCCGAAGCAGCGCCAACCGGAAGGGCGTACTGGACCGAGGTCACTTCACTGCCGAACGGGATCTCTTCGAGAACCGGCATCAGGTCCGGCGTCTCGAGGTCGTCATGACTCTTGGCGAAGAACACGAACTCGGCGGCGTTGTTGCGGGGGGGTTCGGGGGTGACGTACTCGAAACAGCAACCGGCCAGCAGGATGTGATCCTGGAAGTTCTTGCCAACCCCGGGAAGGTTCGCGACGACCTCGATACCGTGCCTTCGCAACTCCTGGTCCGGCCCGATTCCGGACAGCATCAGGATCTTGGGGGTGTTGATCGCCCCGAGCGACAGAATCACTTCGCGGTCGGCCCCGACTTCGAACGCCTTGCCCTCCCGGACGAAACGAACGCCGGTGACCTTCGATCCGGCCATCGCCAGTGAGGTGATCTCGGCATGCAGCAGGATGTCGAGATTCGGGCGGTCCATGTGCGGGTGCAGGTACGTCGCTGCCATCGACACCCTGGTATTGCCCTGCTGAACGAGCACATTCGGAAGACCGCAGCCGCCTTCGCCTTCCATGGCAGTGCCGTTGATGTCATCAACGAAGGGGATGCCAATCTTCTCCGACGCCGAAACCAGTCCGGCGACAAGGGGAATAGGATCCTGGGGGCTGACGATGTTGAGCAGTCCGCCTTTGCCTCGCCGTTGCAGGTCGGGAGCGCCCTGCCAGTCTTCGATGCTGCGGTAGATACCCAAAACGGATTGGTAGTTCCAGCCGTCGTCACCACTCTCGGCGGCCCACATGTCGAAATCGTTCTTGTGTCCGCGGGCCCACACCGATCCGTTGATACTCGAGCCGCCACCGAGCACCTTGCCCATCGGGAGCAGCGGCGTCCGTCCGTTGAGGCTGTCGGCCGGTTGCGCCTTGTAGCCCCAGTCCCGCTCCGAGCCGATGTTGGACATCCACAGCGTGGTGTCCATGACGGCAGGCACCCGATCGCTTCCGCCGGCCTCGATGAGAAGCACGGACACGTCGGGGTTTTCCGAAAGCCTGCTGGCAACGACACTGCCGGACGAGCCGCTCCCGCAGACGATGAAGTCGTAGGATCGCCGAGCGCTTTCGACGGTCCGCTCCGCGGTGCTGCCGAATGCTGCTGAGTTGCGTGCATCCATGGTCATCTCACTTTCTGCCCAGGTTCAGTGTGCGGGTCATCTACGAATCGGCTGCTCGGTGAGCGCGTCGTCGCGCTGCGGCACGATCGGCGCCGCATCGACGACGGCAGCGTAGGGCGAGACAGTCCAGCCCGCCGCCTCGTCTTGGCCGAGGACTTCATCGGCTTCACTGATGCGCAAGCCGGTGGTGCGGCCGAGTACCGTCGCCAGCAGCCAGCCCGAGACGGCGGGGATGGCAACCGCGATGGACACACCAAGAATCTGCATCCAGGGAGTGATGGTTGCCGACTGAAGTGCGTAGCGTCCGGTCAGATCTGGGTAACCACCGGTCCGGGCACCCCACGTCAGGAATCCACCGACGACGACGCCGAGCACCCCGGGGCCGAGTGCCAGCGGCGCCAGTTTCGCATCGTCGATCTTCAGGGCCGCCAATGCGCGCGCGGCGATTGCGAACAGCACCGGACCGAAGAGCGCGACGACGAAACACACCAGCGGGGAACTCACGTCGAGAATGGTGCCGCACATGACGTATCCGAACAACGGACCGACGAGTGCGGGCAACAACTCGCGCCGGCGGTAGGCGATGATGCCGCCGGTGACCCCACCTCCGAGGAATGCTGCGAAGGTGTTGGACAGCACCAGTCCGATTCCTGAACTCGTGAAGGAGATTCCGTAGTATCCGACGCCCGGTACGAGGTAGCCGGATCCAAGGACGATGAACGGGATGGCGAACATCAGCAGCAGCATCCCGGTTCCGGCCAGCACCGGGCTGGGATCGGCCGGCGCGACGCCGTCGGCGTGGGGTGCGAACCTGCCGAGCCGGGCGCCCATCTTGATGTTGAACACCAACGAAAGCACTCCGACGAAGATGTAAAGCGAGGTCACGGCGACGTAGTCGTGGAAGCCGCGTGTCGTGAGGGGGCTCAACGAACCCCAGAGCAAGTAGGCGACGATCGGCTGGCCGACTGCGCCGGCGAGGAATGAGGTGATGTACAGCGGAAGAGGTTTGATGCGTTCCCCGAGCGCGCCCTCGAGCAGGACACCGGCCAGCATCCCGAAGGTTACGAAGAACACTAGGAAGATCTGCATCACGTCGGCTTCGGGCAGCGCAGCCGGGTCGATCGCCGAGGACGGGACACGTGCGAAGCTGCCCTGCATCCACCAGTCCTTCATCGCGGTCAGCAGGGGGTGATCGACGCCAAACGCCTCGTTGAACTGCAACTGCCAGATCGGGTAGCCGACGAGAAACATGCCGAATCCACCTGCAGCGGCGGCGATCATCTTCTGCACCATCGCGGTGCGAACGTTGCCGGGCCGCGTGGACGCGAGATCGATCAGCACCACCCCGACGATGGCGATCAGCACTGCGAGTGTGCCGGACAAGTACATCAGGTCTGAGACGATCCAATCGAGCTTGTACTGCTGGGATCCGAACATGTGCGCTTTCCTTCGAGGAATGTGTCAGCGGTTCACGGCCCGCACCGAGGGGGTTCAGCGAGACGTGCAGTCGGTTGTGCAACCGGTTGCGCTAACGATGTCACGGCAGGCAGGAAGACACCAGTCCGAAGGCGACAATTTACACTCGTGTTACAGGGACTGCCGGAGGCACTACGAGCAGGAGCTACCACCTGACACCGATCACCGTGGACGGCGATCGGCAGCACTGCGAAACCCTTTGCAGCACAATGCGACACATCGATCCTATCGACGCCCGAACGCACGCGAGATCAGCCAACCCTGTGCCATTCCTGCGACGAAGACCGCGGCCATCGGCCCATAGCGCCGGATCGGCGCGGGCAGCAGGGCCAACGCATCGAACTCGGCGCCGGCGACAGGCGCGGGGCCCACGCGCGAGGGGTGCGTGACGGCGGCAGCTCCCACCGGCTGAAGCGAATCCCCGCCGGCGAGCATCGCGGCGAGGTTAACTGCGAATTGCTGAAGGACCTTGTCGGACACCGCGACGATAGCGCCCTTGCCGAACGCGACGATCTTTCCGCTGATGACCAGGTCGGTACGCAGTACCAGCCGTGACCCCGTGCCGACGGGCTCGATCGCCAGGTCCACCTGCGCCTCGGCGTCACCGTTGCCGAAGGTGTCGGCACCCTTGGCTTCGAGTTTGAGGGTCTGCGCGGACTCGTCGACCTCGAGGAAGCGGATGGTCCCGGCGTAGGACGCACTGATCGGCCCGACCTTGACCTTCACGCCACCGCGGTAAGTCTCTCCGTCCCTGCCAGTGATGGCCGCGCCGGGTACGCAGGCGGCCACCTTCTCCACGTCGTTGATCAGCCGGAACACATCCGACGGCGATGCATCTATGTCCAGGGTGTTGTTCAGAATCAACGGTTCTCCAGGTCTTTCGGGTTCTCGGGCTCGAGTCGAAATCTCAGGCGTGCTTGACGCAGCCCGCGGTGCGGCGCCGCACTGCGCACGCCTCGATGGCTTCGACGATGGGCTGGTATCCGGTGCAGCGGCAGTAGTTGGAGGCCACTACTTCCCGAATCTCTTCTTTGGTCGCCTCGGGGCGATGCGTCAGGAACCCCTCGGCCAGCATCAGGAATCCCGGTGTGCAAAAGCCGCATTGGAGTCCGTGGCAGTCCGCGAAAGACTGCTGAAGGTCGCTCAGCTCACCATCGACACCGAGATCCTCGACAGTGCGGACCGACGAATTCTCCACCTGGGCAGCGAAGGTGAGGCAGGCACGGGCGGGTTGGCCGTCGATCAGCACCGTGCACGCACCGCAGACGCCGTGCTCGCACCCGACGTGTGTGCCGGTTAGACCCAGTTCGTGGCGCAGCACATCGACCAGTGTCATGCGTGGCTCCGCGATCACCTCGTGCACGGTGCCGTTCACCGTCAACTCGATGAGCTGCCTGTTCTTCATACCGGCCCTTTCGCCAGGGCACCGAGAACGGCGACCGGAGTTATGGGAGTGTCGTTCAATTCCACGCCAGTGGAGCGCAGTCCATCGTTGACGGCGTTCAGCACCGCGGCTGGAGCACCGATCGTGCCGCCTTCTCCGGCGCCCTTGGCGCCAGATTCGGTGAACAGGCAAGGGGTCTCGAGATGATGGATTCCGACGTCGGGGACCTCGCACGCCGTCGGCACCTTGTAGTCGATGAAGCTCGCCACCAACGGCTGGCCGTTCTCGTCGTAGGGCACGTGCTCGAACAGTGCACCAGCGATTCCCTGCGCGATCCCGCCCCGACACTGCCCTTCCACGATCTTGGGGTTGATCGCGACACCGCAGTCCTCGACGCAGAAGTAACGCAGTATCTCCACTTTGCCGGTGCCCCCGTGTAATTCGACGACGGCTCCGTGAGTCGCATTGGAGAAGGTGCCGTCGTTGAACACGTCGAAGCTCGCCGTGGCCGACAGCCCGGGGTCGACGCCCTTAGGCATCAGGTGCGCCCGCAGGTAGGCGACTTCGGCAATGTCGCGATAGGTGACGAACTTGGTGCTGTCGTCGAGCTGGCGGACCCGGCCCTGCGCGAGCTCGACGTTGTCCGTGCGTGTTTCGAGTAGGTGGGCGGCGATCTCGCAGAGTTTGCCGCCCAGCTGCTCCGAGGCCGCCGCGACCGCACTGCCGCCGATCGTGATCGATCGGCTCGCGAAACTCCCGAAACCATAGGTGATTCGGTCCGTATCACCCTGGACGATCTTGACCTGTTCGAGGCCGATGCCCAACTTGTCGGCGACGATCTGGGCCATAGTGGTCTCATGGGACTGGCCGTGACTCATCGTGCCGGTGGTGACCACGACGGTACCCGAAGTGTCCATCCGAACCTCGGAGATGTCGAAACCGGGCACGACGTTCATCTTTCGGGCCGCGAACGCACTGCTTCCATAACCCGTCCGCTCACTGAAGCAGGAGTAACCGATGCCCACGTGCCTGCCCTCGGCGCGTGCCCGCTGCTGAAATTCGTACCAACCCTCGTCGCGCAACGCCCGCTCGCACTCGTTCAACGACTCGAGGTAGGAGCCCGGGTCGTAGGTGATGTTGTTGACCCCGGTGTACGGGAACGCTGTGATGACATTGCGTCGACGGATCTCGACCGGATCGAGGCCCAGCTGCGTTGCGGCCCTTTCGAAGATCCGTTCCATCACCATGACGTACTGGGGCCTGCTCACACCGCGATACGGTGCAGTGGGTGCCTTGTTGCTGAAAATCGACCGTCCCCTGACCCGGTAGGCGGGCACCCGGTACACGCTGGGCATCTCCGCAGAGGCCATCAGCGGCTCGATACCCGCAGTGAAGGGGTAGCACGAGTAGGCGCCCATGTCGCACACGACGTCGACGTCGAGGGCAAGGATGTGGCCCCTCTCGTCGAAAGCGGCTCGTGCCTCGTACTGTTGCTCGCGGGCCAGGAATGACGCCGTGAGCGCGTCCTTTCGGTCTTCGATCCACTTCACGGGCCGACGCAGGCGCAACGCCGCAGCGGCGACGGCGATCTCCTCGCGACCGACGACGCACTTCTGCCCGAAGCCGCCACCCATGTCGGGGACGATCACCCGGACCTGACGCTCGTCCAGTCCGAGAGAGTGGGCAGCAACGGTGCGCACCTGGTGTGGCACCTGGGTGCAGATGTGTAATACGAGTTGCTCGTCGCGATCGTCCCAATGCGCCACGCAGCCTCGAGTCTCCAACGGAAGCGCATTCTGCCGCCCGGTGCGAGCGCGCACGTCAACGACGGTGTGGGCGGTGGCGAAGACCTCGTCGATGCCCTCGGTGGCGAACATACGGACGTCGACCACGACATTGTTCGGAACGTCCGCGTGCACCCGGGGTGCCCCGTCGGACATCGCCTGGTCGGCCGAGGTGATTGCGGTGACCGCGGCGTAGGCCACCCTGGCAACATCGAGGCCGTCCTCGACCGCGTAGGCGTCCGTGCCAAGTACCACCGCCAGCGGCTCCCCGACATAGCGGACGACATCGCTGGAGAGGATCGGCATGTCCGTCGGAACGAACTCCTCGAGCGGGCGGCTCAATTCGGCGCGGATGGGCCGGAGGTCGAGATCCGGGGCGGTGAATACTGCGGTGATCCCATCCACATCGGTGACGGCCCCGAGGTCGAGTTCGGTGACCGAGCCGGCGGCGACGGTGCTGCGGACAAACTGCGCATGAAGCATGTTCGGCATCGTGATGTCGTCGACGAATCTGCCGCGGCCGGTGAGCAATCGTGGATCTTCACGGCGCGCGACCGACGCGCCGACGTACTTGGCACGCCCGTCGAAACGTGGCTCGGCCGCTCGGCTCACGGGATGACCCCTTCCGACACGAGAGCGTCCTGGCACGCCTCGGCGACCAGGGTTCTGACCAGTGTGCGGCGGTACTGAGCGGTGAAGATGCCCTCGTCGGACAGTTCGAGCTCATCGGCAGCGGCCTCGGCGCAGTCGGCGAAGGAGCCGCCCGCGCTCAGGACCGCTTCGGCGGCGGTCGAACGGTGTGGCACCGCGCCCACTCCGCCGAGCGCGATGCGACCACCACCAACACTGCCGTCCTCAGCGACGTCCAACGACGCGGCCGCGGCGACGATCGCGAAATCGCCGTGCCGCTCGGCGAATTCGGTGACCGCCGCGTGGGGTGCCGCGGTCGGGAAGACGACCTCCACGACCATCTCGTCGAAGGCGAGATCGGTGGTGTAGTAACCGAAGAAGAAGGATTGGGCTGCGATCGAGCGGCAGCCACGTACGCTCTGCACCACGATCCGGGCGTCCAGCAGTACGGCGAGCAGACACCATTCCGCCGTTGCGTCCGCGTGAGCGATGCTGCCGCCCACCGTTCCGCGGGTCCGTATCGGGTAGTGGCCGACCCAGCGCATCGTCCGCCTCAGTAGGTCGAAGTCGCTACCGAGGTCGAGGTTGTTCTCGATGTCGTGGTGAGTGGTCAAGGCGCCGATGTGCAGTCCGTCCTCGGCACGGCGGACGAACCGCAGCGCATCGAGTCCGCCGACGTCGATCAGGTGAGCGGGCCTGGCCAATCGGAAGTTCATCATGGCTACCAAGGACTGCCCGCCGGCGAGGATCTTGGCCTCCTCCCCCAGCTCGGCGAGCAGTTCGGTTGCTCCCCGGACGTCACGGGCCCGGTGATACTCGAAACTGGCCGGTTTCATCGGATGTGGGGGTCGGTCGGCATCGGTCGGCTATCGGACGAACGAGTAGTGGAAGTTCTCGTCATCGGCGTCGTCCAGCGGCGTGCCACGCCAGAGCCAGTCGTAGGAGATGTCGGATTCCCCGGCGAACGAAGCCAGTTTCGCATCGCGTTCCTCCTGCTCGGGACCGTCGGGAAGGTGATAGAACGTCTTGTTCTGCAGGCTTGCGTTCTGCACCATGCGCGCGTGCCTGGCGCGACGATCGGCATATCGCAACAGCGCGGTCTCGACACCGGCCGCGGTGGTCCTGGCGAGCTCCTCGGCGAGGACGGCGGCATCCTCCATGGCCTGCGAAGCACCCTGCGCCTGATACGGCAGCATCGCGTGACAGGCGTCGCCGAGTAATGCGACGTGGCCGTCCGTCCATCGCGGGTCGGGCCTGCGGTAGTAGAGCGCCTGACACAGCACGTTCTCGTCGGCCTTGGACAACATGGCGTGCGCCCGGTCGTCCCAGTCGGCGAACGCCTCGAGCAGCTCTGCGGGGCCAGCCATTCGGGGTCCGAGCTCACGCACCTCGTCGGTGCAGGGTGTCAGTGCCACGACGTTCAGGTACTCGCCGTCACGGATCATGTAGTGCACGAGGTGTCGGCCGGGTCCATACCAAATGGTGCTCTGGTACCTGTCGACCAACCAGCGGGTGGCCGGATCCTTGACGATCCGGTCACCGGGAATCAGGGCGCGATAAGCCATTTCCCCCGAGTACACCAGGGTGTCGGGTAATCCGATGATGTCGCGCACCGCCGAGCGAAGGCCGTCGGCCCCGATCAGCACGTCCGCCTCGTAGCGGCCGCCGTCCGCGGTGACCGCCACCGGCCGGGCGGGATGGGTGCGGTCGACGTCGATGACCTTGGCATCGGTGCAGAACTCGACGACTGGGCCAGGGCCAGTCGGATCCAGGCATTTCGCGTGGATGACCGAGTGCAGATCCGCTCGGTGGTAGTGCCAGTACGGCGCGTTGAACTTCTGTTTGCAGAACTCGCCGAGCGACGTCAGCGCGATGATCTTTCCGTTCTCCCATCGCCTGCGTACCTGGTCCATGGGTTCGGTCTTGATCGCCTCCAGTTCCCGGCGCAGACCCAGCGCGATCAGGATGCGGCTGGCGTTGGGCGCAGTCTGAATGCCTGCTCCCACCTCGCCCAACGCGGTGGCGGCTTCCAGAACCGTGACCTGCAGGCCGCGCTGGCGCAGCGCCAGCGCGGCGGTGACCCCACCGAGGCCACCGCCCGCCACGACGACGTTCAATGGCGCCACCTCAGCCCTCCACCAGTTCACCCGCGGTGACCACATTCACGCCGTCGATTGCCACGGTGCAGCCGCGCATACCGATGTCCAAGTGCGCGTACGAATCCCGCCCGAGCACCGGGTGTGGACCAGTGGACCACAGGAAGCTGCCGGCGAATGCGCGCGCGTCCATACCCATGATGTCGTCTTTTCCGTACATCGCCGTGGCGAACCAGTCACCGGTTCGCATCAAACCCCAGCCCATGTGGGACAGATACCGTGCCCACTTGTCACCGGAGTCCTCGAAGAACATGTTGAGCAGCGCGGCTTCACCGCCACCGGTGACCTTTTCGATGTAGCCGTTGGTGACGGTCAGGGTCGTCGGCTCACGCACGTACTCCTTGAACGGCAGCAGGATGTCGCCCTCGGCGAGCACGATCGTGCCGTTGGAAATCTCAGGCCAGCACAGGACCATGGTGCTCGGCCAGTGGTCCCAGCGACCCTTGTCGTCGGCGAATCCCACCTGGAACTCGGGACGGGAGTTCGACAGCTGGACCGTCAGGTCGGTGCCTGCGTCGTTGGTGATCCTCATGATCGTGCCATTGGCGACCAGATTGACGCCGGCCTGGACCCGTTGCTTGTCACCCTCACACGGCATGTTGCGGATGAGCACGTCAGGTGCATCGCAGACGAAGATGATCCGGGTACCCGTGGCCAGGATCTCCTGCTGGATCGGTGCGTGGATGAAGCCCTCCCGGGTGAGATCGACGACGAGGTCAGCACCCTTGAGAAGGTCTTGTGCCAGCGTACTTTTCAGCACAGAAACCAGACCGGGACCCGCGCCGGTGCGGGTGCTGGGCATCGGCGCGGGGCTGCCGCCGGGAACGGTTGCCGACAGGACATGCGCGCCCAGGCTTTGGGCGGCCCCGAAGGCCGCGGCGACGTAGTCACCCCGGCTCGACGGCTCAGCCAACACGACCACCTGTTCTCCTGGCTGCAGGTTGCACAGCTGCAACTCGCGGGTGAACGCAGTCAGCAGGTCGGCCGAACGCAGATCGAACATCTCAGATCCTCTCTTGGCTTTGCTCGGCGATTCCGCCCAACCGGGCGAGGTCACTCAGATAGGGAACTTCGTTGCGCGCGTTCGCAAGAGACTTGCGTTCTACGACAGCGCAGACCGAACCAATTGATTCGTCCATCTCGACAAGCATCCGCCCCTGCGGGCCGA
Organism: Mycolicibacterium sp. CBM1; assembly: GCF_054073305.1. Classification (NCBI taxonomy): domain Bacteria; kingdom Bacillati; phylum Actinomycetota; class Actinomycetes; order Mycobacteriales; family Mycobacteriaceae; genus Mycobacterium; species Mycolicibacterium sp. CBM1. The sequence goes on along the minus strand of NZ_JBSXPP010000008.1, from coordinate 43,684 downwards.
CGATGACGCTGTGACCCGCGAAACGTGGTCCGTTGCCGGTCTGACCGGTCAAGCCTGCCGCCGCAACCACCACCCCGTTCTCGAGCGCACGAGAGCGAGTCAGCAACTTCCAGATGTGCAGGCGCACGTGGCCGAATGCGGAGGGCACCGCGATGACCTCGGCACCGCGCGTGGCCAGGTCGCGAACCGTCTCGGGAAAGCCTGCCTCATAACAGATGACAACCCCCACCCGGCCGTGGGGTGTGTCGACGACAAGGCCGCTCGCAGTGCCCGGTGCGAAGACGTCGTTCTCCCTGTCCCAGAGAAATCGCTTGCGTCCCAATCCCAGGACTCCACCCGGACCGACGACCAGCGAACTGTCGAACAATGCCCCGTTGTCGCCGCGAGTGACCAGTGCGGTGGCGATGACCGTGCCGGTTGCCTTGGCCACGGCTGACAGCGCATCCGTGGTCGCGCCCGGCACCTCTTCGGCAACCATGTCCATGTCGATGTCGAGGTCGTAGCCGGTGGCGAACAGTTCGGGCAGGACGATCACCCTGGCACCCTTCGCCGCCAGCGCGTGAACATGCGTGGCCGCATCATCGAGGTTGGCCTGCCAGGCATTGGTGCGCGAACTCATCTGCACGACACCGACGTTCAATGTCGCCGGCACGGCTCGGCTTGTCGCATCCGACGCGGCGGCCGTGACCGTCCTCGTCACTGGGCCACTCGGTTCATGTCGGTCGTGTAGTAGGGCCCGGCAAGGCGGCCGAGAAACTTGTGTTCGAGAGTGTCGACGTGCATGGTGTCCGTCAACAGCCCGGGCCGTGAAGTCGCGGCCAGCACGGAGCCCAGCACGAGCGTGTCCACACCCAAGGCGATCTCTTGCAGCAGCCGGCACTCCAGCGATACCAGCGACTCGAGCACCGATGGGGCTGCAACGGTCTGCGACTCGATCGCCGTCACTCCGGCAAGCTCGAACTCGTCGACATCGGGATGCACTGTGGCGAACGACGCGGTGACGGCCTCGACCGATTCCGCGGCGGGGATGTTGACCACGAACGAGCCGGTCTCTCGGATGTTGACCAGCGTGTCCTTGAGCTCGCCCGGAAACCCGATGCGCTCGCCGATCGAGATCATCACGGTGGCAGGGTCTCGTGACGCGACGTTGAAGAAGCTGAACGGGGCCAGATTCCGCACCCCGGCACCGGAGACCGTCGAGACCCACGCGATCGGCCTCGGCTGCACGGCGGCGGAAAGCAGCTTGTACACGTCGGCGGCGGCCATAGTGGCGATGTCGTGCTGCTTCCGATCCGAGACCAACGCTGGGCTCCTCGACTCCGATGCCATGTCCGGCGATACTCCTTCATGCGTGCGCAACTGATTGTGCAACCGTTTGCGTGAGTGATTCGACAGTAGATCGGTTCACCGCCGATGTCGAGCGGGGAGCGACGATCCTGGTGCCAGTTAACGACACCGTTACTTGCGGCGAATCATCCCTGCGCCGCACGCAACCCGGCCCGCGCCGAGTCCACGCGGCTGCCCGGATCCCGTGGCGGTCCATACCCTTCGGACGTGCCGTCGACGATCCTGACGTCGCGCTCCCATGGCGGCGAATACCTTCCCGCCACCAGATCCGTCATGAAGGTGTACGGACAGTCGCCAGCCCCTCCCCGCAGGGCGGTGTAACCGCGATGGCCGAGCTGGTAGATGTTGTTCTCGACCCCCCACTCGCGCCTCGCAGCGTCCGCCAAGGACGGATTGATCGACGCGGTCACGATACGGTCGGGAGTCGAGTCTCCGCGCTCGATGATGGTGCCTTCGAAATCACACACCATCGCCTCGCCCATCGACGGTATTCCATTGCCGTCATGCCCGGCCAGACAAACCGACGCCGTGTAGGCCAGATTGTGGAACGCGTTCGCCTCGTTGGTAATTCGCCAGGACTGCTTCAGCGGGAACTTGTAGCCGGCGGTCCGGATCAAAACGTTGGCGCCGCGGTAACTCGCCTCTCTGGCCACTTCGGGGAACATCCCGTCATGGCAGATGAGCAACGACAGGATCGAGCCCTTGGGCCCCTCGCACACCGGCAACCCCAGGTCACCAGGCTCCCAGGGTTCCTTGGGGGTCCATGGGTGGAGTTTGCGGACATACAGCGCCACCTCGCCGGTGTCGTCGACGATGATTCCCGAGTTGAACGGCGCGCCGTTCGGATTTCGCTCCATGACACTGAAGCAGCCCCAGACGTGCGCGTCGCGGCAGCCCTCACGCAGGCGGAGCACCTGCGGCCCGTCGATCTCACACATGAGGTCATCGTCGGCCCAGGCACGTTTCCGCAAACCGTGCAGTGAATACTCGGGGAACACCAATAGATCGAGGGTGGAGAACGCCGCCTTCGACTCTCGCACGACGGCACACACGCGGTCGGTCACCGCGTCGAGGTCGGCGATGCCCTCGATCCGTGGCACCTGTTGCTGGACAAGACCCAACGTCATCGACTCCGAGGACGGGTTGAGCCCGCCAAGACCGGACATGACACTCCATCCATCAGAGGGCAACTTATTGCGCAATCGCTTGCGCAATAAGCTAGCTTAGAGACCGCTGACAATCGCAGCAGCGCGAACGACCGAAGGGGGATCGTGGGGAGCAGTCCGCCCGGCAGCGTCACTCTCCGGGACGTAGCCCTCGCAGCCGGAGTGCACACGTCCACGGTGTCTCGCGCGTTGCGCCGGGTGTCCGCGGGGCAAAATCCGGCTAGTGACGGCGATTTGAAGCTGTTCGCGCTCGCCCAGGACATGGGCTACATTCCGAACCCGAACGCCGCCAGCCTGACCACCAAGAAGTCAACGGCATTCGGCGTGCTCGTTCCACGACTCACAGATGTCGTGCTCTCGGCGATGTACGACGCCATCGAAGAGACTGCCAATCGTGCCGGATACGAGACCTTCGTCGCGAACACCCACGACGACCCCGTCGAGCAGCGCCGACGAATCGATCTTCTCCTCGGCCGCAACGTCGATGGTCTCATCTTCGGCGACGCACGTCTGGACAGCACCAATCTCGACGACCTGGCATCCAGGGGAGTCAAATTCGTGCTGGTCAGCCGGCGTTACCCGGGGATGATCTCGGCCACCTGCGACGATTACCGCGGCGGGTGGCTCGTCGGTGAGCACCTGGCCAAGATCGGTCATTCCCGGGTCGGAATCGTGTCGGGTCCCAGCTGGGCCAGCACAGGCATCGATCGCCTCGACGGCTGCCTGGCGGCGCTCGCCGAAGCCGGCGTTGACGTTCCCGGCGAATACGTTCGCGAGGAGGGTTTCGACCCCGCAGCGGGCCGGCGCGGCGCGGAAGCGCTTCTGGCACTAAGCAAGCCGCCGACCGCCATCTTCGCCACCAACGACTTCAGTGCGATCGGGGTGTTGGGCGTCCTGCGCGAGCACGAGCTGGCACCTGGGCGGGATATCGGCGTCGTCGGCTACAACGACATCTCCATTTGCGGTGATTTGACGGTGCCGCTCACCACGATTCGCAGCCCACATCAGGAAATCGGGATGCGCGCCGCCGAGATGTTGCTCGCTGTCACTCATGGCTTGCCGGTGTCCTCGGTGGCCCTGGCCCCCACGTTGGTGGTGCGGCAGTCCACCGTTGCGGACCTCCGCTAGGACATCGGTAGGCGCGCCGAACCGAAACTCCAGGGACACCACGAACAGAGCAGGGGTCCCAGGAGTCCCGGCCTCACGATGGTGTTTCGATGTCGGCGCCCCGCATGGCACGGGGCGCCGGCATCGTCATCTCAGAGGATGTAGAGCATCTCCTGGTAGGTCGGCAGCGGCCACAGATCGTCGGCGACAAGGCCTTCCAAGGCGTCGGCGGCCGCACGGACCGCGTCCATCTTGGGCAGCAGGCTCTGGGCGTGTGCGGCCTCCTCGGCCGCCGATTCGCCACCGTGTTCGGCCATCCCCGCCTTGAGCGCCGCCAGCGCCGCGGTCAGGTCGGCGATCGGCGCCGAAACCGCCTGCAGCAGCGAGGTATCCGGCTCGATCCCTGCCGCCTTGAGCGTGGCCACGTTCTGCGCCAGCTCGGTCTGGTAGCGGATCGCCGCCGGCAAGACGACCGTAGAACCGATCTCCAGCGTCAGCTTGGCCTCGACCCCCACCGTCAGCGCGTAGGTCTCGTACCGGACCTCCACACGGCTGTGTAGCTCACGAGCGTTGAAGACGCCGTACCTCTCGAACACCTCGATGGCTTCCTGGGTGACCAGCTGCGGGATGGCATCCAGCGTGGTCTTCAGGTTCGGCAGTCCGCGCTCGGCGGCCTCGATCTGCCAGTTGTCCGAATAGCCGTCGCCGTTGAAGACCACCGCGCCGTGCTCGGTGATGATCTCCGTCAGCAGCTTCTGTACCGACGAGTCGAAGTCCTCACCGGCGGCGACCGCGCTCTCCAGCACCGTCGCCATGTAGTCCAGCGAGTCGGCCATGATCGTGTTGAGGATGATCATCGGCACGTTGATGGTCTGGCCCGACCCCGGCGCGCGGAACTCGAACCGGTTGCCGGTGAAGGCGAACGGGCTGGTGCGGTTGCGATCGCCCGGATCGGTCGGCAGCTCCGGCAGGGTGTCGACACCGATGATCATGCTGCCCTTGCCCTTGGACGACGTCGCGGCGCCCTTGGCGATCTGATCGAAGACGTCGGCCAGCTGCTCGCCCAGGAAGATCGAGATGATCGCCGGCGGTGCCTCGTTGGCGCCGAGCCGGTGGTCGTTGGTGGCCGAGGCCACCGACACCCGCAGCAGGCCCGCGAACTTGTGCACGGCGCGGATCACCGCGGCACAGAACACCAGGAACTGAGCGTTCTCGTGCGGGGTGTCACCGGGCACCAGCAGGCTGCCGAACTGGGCGTTGCCCATCGAGAAGTTGACGTGCTTACCGGAGCCGTTGACCCCGGCGAACGGCTTCTCGTGGAACAGGCACTCCATGCCGTGCTTCTTGGCGATGGTCTTGAACATGGTCATCAGCAGCTGCTGATGATCGGCGGCGATGTTGGCCCGCTCGAACATCGGCGCGATCTCGAACTGTCCGGGTGCGACCTCGTTGTGGCGGGTCTTGGCCGGGATGCCGAGCTTGAACAGCTCACGCTCGGTGTCCATCATGAAGCCGAGCACCCGCTCGGGAATGGCGCCGAAGTAGTGGTCGTCGAACTCCTGGCCCTTGGGCGGCTTGGCACCGAACAGGGTGCGCCCGGCGTTGATCAGGTCGGGACGGGCCAGGAAGAAGTGGCGATCGACCAGGAAGTACTCCTGCTCCGGGCCGCAGAACGACACGATGTGGTCGAAATCTTTGTGCCCGAACAACTTCAGGATCCGCTCGGCCTGCGCGCCCATGGCCTGCTGACTGCGCAGCAGCGGCGTCTTGTAGTCCAGCGCCTCACCGGTCATCGACACGAACACGGTGGGGATGCACAGCGTGTTGCCGTTCGGGTTCTCCAGGATGTAGGCCGGGCTGGTGACATCCCAACCCGTGTAGCCGCGGGCTTCGAACGTGCTGCGCAGCCCACCCGAAGGGAAGCTGGAGGCGTCGGGCTCGCCCTGTATCAGGGTCTTGCCGGCGAACTCGGCCAGCGTCTGGCCGTCGGAGACAGGTTCCAGGAAGCTGTCGTGCTTCTCGGCGGTCAATCCCGTCATCGGGTAGAAGACGTGCGCGTAGTGCGTCGCACCCTTCGACAACGCCCAGTCCTTCATCACCGATGCGACGGAGTCGGCGACCGCCGGATCCAGCTTGGCGCCCTTCTCGATGGTGGCGACCACCGACTTGTACACCGACTTCGGCAACCGCAGTCGCATCTCAGCCAGCGTGAAGACGTTCGCCCCGAAGATCTCACCCGGCTCTTCGGTCGGGTCGAAGCTGATTGCCGGGGGCTCATAGGCCTCGACGTTGTTGATCGCCGACAGACGCACCGCGTTTCCGCTCAACTGTTTTTCCTCCGCAACAAGACACCCGCGTCTGCTTCGCGGACGTGTGACCGGCCCACACTAAGAAGCTCGGGTTCCGAACTTGTTACGCCCGCGTCACCGACAGATGGCGCAAATGACGAAGCGTCGTCGAAATGGTGCTTAATTGGTCTTTCCGGAGATTGCCGCCTCGCCAGCAAAGCCGCTATCCCGTCATGTCTCCCAAGTCCGGGGCTCAATCTGGTGGTGGCGACCGACCTGCGGGCAGCGGTATCGCCGCGTCGTCCGCGGCCGCCGCACGGTCACCGAACTCGTTCCAGAACTGGTCGATGCGGACGGCGACATCGATGTCGGTGGCCACCGCGACGAGGGCTGTCGCCACGATGGACACCGGAGCACGGTCGAGCACCACCAACCCAACCGCGGGACTCGGTCCGTGTTTGACCATCGGGCGCGCCGAGAATCCTTGTGGCACAGATAGTTGCGGCAGCCACGCCGTACTCGCGATGGTGGCCCGGCGGGTGTGTGTCAGGTGCGCGTAGAGCGCGTCAACCGAGTTCGCCTCCACCACGGGTCGGTAATGAACGCCCTCGGCGGCCATGTTGGCATCGAGAATCCGGCGGTTGCGCATCGTGGTGGCCAGCACGCACAGGTCGAGTCCGGCCGCATCCGACCACGTCACCTCGTCCTTGCTCATCGACGGATCCTCGGCCGATGCCACCAGCACGTACTGCTCGCGGTACAGCTCGATCGACCGGGTGCCCGGCAGCGCTTCGTCATCCAGGTAGGTCAACCCGGCGTCGATCTCGAAATCGGCCAATCGTCGGGCGATCTCCCGCGAGGACAACGCTTCGATACGCACCGACGCCGCGGGATTGCGGGACAAAAACTCCGCGGTGATGAACGGGCTCGCCGGTACCGCCGTGGGAATCGCACCCAGCCGGGCGGTTGCCGTCAGCCGTCCCTGCATCCGGTCGAGGTCGGCCAGCATCTCGTCGCGTTCAGCAGTGATGCGCTGGGCCCACGCCACGACGCGCTGCCCCTCTTCGGTGAAACCCTCGAATCGACGACCACGTTGCACGATGACGATGCCCAGATCGCGTTCCAACCTGCGAATCGCCACCGACAGGGTCGGTTGGCTGATGTGGCAGCGCGCGGCCGCGCGCCCGAAGTGGCGTTCGGCGGCCAGCGCCAACAGGTAGTCCAGATGCTGCAGCACCACGTCGCTCGCCATCGATCTGACGATAGACGCCGGCTATCACCGCATGTCAAATACCAATTAACGACCAGCTACATCCGGTGTAGGTGGTCGATACCGCGGACTAGATTGGACCCATGGCCACTGCCAGGGACGTCAACGCCGACTACGACGAACGCGATATCGAGGTCTCCGGCGCCAAACACGAGGCAGCCGGAGTCAAGGCCGTCATGGTCAGCATGCAACGCGGCCTGGCTCAGATGGGCCCGGTCCGCACCCTGGAGACGCTGTCGCGGCTGAATCAGCGGCACGGATTCGACTGCCCTGGCTGCGCGTGGCCGGAAGACCACGGCGGACGCAAACTCGCCGAATTCTGCGAGAACGGAGCCAAGGCGGTCGCCGAGGAGGCCACCAAACGCCGGGTCACCCCCGAGTTCTTCGCCCGCCACTCGGTGGCCGAGCTGGCCGACAAGCCGGAGTACTGGCTGTCCCAACAGGGCCGCCTGACCCACCCGATGGTGCTCGCGCCCGGCGCGCAGCACTACCGTCCGATCAGCTGGGACGATGCCTACGCGCTGATCGCCCAACACCTGAGCGCCCTCGGTTCGCCGGATGAATCGGTGTTCTACACCTCCGGTCGCACCAGTAACGAGGCGGCGTTTCTCTACCAGCTGCTGGTGCGCAGCTTCGGCACCAACAACCTGCCGGACTGCTCGAACATGTGCCACGAGTCGTCGGGCACGGCGCTGATGGAGTCGATCGGTGTCGGCAAGGGCTCGGTGACCGTCGAGGACGTCGAGCACGCCGACCTCATCATCATCGCGGGACAGAATCCCGGTACCAACCATCCCCGAATGCTGTCGGTGCTGGAGAAGGCAAAGGCCAACGGCGCCGGCATCGTTGCCATCAATCCACTTCCCGAAGCCGGTCTGATCCGGTTCAAGGACCCGCAGAAGGTCCGCGGCGTCGTCGGCAACGGGGTGCCGATCGCCGACGAGTTCGTCCAGATCCGCATCGGCGGCGACCTGGCGCTGTTCAAGGCGCTGGGCCGATTGCTGGTGGAGGCCGACGACCGCGCCCCCGGCACGGTGATCGACCGCGACTTCATCGCTGCGCACTGCCACGGCGCCGACGACTACATCGCCGACGCGCGCGCCGTGGACCTAGCTGTCGCCACCGAAGCGACGGGGATCGCACGAGGACAGCTCGAACGGGTCGCCGAGATGATGGTCCGTTCGAAGCGCACCATCGTGTGCTGGGCGATGGGCATCACTCAGCACACCCACGCGGTGGCTACCATCGCCGAGATCACCAACCTGCTGCTGCTGCGCGGCATGATGGGAAAGCCCGGCGCGGGGGTCTGCCCCGTGCGCGGCCATTCCAATGTCCAGGGCGACCGGACGATGGGCATCTGGGAGAAGGTGCCCGAAACCTTCCTGTCCGCCCTGGACAGCCACTTCGGCATCGTCAGCCCCCGCAAGCACGGCTTCGACACGGTCGACGCGATCAGGGCGATGCGCGACGGGCAAGCGTCGGTCTTCATCGGAATGGGCGGCAACTTTGCCTCGGCCACTCCGGATACTGCGGTGACCGAGGCCGCGCTGCGCAACTGCGCATTGACCGTTCAGGTTTCGACCAAGCTCAATCGCAGCCATCTGGTGCACGGGCGCACCGCGCTGATCCTTCCGACCCTGGGCCGCACCGACCGCGATGTCATGGGCGGACGCAAACAGGTTGTTTCCGTTGAGGATTCGATGTCGATGGTGCACCTGTCCAGGGGCAGCTTGGCGCCGCCTAGCGACGAGGTGCGCAGCGAGGTCGCCATCGTCTGCCAGCTGGCCCGGGCAGTGTTGGGCCCCGGGCACCCGGTGCCGTGGGAGGGTTTCGTCGCGGACTACGACACCATCCGCGACGCAATCGCCGCGGTGGTGCCCGGCTGCGCCGACTACAACACCCGGGTGCGTCAGCCCGACGGTTTCCAGCTGCCTCACCCGCCGCGCGATTCCCGTGAGTTTCCGACGCTCACCGGCAAGGCCAACTTCGCGGTCAATCCGATGCAGTGGGTGCCGGTCCCGCCGGGCCGGCTGGTGCTGCAGACGCTGCGCAGCCACGACCAGTACAACACCACGATCTACGGTCTCGATGATCGCTACCGCGGCGTGAAGGGCGGGCGTCGCGTCGTGTTCGTCAACCCCGCCGACATCGAGGCGCTCGGGTTGTCCGACGGCGAGCGGGTGGATCTGGTCTCGGAGTTCACCGATGCCCACGGCGACCTGCAGGAGCGTCGGGCCGACGATTTCCTGGTGGTGCCCTACGCGACTCCGGTGGGCAACGCCGCCGCCTACTACCCGGAAACCAATCCCCTAGTCCCCCTGGATCACGTTGCGCTGAAATCGAATACGCCGGTGTCGAAGGCGATCGTCATCCGGTTGGAGCGTCCCAGCGGGCAGGAGCGAAGCGACTCGGGGATCAACACCAGCGGGCAGGAGCCCCCATGGGGCGGGTAACGGCGCGGCGGCGGGCCCGCCACCTGGCCGACGGCGTCGTCACTGACCGGCCCGAGACCCTCGTCGTCGAAGAGCCGCTGGAAATCCGGGTCAACGGTTCGCCGCTCACGGTGACGATGCGCACACCCGGCTCCGATGTCGAACTGGCACAGGGCTTCCTGCTCACCGAAGGCGTGATCGTCCACCGCGACGACGTGCTGACGGTACGCTACTGCGGAGGAACGGGCGAGGACGGGACGAACACCTACAACGTGCTCGACGTGACACTGCGTCCCGGTGTCGCGATGCCGGACACCGACGTCACCCGGAACTTCTACACCACCTCGTCGTGCGGGGTGTGCGGCAAGTCGTCCATCGATGCGGTCCGGTTGACCAGCCAACACCCGCCCGGTGACGATCCGACCGTGATCAACGCCGCGATGCTGACCGCGATGCCCGCTCAGTTACGCTCGGCCCAAAAGGTTTTCGCAAGTACGGGCGGTCTGCACGGCGCGGCCCTGTTCGGGGCCGACGGTGCCATGCTCGCCGTGCGCGAGGATGTCGGCCGCCACAACGCCGTCGACAAAGTGATCGGCTGGGCGCTGGAAGCCGGCCACGTACCCCTGAGCGGTACCGTCCTGCTGGTCAGCGGTCGGGCATCGTTCGAACTCACCCAGAAGGCGGTGATGGCAGGTATCCCGGTACTGGCCGCGGTGTCCGCGCCGTCGTCGCTGGCCGTCGATCTGGCCGCCCAGTCCGGGCTGACTCTGGTGGCGTTCCTGCGCGGGGAATCCATGAACGTCTACAGCAGGGCCGCCCGCATCCTGCGCTGAGCCGTCCGCCGGCAATCTCCACCCAATCTCCACAGAACCTCCAAGCCGGCGCGGCGCGATCCCGGCGACCATTCAATCCCGATCACCCACCGAACGATTGGGAGCAAGATGGCCGAAATTCTGATTGCGGGGCTGTCTGCGGCCGGGCACATCACCCCGTTGCTGGCCGTGGCCGGTGGCCTGGCCCATCGCGGTGACCGGGTCACCGTGCTGACGTCGCCCAGGCACGCGGCGAGCGTCCACGCCTGCGGCGCCAAGCTGCACCTGCTGCCACCCGAAGCCGACCTCGTGGACGGCAAGGTCCACCAGTTTCCGGAACGGGCCCAACTGACCGGGCTGCGGCGGCTCAATTTCGACATCGCCGAGATGTTCGTCGCACCCATGCCCCGGCAGGCGGCGGTCCTCGCCGAACTGTTCACGTCGACCCGCTTCGACGCCGTGATCGTCGATTCGGCGTTCCTCGGGATCCTGCCGTTCCTGCTGGGTTCGCGGGCCTCTCGCCCGCCGGTACTGGCATTCACCCCGATGCCGTTGATGATCGCCAGCCGCGACACCGGCCCCGCCGGGCTCGGCCTGCCGCCCACCACCGGCCCCCTGGGGCGGCTTCGCAATCGGACCCTCACCGCGCTGTCGCACAATGTGCCGCTGGGACCCTCGCACCGCGCCGCCAATCGGCTTCTGGTCGCCATGAACGCCGCGCGACTACCGGTGTTCGTCCTGGACGCGGGGCTACTGGCCGATCGCTACATCGTGCCCACCGTGCCGGCGTTCGATTATCCACGCAGCGACCTGCCCGCCACTGTGCGCTACGTCGACGCGGTACATCCGCTGCCGGCCCGAGGATTCCGGCCGCCACCGTGGTGGAGCGAGCTCGACGACGATCGGCCCGTCGTGCACGTCACCCAGGGCACCGTCGACAACGCCGAGCTGGGCCGCCTGCTGGAACCGACCATCGAGGCCCTCGGCGGCCAGGACGTCGTCGTGGTCGCCACCACCGGGGGCCGCGACATCGCCGACGTCAAGGTGCCGTTGCCGTTGAATACCTACGTCGCCGAGTTCATCCCGCACGATGTCCTGCTGCCCAAAGTGGATGTCATGGTGAGCAACGGCGGCTACGGCGCCGTCCAGCGCGCTCTGTGCGCGGGCGTTCCGCTGGTGGTGGCCGGCGATACCGAGGACAAGCCGGAAGTGGCCGCCCGGGTCGGGTGGTCGGGAGCGGGGATCAACCTGAAGACACCGACACCCACACCGCGAGCACTGCGCCATGCCGTCAGCGCGGTGCTGCACAACCCGCACTACCGGAACTGCGCCCGCAACCTGCAGACCGCATTCGCCCAGCGCGACGGTGTGGCCGAGATCGCCGCCCTGGTCGACGAGGTGATCGAGGGCCCCCCGAGTCGGATGGCACTGGACAGCGGTGTGTCGAGTCATCACCAGCGGTCCTAGCCCGAGGTGACCTTCTGCCCTTCCTTCGTTGTCCCGCCGATGCACACCATGGGCAATAGGACGCAGTTCCATCACCTGCTTGGGGGAACATCATGATCAAGGCCCTGTCCGGATTACCCGACAACGTCGCGGCATTCTCCTGCCACGGCCACGTTTCGAAATCGGACTACGAAACGGTACTGATACCTGACGTCGAGAAGCGTCTCGCACGGCATGACAAGGTCCGCATCTACTACGAGATCGATCCTGACTTCGACGGTTTCGATCCCGGTGCCATGTGGGACGACACCAAGCTCGGGTTCAGCCACTTCCTGCGATGGGAACGGTTTGCCGTTGTCACCGACATCGAGTGGATCAAGCAGACGATGAAATTCGTCGGCTACCTGATGCCGGGTGAGATGCGCGCGTTCCCCATCGCGGAGGCCGAAAAGGCGCGCGAATGGATCAGCGAGTCGTCAAGCTGACTTGTCGCGGCGCTCGGGGCGGGGCGGGGCGTTGTCCTCCATCTGAATGACACGAGGTGAGGACATAGGTCCTGGGGATCGGTGGCTGTCGGCCGTCCCGGCGACCAGCGCATGAGAATTAGAGTGCGATTTCGACGCCATATGCCCATCTCGATAACAGCCGAAGCAGGTGCCCAGAACTGATGAAGAACTTCAGCAACACCGTTGGCAACGGCTCTTTGGACAGCGAGTACGAGGATGCCGAAGCGCTCCTGTTCGCGACGTTGAAGAACATCGAACGCGCGCTGAACACCGAGCCTGCTCTCAACCGGGAGATGACGGGTGCCTTCGGTCCGATCGACGCCGTCGTCGGGATCAGAACCGAAGACGATGCCGTGCAGTGCACAATCGAGATTCGAAATGCCGAATGCACTGTGATCAAGGGAGTCTGCCGGCCGGATGCGGGGGCGACCCTGGTGTTCGATTCGTTGCAGGAGTTCGCCTCCTATGTCAACGCCGACCACGACCAGGCCATCCGGATGTTCCTCGCCAGCCGGGTCCGCCTCGAAGGCAATCCCGCGGTTTTCGGCTATGTGAGCTATTTGACCTCCCTGCTCAGTCGAAGCGCGGACGTCGAGTCGTACCGCAAGCAAATCGAGGAACACCGGCAGAAAGCTCTGGTGAGCGCGGAGCAAGCAGGTGAACCGCAGCGCGGTATGCAACGAAGCCGGATCAAGGGACGGCTGCGCGCGGAGAAGGTGGATCCCGGAGTGAAGTACCTCGAGGAGCCCTTCCTGTCGCAATACGTCCTGGAGGACTTTCCCCGCCTCAGTAGATTCCGCCAAGAGCACTACGACACCATGCCGGAAGTGACTGCCGAACAGGGGCGGCTGCTTACCGACTTCTACGTGATCAACGGGTTCGAGACCAAACCAGACGGTACCGCTTGGGATCCGACTCTGCGCACGGCCAGAGCTTTCGAGTATCTGATGAGGAACAAAGAGCCTCTGCTGCGCAAAGACGGTCTGCTCGCCGGGACCATCACACCCAATCCGATCTGCGGGTCGATCCAGCAGCCCTACACGGTGGGCTGGTCGATTTGGGGTGAAATGACCACGTTGCAGGATCGCGAGCTGGATCCCTTCTTCATCAGCGACGAGACGCGGGAAACGTTGCACCGGTACGTGTTCCCGTTCTGGATGGACAAGCACACCGTGCAGATGTGGAAGGCCCAGAACGACTACCCGCTCTCAGCGAAGATCAACGACCGGATGTTCTGCTTCAATCTCTGGAGCTTGAATTCACTGAACCCCGGCAGCCCCGGCTTCGAACGGGTGGTGCGCCAAGGCTTGGACAGCATCCGCGAAGAAGCACTACAACAGCGGGCCGCCCACGTCGACGCATCACCCGACAACGTCGACCCGAACAAAATGAACACCTGGGAAGCGATGCTGGCCGCCATCGACGGTGTGCTCGCCTATACCCGCAACTTGTCAGCCATGATTCGCACGGCGGCCGACAATGAAGCCGATCCGACCCGCAGGCAAGAACTCGAGACCATCCACGCCAATCTGCTACGCGTGCCCCGCTACCCGGCGCAAACCCTGCACGAGGCCGTTCAAGCACTGTGGATCATGTTCATCGCGCTGAGCCTGGACAGCATGGACGACGACATCACCGTCGGCCGTCTCGACCAGATCCTGCAGCCGTATTTTGCCGCGGACATCGAGAAGACCCCCGTCGAGGAGCGAGAGGCCTACGTCAAGCGCGCCATCGAGTTGGTCGGCTGTCTTTTCCTGCGCTTCACAAGCCATCGGATAGCGGCGGCCACCATTGCCTCGTGGCAGAACAGCGGGGCGCCGGGCGTCGCCTCGGTGACGGTTGGGGGCGTGACCCCCGAGGGCAAGGACGCCGTCAATGACATGACCTACATCGTGCTCAAAGTGGCCGAGATGCTGTCTTTGGATGATCCGGACATGGATGCGCGCTACATGGTGGGCGTCAACAGCACCGACTACATCCGTCGGGTGGCAGAGCTGAACTACATCACCAGCGGAACCCCGTCGATCCACAACGACGAAGCCATCATCGACTCGCTGTGCCAGCACGGGTGGAAGGTCGACGATGCCAGAGACTGGGTTCCGTGCGGGTGTGTCGAGCCGGTGATCCACGGCAAGCACTTCGCCGCCACCGGCGATGTCGACTCCAATCTGATGGTTCCACTGACCATGGCCATGTACAACGGGTATCACCCGACGGCCCGATGGGATTTCGGCCCGAAGACCGGCGAGCTCGAAGTGTTCGAAACATTCGACGACTTCTTCGAAGCGTTCGAAACTCAGTTCAAATTCATCTACCAGGAGGCGATCGAGGCCTCCCACCAGATCCTGCGGGTGCATCAGCAGATCATGCCGGCGCCGTTGTATTCGGTCACCCTGCAAGGTTGTGTCGAGTCCGGCGTCGGTATGACGCACGGCGGTGCCCGATACAACTCCTCGGGTGCGGCCTTCATTGCGCTGTCTGATGTCACCGACTCCCTCCTGACAATCAAGCAGGTCGTCTTCGACGAGAAGAAGTACACCTTGCGGGAACTCAGGGATGCCATGGATGCCAACTTCGAGGGCTATGAGGCCATGCACGCCTACATCATGAATCGCGTGCCGAAGTTCGGTTCCGGTGATCCGAAAGGGCGGGCCATGGTGAGTCGGGTCACCCGCATGACCGCCGATTTCCTCCACGATCAGGACAACGGCAGGGGCGGGCATTACAGCACCGGTTACCGCACCAACAACAACCACACGGTGTACGGACGGGTGTCGGGGGCTTCGCCTTCGGGAAGGCTTGCGGGAACGCCTTTTACCTCAGGCCTGACACCCAACCCGGCCGCCTCGAAGAACCCGCTGGACAACTTCAACGACGTCGCCAGCATCGACCCGCTCACGTGCGACAACAACTACACCCTCAATGTCCGACTTTCGTTCTCGAACAAGGATTCCCACAAACAGAACGTCGACCACATCGCCAGCTACGTCCAGGCCTATTTCGTCAACGGTGGCATGCAGGTTCAGTTCAACATGGTGGACGGCGACACCTTGCGGGACGCGATGGCACATCCTGAGTTCTATCCGGATCTGATTGTTCGCGTCTCCGGCTACACCGGGTATTACACCCGTATGCAGCGCGACCTCCAGTTGGAGATCATCGGGAGGACCGAGTTTGTCATCTAGACCTGCGGTGAACCTGGCCGCGCCCGATCTGGTTCACGGAGTGCCATATGTCTTTGCGATGAAACACAACTCGCTGGAGGACGGACCGGGAATACGCTCGGTCATCTTCTTGAAGGGCTGCAACCTGAATTGCTCCTGGTGTCACAATCCGGAAAGCAAGCGCCGTCGAAATGACTTGTACTACGACAAAGGTGCCTGCATCAGCTGTCGGGAATGTATCGGAGTGTGCCCCCCGAGCGCTCTGAGAATGGGAGATCCGTCAATCGGCGAGCCGCCGGTGGTGATCGACCGGCAGGCCTGCACGACCTGCTTCCGATGCGTGGATAGTTGCCCGTCACGGGCGCTTTCGGCGGTGGGCCGCACCATGAGTGTGGACGACCTGGTCGACGACGTCGTCCAATACAAGACGTACTTCCAAGCCTCTGGCGGTGGAGTCACAGTGTCCGGCGGCGAGCCGACCCTGTTTATGGAGTTCCTGTCCACGCTGCTGCAGCGCCTGAAGGCCGAGGGTCTGCACACATTGGTCGAAACCAACGGAAGATTCCGCTTCGACGATTTCGAACGCGTGATACTGCCGCATACGGACGTGATCTACCTGGACATGAAAATTCTGGACCGCGATGACCACAAGCGGTTCTGCGGAACCTACAACGACGTGATCAAGGACAATTTTGTGCGCCTGCACCGGATGTCGCATACTGGCCAATTCTGCGTGGTACCGCGGACACCGCTGATTCCGGACATCACGGACACCGAGAAGAACATCAGGGAGTTGGCCCAGTTCTACGAGGCCAACGGCGTCACCCGAACAATCGTCCTGAAGAGCAATCCCCTGTGGGCCGAAAAGTATGTCAAGCTCGGCATCGACACCATTCGCATCGAAAGCCCCGCCACTCGAGCGCTTTATGACACCAGTCGGTTAGAACAGCTTTCGCGGATCTTCCAGGAATACGGAGTCACGGCAGAAACCGGCTGAGCGGGACAATGTGTGCCGAAACGCCCTGCTACCGATTCCCACCCGAGCCCAGGCGAACCCGCTCCTAGGCCGACTTGTCGCGGCGCTCGGGGCGTGCCGGCTTGCGGGGCACGATCGTCGGCAGGACGTTGTCCTGGACGGTCTCCTTGGTCACCACGACCTTGGCGACGTCGTCGCGGCTAGGGATGTCGTACATCACCGGCAGCAGGACTTCTTCCATGATCGCGCGCAGACCGCGCGCACCGGTGCCGCGGTGGATCGCCTGATCGGCGATCGCGTCAAGCGCGTCACCGGTGAACTCCAGCTCGACACCGTCCATCTCGAACAGCCTGGTGTATTGCTTGACCAGGGCGTTCTTCGGCTCGGAGAGGATCTTGACCAGCGATTCCTTGTCCAGGTTGGTCACCGAGGCCACCACCGGCAGACGACCGATGAACTCCGGGATGAGGCCGAACTTGATCAGGTCCTCCGGCATGACCTCGGAGAAGTGGTCCTGGGTGTCGATCTCGGCCTTGGACTTCACCTCGGCACCGAAACCCAGACCACGCTTACCGACGCGGTCGGAGACGATCTTCTCCAGGCCCGCGAATGCACCCGCCACGATGAACAGCACGTTGGTGGTGTCGATCTGGATGAACTCCTGGTGCGGGTGCTTCCGCCCGCCCTGCGGCGGCACCGATGCCTGGGTGCCCTCGAGAATCTTCAGCAGGGCCTGCTGCACACCCTCACCGGACACGTCGCGGGTGATCGAGGGGTTCTCGCTCTTGCGGGCGATCTTGTCGACCTCGTCGATGTAGATGATGCCGGTCTCGGCACGCTTGACGTCGTAGTCGGCAGCCTGGATCAACTTCAGCAGGATGTTCTCGACGTCCTCGCCGACATAGCCGGCCTCGGTCAGCGCGGTGGCGTCGGCGATCGCGAACGGCACGTTGAGCATCTTGGCCAGTGTCTGCGCGAGGTAGGTCTTGCCGCAGCCGGTAGGGCCGAGCATCAGGATGTTGGACTTGGCCAACTCGACAGGCTCGGAGCGAGAGTCGCGGTGCTTCTCTCCGGCCTGGATGCGCTTGTAGTGGTTGTAGACGGCGACAGCCAGGGTGCGCTTGGCGGTGTCCTGCCCGATGACGTAGCTCTCCAGGAACTCCCGGATCTCGGCCGGCTTGGGCAGCTCGTCGAGTTTGACGTCGTCGGCGTCGGCCAACTCCTCTTCGATGATCTCGTTGCACAGGTCGATGCACTCGTCGCAGATGTAGACGCCCGGGCCCGCGATGAGCTTCTTCACCTGCTTCTGGCTCTTACCGCAGAACGAGCACTTCAGCAGGTCACCGCCGTCTCCGATACGCGCCATGGTGGTGAGGTCCTACTTTCTTCGCCGGGTCTTCGATCGTTGCCAATGAGTCAGTGTCGGGGTATGTCCCGACGCTACCCGCTTGCTCCGCCACGGGGCGACAGATAAAGCCGAATAGCGTCGGTGGTATTCGTGCGTGATGGTGAACATATCCCGTAAGACCGCTCTCGTCGCTTCGGAACGCGCCGCCGTGTTATTGGCGTGTCGCCGCCGTTACTGAACCGAGAGGCGCTGAGCCGCCTCGAACGTCGAGTTGCGTCCTGGTGTTCGCCCAGGTCAACAGTACCGTCCCGATCGCCGGCCGTGCTCTGGCGACCGCGATGGCCCGGACGCTCGAGAAGCCCGGAACGACCCCCACTCACGCGTTCTGGGCGGAGAGCTTCCGGTACTCGAGCACGGTATCGATGATGCCGTACTCCTTGGCCGCAGCGGCGGTGAGGATCTTGTCGCGGTCGGTGTCCTTGCGAATGACCGCGGCGTCCTTGCCGGTGTGGCGCGCCAGCGTCTCCTCCATAAGGGTGCGCATCCGCTCGATCTCGGCGGCCTGGATCTCCAGGTCCGAGAACTGGCCCTGGATGACACCACCGAGAGACGGCTGGTGAATCAGGATGCGGGCGTTGGGCAGCGCAAGACGCTTGCCGGGCGTACCGGCGGCGAGCAACACCGCGGCCGCCGAGGCGGCCTGGCCCAGGCACACGGTCTGGATGTCGGCGCGCACGTACTGCATGGTGTCGTAGATCGCCATCAGCGAGGTGAACGAGCCACCCGGCGAGTTGATGTACATGGTGATGTCGCGGTCGGGATCCAGCGACTCCAGCACCAGCAACTGGGCCATGATGTCGTTGGCCGAAGCGTCGTCAACCTGCACGCCGAGGAAGATGATGCGTTCCTCGAACAGCTTGTTGTACGGGTTGGATTCCTTGACGCCCCAGCTCGAGTGCTCGACGAAGGACGGCAGGATGTAGCGCGCCTGGGGCGCCAAGCGGGGATCAGGTGTTCCAGGCATCGAATTAAGCATTGGACAGTCCGTTCACGTGGGCGCGGGTGATGATGTGATCGACGAAGCCGTACTCCAGCGCCTCCTGGGCGGTGAACCAGCGGTCGCGGTCGGAGTCGGCCTCGATGCGCTCGATCGGCTGGCCGGTGAACTCGGCGTTGAGCCGGAACATCTCCTTCTTGATCAGCGCGAACTGCTCGGCCTGGATCGCGATGTCGGCCGCGCCACCGGTGATACCGCCCAACGGCTGGTGCATGAGGATGCGTGCGTGCGGTAGGGCGAAACGCTTGCCCTTGGCGCCCGCGGCGAGCAAGAACTCACCCATCGAGGCCGCCATGCCCATGGCGTAGGTGGCGACGTCACATGGTGCGAGCACCATGGTGTCGTAGATCGCCATGCCGGCGCTGATGGAGCCGCCGGGCGAGTTGATGTAGAGCGAGATGTCCTTCGTCGGATCCTCCGCGGCCAGAAGCAGAATCTGGGCGCACAACCGGTTGGCGATGTCGTCATCGACCTGCGAGCCGAGGAAGATGATGCGCTCGGCGAGCAACCGCTCATATACCGAGTCACTGAGGTTCAGCCCTGGCGCGCTCGAACGCATGTGAGTCACGACTTGATACCTGCTTTCTACAGACCTTGACTTCAGGCTCGACTTCTCGAGTACTACCCGACCCTAACCAACCGACCGGCCAGCGCACGCCGAGGAGCGCGCGCTTTCGCTGTCGGCGTTATTCGGCTTTGTCAGCCTGCGGCTCGGCGGAGGCGTCATCCTCGGCCGCCTCGACGGCCTCGGCGGCCTCGTCGGCGACGTCGACACCCTCGTTGTCAGCCGGCGAGCCGAAGAACTCGGTGGTGTCGATGACGGCGCCCTCGGTGTCGGTGACGGTGGCCGCCTCGACGACCGCCGCCACGGTCAGGCCACGGCGTACGTCGGCGAACATGGCCGGCAGCTGGTTGTTCTGCTGCAGGATCTGCAGCAGCTGCGCGGGCTCCAGACCGTACTGGCGGGCCATCAGGACCAACCGCTCGGTGAGATCGTTCTGGCCGACCTGGATCTCCAGATCATCGGCGATCGCATCCATCAGCAGCTGGGTCTTGACGGCCTTCTCGGCAGCCTCGCGGGTCTCGGTGTCGAACTTCTCGCGCGAGCTGCCCTCGGCCTCCAACGCCTCGGCGAACTTGTCCTCGTCGTGGTCGAGGCCGTGGATGGCGTTGTGCAGGGTCTGGTCGACCTGGGCCTGCACGATCGCCTCGGGCAGCGGCACCTCGGTCTTCTCCAGCAACAGTTCCAGCGCGTTGTCGCGGATCTGCTCGGCCTGCTGGATGCGCTTGACCCTCTTCACCTGCTCGACGAGGCTTTCACGCAGCTCGTCGATGGTGTCGAATTCGCTTGCCAGCTGGGCGAACTCGTCGTCGGCCTCGGGGAGCTCACGCTCCTTGATGGACTTGACGGTGACCGTGACCTCGGCGTCCTCACCGGCGTGCTCGCCGGCGGCCAGCTTCGTGGTGAAGGTCTTCGACTCGCCCTCGGAGAGCCCCACGATGGCGTCGTCGAGGCCGTCGATCAGCTGACCGGAGCCGACCTCGTGCGACAGGCCTTCGGTGGCGGCGTCCGGCAGGTCCTCGCCGTTGACCGTCGCCGAGAGGTCGATGGAGACGAAGTCACCGGTCTGGGCGGGCCGCTCGACACCCTTGAGGGTGCCGAAGCGGGCGCGCAGCGACTGCAGTTCGGCGTCGACCTCGTCGTCACCGATCTCGATCGCCTCGACGGTGATGGTCAAGGTGCTCAGGTCGGGCAGCTCGATGTCGGGCCGGATGTCGACCTCGGCGGTGAAGACGAGCTCCTCGCCGTCCTCGATCTTGGTGACCTCGATCTCGGGCTGACCCAACGGGGTCACCTCGGTAGCGGTGACGGCCTCGCTGTAGCGGCTGGGCAGGGCGTCGTTGACGACCTGCTGCAGCACCGCACCGCGCCCGACGCGGGCCTCGAGAAGCTTGGCCGGAGCCTTGCCGGGACGGAATCCGGGCAGGCGGACCTGCTTGGCGAGCTCCTTGTAAGCGCGGTCGAAGTCGGGCTGAAGTTCCGTGAAGGGCACCTCCACGTTGATGCGAACCCGGGTCGGGCTCAACTTCTCGACGGTGCTCTTCACTGCGGTACTCCTTGGGTCAGTCTTCGTACGTAGGTCGTGATCGGACATGGTGGGCGTGTCGGGGTGACAGGATTTGAACCTGCGGCCTTCCGCTCCCAAAGCGGATGCGCTACCAAGCTGCGCTACACCCCGATGCTGGTGCTTTCTTGCGCCCGCGATCCTACGGCCCAACGCCTGTCCAGCGGCAATCGACCTTCTCGATCCGCTCTCAGGTGGGCCGATTGGATTTGATCTGGTCGGCGCCGGTACATTTGGGCACGCGCAAGCACGCGGGCGTAGCTCAATGGTAGAGCCTCAGTCTTCCAAACTGATTACGCGGGTTCGATTCCCGTCGCCCGCTCCAACGGACACGAGCAGGTCAGGCCGCTTTCGCGGCCTGACCTGCTCGTGGAGCCCGCTTTGCGTTACCCGCCGACGATGGCCCGCAAGGTCACATAGAACAGTGACGGGCCGAGCAGACACCCCATCCCCGTGTAGAACGTGGCGGTCATGGCCCCGTAGGGCACCAGCCGTTTGTCGGTGGCCGCCAGGCCGCCGGCGACGCCGGAGGTGGTGCCCATCAGACCGCCGTAGGCCATGGCCGACTTCGGGTTGTTCAGACCGATCAGCCGGGCAATCATCGGCGTGCCGACCATCACCACGACTGACTTCACCAGACCCGCCGCCACCGACAGGGCGATCACCTCTGAGGTGGCACCGACCGCGGTTCCGGTTACCGGGCCGACGATGTAGGTGGCGGCTCCGGCGCCGATGGTCGCCAACGATGCGGCATCCCGGTAGCCGAACGCCCCAGCGATGGCAGCACCCACGACGAACGACACCAGCACGCCCAACACGATCGACAGAATGCCGGTCAGGCCGGAGCGCCTGATCTCCTGCAGGTCGACACCGTAGGCGGTCGACACGATCGCCAGGTCGCGCAGCATCGAGCCGCCCATCAGCGCCAGCCCGGAGAACATCGCGACGTCGGCCAACCCGTGATCGCCGCCGGTAACCGCACCGCCCCAATAAGCCAGTGCCAGACCGAGGATGATCGCAATCGCAGACCCGTGCAGCCTGCCGCGAGTAAACGTCCTGGACAGCCAGCCCGATAGCAGCATCAAGGCGCCGACCACGACGAAGGCCACCAGCAAGGCGTTCTTGTCGAAGACCGAGGTCACCAGCTCCATCTCAGGCCTCCTGCAATTCTTCTTCGGTCAAGGGGGGAAGCGGCTCGGAGGGTTCGCCGATCCGCGCCAGAACCGGAACCAGGGCGGCACCCGCGGACAGGGCGCCAAGGCCCGCCAGGATCGCCATCGGGCCACCGGTGATCGCCTTCGCGACATTCTGGGTGGAGGCCATCGCAATCACGATCGGGATGTACATGGCACTCCAGAACAGCACCCCTTGTTCAGTTGGCTTGGGAAACATGCCCTTTCTGCGCAGCCAGTCAGTGGCGAAGATCAGCATGATCATCGCGAAGCCGACACCGCCGACGTTGGCATCCACGCCCAGCGCGACGCCGAGCAGTTCACCGACCACCGTGCCCGTGAGCATGCAGAGCGCCAGCGCTGCCACTCCGTAGAGAACCATCATTGACTCCTTGTTTCGTGAAGGGATTCAGGCGTCGACGCCGTCGAACAGGTCGGCGTAACGCTTGCGAAGTTCGGCTTTCTGCACCTTGCCCATGACATTGCGGGGTAGCGCCTCGACGACGCGCACCGCGCGTGGCTGTTTAAACCGCGCGAGGTCGCCGGCGACATGGTCCAGCAGCTCGTGGTCCTGGGGCTGTTCACCCGGCCTTGGAACGACGACGGCCACTACGGTCTCGCCGAACTCGGGATGAGGCACGCCGATGACCGCGGACTCCAGCACCTTCGGGTGGCTGTCGAGCAGCTCCTCGATCTCCTTGGGATAGATGTTGTATCCGCCGGAGATCACCAGGTCCTTGTCCCTACCGACGATGCACAGGTAGCCGTCTTCGTCGATGCGGCCGAGGTCGCCGGTGATGAAGAAACCATCCGCTCGGAACTCCGAGGCCGTCTTCTCCGGCATCTGCCAGTAACCGGAGAACACATTGGGACCGCGAACCTCCACGATGCCGACTTCCCCGTCCGGCAGCGACTGTCCGGTCTCCCGGTCGACGACTCGAATCTCCGTGCCGGACAATGGCTTTCCCACGGTTCCCGGCTTGCGTGGTCCGCCGTCGTAGGGATTCGTGGTGTTCATGCCGGTCTCGGTCATGCCGTAGCGTTCGAGGATGGCATGGCCGGTGCGAGCCGCGAAGGCCTCGTGGTCGCTGGCCAGCAACGGCGCGGACCCAGAGACGAAAAGTCGCATCCCCGCACAACGTTCCGGCGTGAGCCGGTCACTCTTGGCCAGCCTGGTGTAGAAGGTCGGTACCCCCATCAACACGGTGGCCTTCGGCAGCAGGTCGATGATCGCGTCGGTGTCGAACTTGGGCAGGTAGTACATGGACGCGCCGGCCACCAACGTCATGTTCGCCGCGACGAACAGGCCATGGATGTGAAAGATCGGCAGGGCGTGGATCAGCTGGTCCTCAGAGCTGAACTGCCAGGCGTCCAGCAAAGCCGCACAATTCGCGGCCAGATTGCCATGGGTAAGCACCGCCCCCTTGGAGCGCCCGGTGGTACCGGAGGTATAGAGGATGGCCGCCGGATCGGTGGCCCCCGCGTCGAACACCGCATCGTGGCGGTCCGCATCGCGCAGCAGGGTGCCGTCCCCTGACTCGCCGAGAGTTTCGACGACGAGGCCGTCGCGGTAACCGGCGTAGTCGGCGTGGCGCTCGGGCGCGCAGACGAGGACCCGAGGCTGTGCGTCGCCGAGGAAATACCGCATTTCGGCACCGGTGTACGCGGTGTTGAGCGGCAGGAAGACGCCACCGATCTGGAGGGTCGCCAAATAGAGTGCGATGGCCTCAGGCGATTTCGGCACCTGCATGGCGACCCGATCCCCCGGCGCGACACCGTCGGCGAGTAGCCGAGCAGCGATCCGATGCACGGTCTCGGCGGTGTCGCGGTAGCTGATTGTGCGGCCGTCGGGCAGCTCGAAGAGCACTGAGTGTGGTTGCCGCCGTACCTGCTCGGCGAATGATCGGTAAATGGTTGCGTAGGGCGCCATCGGCGGAAATCCTCTCGTGGGTTCTGGGCCGGCCTCGGGTTCTGGGCCGGTCTCGGGTTCTGGGCCGGGAAGTGTGTCGGCGAGGTGGGCAAGCGGCCCACTGACTGCGACGTTGCGCCGGCGCACGAAGTCCTCGTGGCGGCGTTCGAGCTGGTCGGGTTCGTAGCGGTAGTTGACCATCGCCCCGTAGGACTGTCGCCACGCCGCAGGCGCGGTATTCGCGGGCCAGTTCAGCCGCCAGGCGGTGGCCCCGTTACCCAGGTGGAAGCGGGCGACGGAGTCCACCGGACGACCGTCACTGCGCCGCTCGACAGTGAGGTAGGTGAACAGGGCGGGGATAAGCCGGCTCCGGATCCGCTCGGCCCGCTCGGGGTCGAGGTCCGCCGCCTCCTCGATGCCGTCCAGATCGTCGGTGAGCGACCGCAGCGCGAGGTCGTCCGCCGCCCGGGCGTCGAGCCAGCGCCGGAAACCCGGTATGGGTGAGAGCGTGACGAACTGCCGCAGGTGCGGCAGCTGTTGGCTCACCTGCTCGATGACCTGCTTGATCAGGAGGCTGCCAAAGGAGACGCCGGCCAGCCCGTCGAGGGCGTTGTTGATCGAGTACAGCGCCGCCGTGTCCGCGGTCGACGCGTCGAGCGCGGGGCCCGGTTCCAGCAGCGGGGCAATCTGATCCGGGACGCCGCGTACCAAGGCGATCTCGACGAAGATCAGCGGCACGTCTCCGGTCGCGGGATGGAAGAAGGCATATACGCGGCGATCCTCTGGTTGCAGCCGCCGACGAAGCTCGGCTTCGGTCGTCATCGGATGGACCGTCTCGTAGCGCAACAGGTGCTGGCGCAACTCGGCCGGCGAATCCCAGGTGACCTCCTCCATCCGTAGGAAGCCGCGGTTGAACCATGACGTGAGCAGATGATGGAAGTCGTGGTCGACGGGCCGCAGGCCGGAATCGTCGCGCATCAGCCGGCGCAGGTCCGACCGCATTTCGACCAAGGCCAGCGTCGCGCCCGGGGCGTGGTTGATGCGGCGCAGCAGCTGCTGACGGGCGGGCTCGACTGCGCTGAACAGCCCGGTCAACTCCTCACCGGCGTCCGAGCCGGTGCGGCGGGCATCGTCCCACCGGCGGAACGCGGCCCGGACCCGATCGGCATCGGCGTCGTAGACGGTGTTGACGTGGCGGAAGAATCGAAGCTTGCCGGCGTCGTCGAGTTCAGCGTAGGCATCCAGGGCCTGGCCGGCGACCGCCCGCATCGAGGCCTCACCCACGCCACTCATCAACGTTTCGCACGCGGCAAGGAGCCGGGTTAGCGACCGGTGCTCAGCGCTTCCCATATCGCGTCCTTACTGTCCGCATCGTCGGCTCGGGTCCAGAGCGTGGCCCCCGCCATATATATCCATCAGCGTGATATATATAACAGCGACCCTAGCGTATAAAAGTGAGCTGCGCCACCCACCAGCAGCAGATAATCTGAGCCGAGGAGGTGCTCATGGCTCGAGTTCCGGAATCCCAGCGTGTGCGGGATGCGCTGGAAAACGCCGTTGTCGACGGCCACTACCGGCCCGGCGAACGGCTGGATCCGGCTCAGCTGGAAAAGGAGTTCGGCTGCTCACGCACGCCGATCCGCGAGGCATTGCAGGCGCTGGAACGCTCAGGTTTGGTGCAGATCCGCCCTAAACAGGGCACCTATGTCACCGAGCTGAGCATCTCCGAGGTGGCTGAACGCTTCGAAGTCATGGCCGAACTCGAGGGCATGGCCGCGCGACTCTCCGCCGGCCGGATCGAACGCGACGCATTGGCCGAACTCGAACTCGCTCTCCAGGACTGCGAGAACCACGCGATCGCCGGCGATGCCGACGCCTACTACTACGCCAACGCACGCTTCCATGGGATCGTCTACAACTCGTGCGGCAACGAGTACCTGCGCCAGCAGTCGCACGCCTTGAAGCGGGTGCTTCAGCCCTACCGACGCTTACAACTGAGGGTGCCCGACCGAATGCGGCGTTCGCTGACGGAGCATCGCGACATCGCCGACGCCATCGCGCGGGGAGACGCGGGCAGCGCCGAGAACGCCGCCCGCGACCACGTTCTGGTCCAGGTGAAGGAGTTCAGCCAGCTCATGCGTACATGGCGGCAGTTGTCAGCGAGCTGAGGCGGCAAGCCCCCGGCCAGAACGTCACATGCTGCGCTGCCAGGACCGGTATACGACTCGATCGACAGTCCCGGGGTCCGCTTCCGGCGCGGCCACCGACAGGTCCAGCCCGCTGATGTCCCCCAGCGCCAGGACGGCTCGCAGATGGCCGGTGACGTCATCTGCGGCGGCACGATCGGCGTGGGCGAAGTACTTGGTCTGCGGCAGGCCGGGCCGCAGCCGCTCGGGCCGGTTGCCCTGCACTGCGATGTCACGGATCCCCGACCCGAACAGCGGGGCGAGCATGCCGCCGAACCAGTCGCCGCGGATGCTGCCGCGGCGCACCGGAAACCAGAGATTGGTCCACCGGGTCACGGCGAACGGCGACAACCCGCCGAGGGTGGTCGCGGTCGCTGACTGGTCATGCGCCGGCGGGCACGTGACAACGACTCCGCGGCGGGTCAATGCAGCAAAGAGGGCGTGCCGCCGGTCCATGCGGCCGAGCCCGGCGAGAACCGGCGGACGTGCCACGAACAGGTCGGCCAACGCCATGGGCGTGCCGACTGTTACGAAATCAGTTGTTCGCCATGGATTTCCGTTCCGGCGCAACTCCTGCCAGAGACGGAACTGCCGAACCTGAAACTCCTCGACGTCGCGGATCTCGGCGTCGGGCAACGCAGCCAGGCCCGTCGCCGCGGGGGCACGCAGCTGGTGCGTCTCGGCCCACAGTGCACTCAGCGCGTCGTAGGCGACGTACCCACCGAGTCCGTGACCCACCACGACCACGCGGGCATACCGGCCCTGATGCAACGTGTACAGCAGGTCGACCAGGCCACCCCGAATGGCCCGCCGGGCCGCATACGACTCGGGCAGAGGGCTGAAGTACCGGGCGACGTTGACAAAGCCGGTCGTCAGGAAGCTTCGGGTCAACGCGCGCGGCGCGGTGCGAACCAGGGCCAGACCGATACTCAGAACCACGACGCTGGTGGCCAGCCCGATGATCCAACCCGCCACCCCGGTGTGCAGGAAGTAGCCACCCACCACGAACAGGATGGCCAAGACCGCGAGCGGGACCAGCAGCGCCAGCCAGGCCACCCGCCAGACACCGGCCAGCTGATCGGGCACATGCCGTGGGCGGCGCAGGAACACCCGCACGAACGCACCCACGAAACCCGCATACCGGGCACTGGTCATCAGGAAGGACCAGTCGTACTCGAAGAGGTCGACTCCGGGCGCACCGCAGCGGCGCGCCTCGTAGGAGTCGGTGACCTCCAAGGGCTGCGCGTGGTACTGCCAGCCGCCGTCATGCGGAGCCAACACCGTTCTAGCGAAGGCGTCCAACGTTTCCATGGGGCGACGTTCGAGGAGCCCGTGCACTAAGACCACCGCAGTCCGCACCTCTGTTTCGCCCGTGTCGCCGCTCATCGCCCTCCCGGTGGTGCGTGAATCTCCGGGAAGTAAGGTAACCCCGAAACCGACGAAGCGGGCCGCATCAACCGCGCGACGGAAACGCCATCACGGCTGGAAGCCGTTCCATTTCGGGTTGTACCCCAGCGGCCGCCACTTCGGATCGGATTGACCACCGGACGCCGGCATAGCGTGCGGCGCGGTGTAGATCTGGACATTGCCAGGCGCCTGGCAATCGGTCGCCCCACCGGTCGACACACATGTCGAACCGTCGGCGGCCGAGGCCAACGGCGCCGAGATCAACGCCGAAGCCGCGAATACCAACAGTGCCCCGGCCAAAGTCTTCACACAGATAGCCATCAGGGCCTCCTCACTCTCGCCACCCACTATACCCCCATGGGTATAGTGGGTGACCAGACTGAGCCGGAGTTCGGCAAGTAGCTTTCGGCGCCGGAGTCCGCCACTGATGTTGGCGTGCAGCCGCTTTCAGCGGAATCGGGCCGTGCGGACGGGCCGATGCAACTCAGGTGCGGACCGGGCGGCGGTAGGTCACCTTGTCGAACTCCCGGCCATATTCGTCGACCGCGGTGACGTCCATCTCGCTCAGCAGGCTGCCCGGACGCACGTCGACGCGGATGAAGGCGTAGTTGCGGAATCGCACCCGCGACCAGCCGACACCCTCGGGCCGCTTGGCTCCTTCGGCGGTCCACACATAGCTGTTCGGCACGAAGGAGTCGGCCACCTCGTGCCCGCGGTAGCTTTCCGACTCGCCGGGCTGGAAGCTGTAGCGCGGCCGCCCCGCCGACCCCACCGTGTAGTAGACGGTGCCGTCGGTCTCCGGGTAAACGATCGAGTTGTCCTCGGCGACACGCGTCGGCGCGCCGCCCCTGATCGGATCGGATCGTTCGAAGGCATGGTTGTGACCCTGCAACACCAGGTCGACCTGGTAGCGGTCGAACAGGGCAGCCCAGGCCGCCCGCACACCCCCGTCGCTGGCGTGATCGGACACCGTCGAATAGGCGCAGTGATGGAAGAAGCAAACGATGAAATCGATATCGGGGTTGGCGCGGTGAGCGGCCAATGTCCTTTCCACCCAGGTGTTCTGGGCCCCGCCCGAGTATCCCGTGTTGGCAGTGATCTCGTAGCTCACGTCATTGGCGTCCAGCGAGAGCACGGCGACGTTGCCGTAGGTGAAGGAGTAGACCGAGGGGCATCCGGCCGGGCCGTTGCCTGGGAAGTCGAGCCGAGCCAGGTGTCCGCCGTAACCGTGTACCGGGTAGGCGGCCTCCATGTCGTGGTTGCCGGTGGCGAACATCCACGGCGTAGTCGACGCGCTGGGTTCGATCGATGCCAGGTAGACGTCCCACACGTAGGGATTGAACTTGTCGAAACCTTTGGGCGGGTTACCTTTTCGGACGAACTTGGCCGGCTTTCCCTGCCCCGACGGATCAGCGTAGGCGATGTCGCCGGCCAGCACGTGGAAGTCCGGTCGGGTCGCGACGATTTGGCCCAGCACGTTGGCGGTGTGCGCCACGGACGGATCGTTGTCCGGCTTGTAGTAGTTGTCGTCGTAGATGCCGGGCTCCAGCCCCGGCGGAAGCGACGGGGTCTCGTCGGTGCCCTGGTCCCCCATCATCGTGAACCGGAACCAGCCCATGGCATTTCGCGCGGTGGGCATCGCCGTCGCCGCGGAGCGCACGTCGCTGACGAATCCGTCGGCGGTGCGCCATTGGTAGAAGTGCGGCATCCGGGCGGGCAACCCGTCGATCGGGGCGTGGACGTAGAACTGCTCGGCGCCGAGCACTCCGCCGTCGACGTCCGGGATCTGGGTCACCAGGTTGCGGACCTCCGCTTCGACGGTGGCGCCCAGCGCGGGTGTGGGGCCATGGTCCAGGTAGACCTTCGTGCCGGTGGGATTGGCGGACAGCTGCGCGGACAGACGCAGCTGGCTGGCGGCGTCAGCTCCGTAGCCGACCCGGCGGTTGGCCACCGTCAGCGGCGCACCCTGCGCGTAGGCGCGCCGGCCGAACGGGCTGACGCCCAGCGCAGCAACGGCCGCCGCGGCCGCCGAACCGCGCAGGAAGTTCCGCCGGGAGACCGGATGCCGCCGCAGCCCGCTGCGATGCCATTCATGCTGCTCGGCGATGGTCATCCGGGCAGCAAGTGCGCGCGGGATCCCGGTGTCGGGGATATCCCCGGCTGCGGTGAAGCGTTCTGCAGTCACTACAGAATCGTCGCCGAAGGTTCCAGCACGCGCCTCGCCAGCACCGGGAAGCAGGTCGAAACAGCTGGTGAACATCTCTGGTGAGGAGTTTGCTACGCCGGCGCTGATTACGACCTGATTGCGATTGCGCTCCAATTGTTCTCCCAGCTTCTGGCGGTAGCGTCGCCGCCGTAGATTCAGCGTCAGTACCCGGCGTCAGAAGCGAAGCGGGGCACGTCCGTCCCGACGCCCGCCGCGGGCGGGACCCATCGGTCGGCCAGGAGGCGCCTTGAGCCACCCCATCCCCATCGGCGGCACGTGCGCCACGGGATTCGGCGCGGTCCGCGACGCCTTCGAGAAGAACTTCACCGACGACGACGAGGTCGGTGCCGCCGTCGCGGTGTGGGTCGACGGCGACCTGGTGGTCAATCTGTGGGGCGGCTACGCCGATGCCGCGCGCCGGCGCCGCTGGCGAGAAAACACCCTGGCCAGCGTGTTCTCCGGCACGAAGGGCTTGACCAGTACCTGCGTACACCTGCTGGCCGACCGCGGCGAACTGGACCTCGACGCACCCGTCGCGACGTACTGGCCGGAGTTCGCATGCAACGGCAAACAGGACATCACGGTCGCCTCGGTACTGGGCCACCGCTCCGGGGTGATCGGTCCACGCACCCGGTTGCACTGGCGCGACACCGCCGACTGGGACCGGGTGTGCGACGAACTCGCCGCCGCTGAACCGTGGTGGCAGCCGGGCACCGCCCAGGGTTACCACATGGTGTCGTTCGGGTTCATCCTCGGCGAGGTCGTGCGGCGGCTCACCGGCCGTACCATCGGCCAGTATCTGCGCACCGAGATCGCCGAGCCGATGGGCATCGACGTGCACATCGGCCTGCCACCCCCCGAGCATCACCGCTGCGCGGAGATGGTCAACAAGCCCCACATCCGCGACGTGCTGGCCAAGGGCCAAGCCCCTGGCGATCCGGCCAGCCTCGCCGAGCATCCGATGGCCGGGCTGTCGGTCGCCATGGGCTTCGTGCCTGACGACGAATTGGGGTCCAACGAACTCAGTCTGTGGCGCACCTGCGAATTCCCCAGCACCAATGGACATGTGTCGGCGTTGGGCCTGGCCACCTTCTACAACGGGATGGCGCAGGAGAAGCTGCTCAGCCGGGAGCAGCTGGACCGCGTGCGGGTCAGCCAGGGCGGGTTCGACACCGACGTCGTGCTCGGAGCCCGAGTCGCCGACCACGGCTGGGGGCTGGGCTACATGCTCAACCAGCGTGGGGTGGCCGGGCCCAATCTGCGTTCCTTCGGCCACGGCGGATCCGGCGGCTCCTACGGGTTCGTCGACCTCGAGCACCGGATCGGCTATGCCTACGTCATGAACTACTTTGACGCCACCAAGTGCAACGCAGACCCCCGCAGCACCGCCCTGAGCGACGAGGTCTACCGCGCCCTCGGCGTGCTCTGACAAGCAAATTCTCGGCCCTCGGAGCATCTTCACAGGATCGGTACTGTGGACGCCATGAACGGTGTGCTGGTGGTGCTCATTCTGGTCGTGGTGGTGGCGATTGCGCTGGCGGTGTGGAGTTCGTCGCGCGCTACGGGCAATCGCAATGCGGCCTCGCTCGCTGACGCCAAGGCCGACGCGCGCCGCGTCATCGAGCGCCTCGGCGGGCAGGTCCTCAACCTCAACGGCACCAACGACGCAGCCAACCAGGCGCTGGCCGACGCCTCGGAGCGGTTCACCGCCGCGTCGTCACAAATCGAGCAGGCGACGAGCGCCAAGCAGGCGATGCTGGCCAAGGAAAGCGCGATCGAAGGCCTCTATTACGTGCGGGCGGCACGCACCGCGATGGGCATGGATCCCGGCCCGGAGCTGGAGACGATAGCCGGTCAGAAGGCGGCCGGCACCGTCACCGAGGACCGCAAAGTCGCCTTCGAGGGCCGCGAGATCGAGGCCTCGCCGGTGCCGAGCGAACGCACCCCGAACTACTACCCCGGCGGCCGGGTGGCGGGCCGCCCGGTGCCCGCCGGCTGGTACTCCGAACCGTGGTGGAAGACCGCACTGGTCGCCGGCGCGTGGGGGGTGGGCTCGGTGCTGCTGTTCGATGCGCTGTTCTCCGGTATGGGCGGTGTCGGCTACGACGCCTCGGGGTTCGAGAACGGCTACGGCTCCGGGTTCGACCAGGGCTTCGATCAAGGTTATGACCAGGGTCTCGACGCCGGCCAGGACGGTGGCTGGGCCGGCGACGGTGGCGGCTGGGGCGGTGACAGCGGCGGCTGGGCCGACAGTGGTAGCGGCTGGGGCGGTGACGGCGGTGGCCTCGGCGACTTCGGCGGGGGCGACTTCGGCGGCGGGTTCGGCGACTTCTAAAACCGACTCTGCACCCGGGCAGACACGCTGGCCTCCTGCAGATCCAGTCGCTCAAGCATGGCGCGCACGGCCTCCTCGTCGAGACGGCCCTCGTCACGCTCGCTGATCAGCGCCTCCCGCTGAGCAGCCAGCACGTCGCGGTACAGCGCCGAGAAGACTTCGGCGCGCAAGTTGTGCGCCTCGGGGTCCGGCATCTCGTCGGCGTCCTGGGAGTGGCGGGCGATCCGGTTGCGGATCTCGGTGAGCACGAACGGGTCGAGCCCTTCGGGCGGATTCGCCTCGAACCACGCGAGCACCTCGTCGGCGGCGGAGTGCACGATCCGCTCCGCCTTGAGGGTCTCCTCGCGGTCGTAGGCTTCCTCCTCCTCGGGCGCCGACAACTTCAGCCGCCGGATCAGCGGCGGCAGCGTGGATCCCTGCAGCAGCAAGGTGCCGACGGCCACCACGAAAGCGATGGCCTGGATGGTGGCCCGCTCGGGGAACGGCTCGCCGCTGGCCGTGGTCAGCGGGATACCGGCGGCGGCGGCCAGCGTCACCACGCCGCGCATCCCAGTCCAGGACACCACGACGTTCTCCTGCCAGCTCAAGATGGAGTGGTCGATCATCGAGCGCCACTTACCCGCCGGCTTGGTCCGTTTACGCACACCGAGCGCCCCGCGTCCGCCGCCTTCGGGAACCGGCACGGACAGTTTGCGATCCACGTGCCGGAACAACATGCGGCGGCCGAACATGACGAACACCGACAGCGGGCGGATCACCAGGACGATGACCAGCACCAGTGCCGAGGCGACCGCAACCTCGGCCAGCGATTCGTGGGCCTCCTGCAGATCGTTCAGTACGAATCGAAGGTGCAACCCGATGTAGGCGAAGACGAATGCCTCGAGCAGCACATCGACCGAATTCCAGACATAGCGTTCCTGCACCCTGGTCTGATAACCCGAGCGCAGCGTCCCACTGCCGACGACGAACCCGGCAGCCACCACCGCGAGCACGCCCGAAGCGTGCAGCCGCTCGGCAGCGATGAACGCGGCGAACGGCACCACCAGGCCCTGGATGGTCTCCAGGCTCGGGCTGTCGAGCCGTCCCCGGATCCACAACGTGACGTAACCCAGGACCACACCGACCACCGGGCCGACCAACGCGCTGTAGCCGAAGAGCAGCAACGGATCGGCGATGAAAGTGTGGCTGCCGGCCACCTGGGCGACGGCGATCGAGAATAGCGTCAGCGCCGCCGCGTCGTTGATCAGGCTTTCCCCGGTCAGGATTGCCATCACCCGTTTCGGTAGCCCGAGCTTGCGGCCGACGGCGACCGCTGTGACGGCATCCGGCGGAGCGACGATGGCCCCCAGAACCAACGCGGTGCCGAAGGTCAGCGGTACCAGAGCCAGCCAGGACGACACGACGGCGACGGTGAAGGCGGAGACGACCACCAATCCCACCCCGAGACCCAGGATCGGCCTGATGTTGCGCACGAATGTGGGGAACGAGAAGTCCAGTGCCGCGGAGTACAGCAGCGGCGGGAGAACGACGGCCAGCAGGACATGCGAGTCGAGTTCGGGTGCCCGGAAGCCCGGCACGAATGACACGACGATTCCGACGACGACGATCATCAGGGCAGGCTCCAGGCCGCGGCGATTGGCCAGGGCGGAGACGGCGATAGCGCCGACGACGACGAGAATCAGTTCCATGCAGGCATTCTCGCGGGTACCGCGGTGCGGCGCTCGACTGGCAGCCTCACACCTGGCAGGTGGGGCACCAGAAGACGTTGCGCCCTTCCAGTTCAGCGGTACGCACTTCGGTGGCGCAGACCCGGCACGGCTCCCCCGCGCGGCGGTAGACGTAGGTGCGGGGCCGGTTCGGCGCATAGGACGGCGCGCCGTGATCGTGCTCGGGCCGGACCACGACGATCTTGCCGCGGCGCACCCCGACTTTCATCAGCGCGACCAGGTCGGTCCAGGCGTCGGCGAACTCGGCCTCGTCGATCGCGCCGCCCGGCCGGTAGGGGTCGATGTGATGGCGGAACAGCAGCTCGCTGCGGTACACGTTACCCACCCCGGCCAGCACGCTCTGGTCCATCAGCAGTGCACCTATTGACTTGCGGGACTTGGCGATCCGCGCCCACGCCGGAGCCGGGTCGGCGTCGCGGCGAATGGGATCGGGACCGAGGCGGGCCACGATCGCCGACACCTGGGCTTCGTCGATCACCTCACAGGCTGCGGGGCCGCGCAGGTCGGTCCCGTACTCGGCTCCGACGATGCGCATCCGCACCTGGCCGACCGGCAGCGGCATCGGCACCGGAAGTTCGGTGAACGTGCCGTAGAGCCCGAGGTGCACGTGCACGATCGGACCGCCCTCGTAGTGGTGGAACAGGTGCTTGCCCCACACCGAGGCACGGGTGAACAACCGGCCGTTGACGATCGCCGCATCGGTGAACCGGCCCTGCGGGCTAGCGACCGCGACGTGTACTCCGGCGAAGCGGCGCTGATGCAGCCGGGCCAGCCGGTGAAGAGTATGCCCTTCGGGCACGACTCAGGCGGGTGCGCCGGGCACCGGCGGCGGCACGTGGGTGCGCTCGTAGTCGGCCAGGATGTCGATACGACGTTGGTGGCGTTCGGCTTTCGACCAGGCGGTGCTCAGGAAAGCATCGATGATCGCCAGCGCCTCCTCGACGGTGTGCATCCGGCCACCGATGCCGATCAGCTGCGCGTTGTTGTGTTCACGTGCCAGTGCGGCGGTCTCCACACTCCAGGCCAGCGCGCAGCGGGCGCCGGGCACCTTGTTCGCGGCGATTTGCTCGCCGTTGCCCGATCCGCCGATCACGATGCCCAGGCTGTCGGGGTCGGCCACCGTGCGCACCGCCGCGGCGATGCAGAACGCGGGATAGTCGTCCTCGGCGTCGTAGGTGTAGGCGCCGCAGTCGATCGGCTCGTGACCGCCGTTCTTGAGGTGCTCGATCACGGCCTGCTTGAGTTCGTATCCGGCATGGTCTGAGCCGAGGTAAACGCGCATGGCGGATACCTTACTGACGCGGGTCAGCCCACGGTGATGGCGTCCAGCCGTTCCTTGATGAACGTTGAACAGGTGACTGGCTCCAGCCCGGCCACCTTGCCGATCGGTGGGCTCAGCGGGGTGATCAGCGCGTCGTGGTTGGCCTCGTAGAAGTAGATCAGCGAGATGAGGTCCTCTTCCGGAGCGTGCGGCTGCGGGGGCAGCACCCGGTGCCGGCCGGACGGCCAGCGCCGCCCGCTCCAGTACTCGAGCAGGTCACCGATGTTGACCGTCAACGCCGCCGGGTCGTACGGCGCGTCTTCCCATCCCCCGGCTTCGGAGAAGACCTGTAACCCACCGGCGCCGGGCTCGCGATCCAGGATCGTCACGGTGCCGAAGTCGGTGTGGGGGCCGATGCGGAACTGTCCCGGCTCGGGCTCACCGACGACGCTGACCGGCGGATAGTGGTTGATGTTCATCGTCCAGGTCGGCCGGTCGGCCAGGGTGGCGAACGGATTGTCCGGCAGCCCCAGGACATGGGCCATCAGCGCCAGCAGGTCGTCGGCCAGCCCCCGCACGGCCGCGGTGTACTGCGACACCAGTGCCTGCAGCTCGGGCACCTCCTCGGGCCAGACGTTGGGGGCGAACCAGATGCGGTCGATCTCCGGGTCGCCGACGGTTGTCTCGGCGCCCAGGCTGTAGCTCTCTTTGAGGTCGGGCGGGGTCTCGGTGCCCTCGGCGTAGGCATTGGCTTCGGCACCGGGGGCAATCCACCCGTGTCCGCCTACCGGCACCGAATACCGCTGCTTGACCGCGGCCGGCAAGCCGAAGAACGCGCGCGAGGCGGCGCGCACGGCGGCGGCCAGCTCCGGATCGATGCCGTGACCGCGGACGAGGATGAAACCGGCCTCCTGCAGCCCGGCGTCCAGGTCGGCGGCCACGGCCTCGGCCTGCGCTCCCCCCGCGCGCCAGCGGGAGATGTCGACGGTAGCGATCACGTCTGCGCCACTCCTATGTCTTCGTTCCACAGTTCGGGGTTTGTGGCGATGAACTCCGTCATCATCGCCACGCAGCGGTCGTCGTCGAGCAGTGTCACCTCGACGCCGTGCTCGGCGAGCCAGTCGTGGCCGCCGGTGAAGGTCTGGCTTTCCCCGACGATCACCGCGCCGATGTTGAACTGGCGCACCAGCCCGCTGCAGTACCAGCACGGCGAGAGTGTGGTGACCATGATCGTCGATCGGTAGTCACGCTGGCGGCCGGCGTTGCGGAACGCGTCGGTCTCGGCGTGCAGCGACGGGTCACCGTTCTGCACGCGACGGTTGTGGCCGCTGCCCAGCAGCGTCCCGTCGGCGCCGAACAGTGCGGCACCGATCGGAATCCCGCCCTCCGCCAAGCCTTTTCGAGCCTCACCGTAAGCGACGTCGAGCATCTGCTCCGGTGTCATACGGCGGCGCGCTCGGCGGCGATCTTCGCGCGGCACAGCAGCAAGTAGCTGCCCCCGGCGAGCAGGAAGCCGACGAAGAACGTGACGTCACCGAGTTGCGGCACCGCCCTGGCGATGTAGCCGACGAACTTCTCCTGGTTGGAGAACAGCAGCACCGACACCACCAGGCCGACGGCGAACGACGCCAGCCCGGGCCAGTTGCTGTAGGACCGGTCGTAAAGGAACCCGGCGATCGACTGACCCTGGCGCAGGTACTGATCGGCGAACACCACCCCCAGCCACGGCCCGATCCAGTAGGCGATGATCAGCAGGAACGCCTCATAGCTGGCTGCGGCGTCGGCCAGCGCCCACCACGCGACCAGGAACCCGGCCACCCCGAAGAACACCGTCACCAGCGCGCGGGCGATGTGGTGCGGCAGCTTGACGCCGATGGTCACGAACGCCATGGCCCCGGAGTAGATGTTGATCGAGTTCGCCGCGATCGCGCCGATGGCGATGGCCAACAGAGTGGCCTTGGCCAGCGGCGAGGCCAACTCGCTGGTGAACGCTTCGGTCGGGTTATCCGACACGGCCGGGCCGATGGTCACCGAAGCCGCGCCGACGATCTCCAGCACGGCGCAGGACAGGAACAATCCCAGCGAGGCGAACAGCCCGGTACGAGTGGTCGACACCGTCGGCGGCAGGTAGCGGGTGTAGTCCGCGGCGTACGGCGTCCAGCCCGCCGCGTAACCGAACGCCGTGCCGACTGTCAGCAGGAAGCCGCCCATGCCGCCCATTCCGCCGTCGACGGCAGGGGCACCGAGGTGCGACTTGGCCAGGATGGCCACCGACGCGATCGCGAAGATGACCGCCAGCACCGGGAACGACCAGCGTTCGAAGGCCTGCACCAGGTTATGGCCGAAGAACGCGAACGCGGTCTGCACCAGCACGATGATCACCAAAGCCAGCAGCGGCCCGATGTGGAACAGCGTCGCCAGCGCGAAGGCGCCGCTTACGCTGTTGGTGGCGAACCAGCCGACGCCGGCGGTAACCGACATCAGGGCGGCCGGAACGGCGTTGCCCTTGAACCCGAACGCCAGCCGTCCCAGCACCATCTGCGGCACACCATGCAAGGGGCCACGCGCCGACAGGAAGTAGTGCGCGATCGCCCCCAACCCGGTGCCGATGACAATGCCGGCGACGGCCTGCCAGAACGTCATCCCGTAGACCGCCACCGCGAGCACACCAACGAAGATCGTGGCGAACTCGAGGTTCGGCGATGTCCACGTCCAGAACAGCTGGCGGGGGTGCCCGTGCCGGTCTTCGTGGGAGATGAATTCGTTCCCACCGGGTTCGACTGCCACCAACTTGTCGCGGTAGGTGCCGTCAGTCTGCACGCTCGGCTCTGCCGGGTCCGCCACTGTCATGCACAGAAGTCTCTACTTATTGGGCCGGCGCGCAACCGGGGAGTGAAGATCAGTCGAACCGCGACGCCAAGGTCGGCGCGGCCCAGTGACTACTGGACCTGGCACGCGTCAGCGCCGGCTTCAGATCCGAATGATGCTCGCGCACGCATAAGAACTTAATGCGGCACGCGTTTTCCTTGCCGGGTTTATGCCATTACATATCAACGCTGGGCCAACTTTTCACTTTTGCTGTTCAAACGTATTCAAGATGTGGAGGGAATTTCAGTGGCGGCAAGCCGTATGCCTCTTCACCATCAAGGTGCAGATCTCTGACGACATCGTTATTTTCTCTTCTTGAAGAGAATTACGCAATCCCCTACGGCCAAGCCGTTTCGCGCCGCCGTCGCCACTCCGGTATCACTTGCTGTCGCAATCTGTCTCGCCAGGACGGTGAATTCAGCCCTGAATGCGAACTGGATCTACAGGTGCATACCTCCGGGCGCAGCCCAGACGTCGAGCATGCCAAACCTGGGTTGCCGGCACCGGACCAGACTCGGCGACCGCACCTTGTGGCCCGTTCGCCAATGGACTCCCGCCTGCCGGGATGGTCGGCTTTTCGGGAGGCTATGCGCCAGATCCAAGTAGGCCAAAACGCCCTTCCGCGAACTTGCGGGAATGCCGAGATCGAGCAATGCCATCGATGCTGCACGAATCGATATTCCGTTTTTGGATAAACACTCCAACTCCGCGTGGGCATGAAACATCAACCACTCCGATCGCATACAGAACAGCGCTCCCCGGTGAGACGATCATGCACACCAGCCGCGGTTGCCGAATGCCAACACGCGCCGGCGGGAAACGCCCCAAACAGACCCTTGTCCGCGGGCCGGCCACACGCGTATTGGTATGGCGTTGCGACTGAATCCGTGAGCAGTGCTCGTTGTCAGCCAAGTTCGCTGTCGACACTTCAAGCAAAAGTGGCGATTACCGCCACGACGGACATTCGACCATGAGTATGATTCAGGCCACACCACAAGGAAGCCGACGGTCAACAGAACGGGGCCACGCCCAGCTTTGGGGAGGTCGTTTCATCCGATGCCAACTGAGCTCGCTCGGAGCGCCGTAGTGCTGCGGAAAACAATGGAATCACTTCATGCGTCCTTCGACGACGTAGCGCGCGAATTGGTCAGAGTGCTCGGCGTCAACCAAACAGACCGACGCGCCCTAGAACTCATCCTCTGCGCCGGCGAAAAGATCACAACACCAGGACTTCTCGCCGACCAACTCGGCCTCACCGCCGCCGGCACCACGATCGCACTCGACCGCCTCGAGAAACTCGGCTACGTCACCCGATCACAACACCCCACCGATCACCGCCGAGTCATCGTGGTGGCCACAGACCTCGCCGCCCGCCGCGTCACCGAACTCCTCGCCCCCCTGCTAAATCAAGGCGGCAAAGTGCTATTCAGCCACTACACGCCGGCCGAGATCGCCCTCATCATGGACTTCCTCACCCGCACCGACGAAC
Source organism: Mycolicibacterium sp. CBM1 (assembly GCF_054073305.1). Taxonomy (NCBI): domain Bacteria; kingdom Bacillati; phylum Actinomycetota; class Actinomycetes; order Mycobacteriales; family Mycobacteriaceae; genus Mycobacterium; species Mycolicibacterium sp. CBM1. Next base: position 4,079 of record NZ_JBSXPP010000008.1, on the reverse strand, counting down.
TACAACAAGCACACGTGCACCGCATGCGCGAACTAGACCCCTACCCCCACTAGACACTCACCACCGCCGACGCCCCACACCACTCAGTCGAATTGCGAGCGTGGAGCAGTTCCACCCTCGCAGCGTAGGGCTCTGCAAGATGAGACAGGTTGGGTGCCGCCCGAGCATATTCGGCATTCAATAGCTTTGCATTAATAACTTTATCTAGTTAATTGTCTTAGACAGATAACTTTCTATCGTTAACTTTCGACATCGAATGCTGAGAATTTCTCAAAATATCCGCTGAAATACGCCCACACAGCAATCAGCGTGAAGTAATTTGCGAGTTCAGGTTACCGATGATTGAGGGAGAGTAATGCAAACGTTTGTGCGGACCAGTATGACCGGCGGTGTGGCACTGATCGGAGCGAGCGCCATCGCGCTGTCACCGATAGTGGTGACACCGCAGCAGATGCACATGCCGGCAATCCCGGTGTCGAGCATCGCGGCGGCATTGACCGCATCGGCGACCTCGACGGTCGATCCCTTCACCGAGTGGGTACAGGTCCTGACGACCACGTTCAACAACATTGCGGCCCTCGGCCAACAGGTACAGGCCGACCCCGATCCGATCCTGAAGCAGATCATCGCCAACCAGATCGACTACGCCACCACCATCTCCACTGGGCTGGCCAACGCCGGCGGGAGCCTCGTCGCGAACCTGACGGCGCTCCCACAGGCGTTCCAAACGGCAGCTCAACAACTGGCCGACGGCCAGATCAACAACGCCTTGTCCACGGTGTTTTTTGCCGTGCTCGGGCTGGTGGAGTACCCCGCCCTCCAGTTGCTTCCGTTGCTGAACATCCCCGGCCAGGTTCTGCAGAACATCACCAACGTCGTCAAGGCAGCCCCCACCGTGCTTGTCGTCGCGAGCTTCTCTGCGCTCTCCACGGTTAGCACCGTCGAGGGCGCGTTTGGGGAAATCGCGCAAACGGTGTACGACGCGGTGGGCGCTGGCGACTTCGGGACGGCTGTGAACGCGATCATCAACGCCCCCGCCGTGCTCACCGACGCCTTCCTCAACGGGGATCCGACGACGGGAGCCCCGGGGATTCTGACCCCGGTCGGCGACGGACAATCGGGTCTTGTCGCCGTACTACTCGGCTTGCGCGACACCATCGCGCAAGCGCTGGGCGCACCGGCGGCATTCGCGGCGGCGGCGGTCACGTCCTCCCGCGCGGCCGCAGCCCTACCGAAACCGGCCGCCACGGTGACACTGGACACCACCCCCGACACCGTTAGCCCACGAACCGCGCACAGCGCACGCAGCGCACGCAGCGCAGCAAGCACGCTCCGCGCAGCAACCGCATCCAGCGCGGCGAGCACAAAGGCCACACCCGAAGCAACCGACAACACCAGTGCGGGCAGCACCAGCAACGCACAACCCGCCCAAACTCATAACACCCACGACACTGCCGCCGGCGGTGCCTCAGGCACCGGCTCCTCAGCACGAAAAGCGGGGAACGCCAAACGCGCTAACTAGGATTCGCGCGTTCACTCGGATTGCAGCGGCTCCGTACGTAACCGCTTCAACTGCGGATGGGCCGCAAACACCACCGAGGCGTCCGATGCTTGCTGGCTTCCTCACCGGGGACCGTAGACGACACCGGGCCACAAAGCGCGACCTCGTTGGCGTGAATCATCGGCATGCCGACATATCCGCCGACCGCCGGGGGTATCTCGTTGACGGTGTTTCCGGCGGTTTCCATCAGTGGGTTTCGGCTGCCGGGAATCGGCCGCCGAATGTGATCGCAAACGCGTTGAGCGCTGGCTTCCACCGCATCATCCATCGTGCCCTGCCGGCCCCGGTTGGGTCCAGCGATCTGGCGACCAGGTAGAGGCACTTCATAGCAGCCTGCTCGGAGGGGAAGTGACCGTGGTGTAGATCGGTTTGATATCGCGTTTGATCTCATCCCAGTACTTGCGCGAGGTGAGCCGAAAAGTGTTGCGGATCAGATGAATGGGTCTGCTGCACGTCTGCACGATTGCTTGCGGCCAGATGTTGCTCACTACCTCCGGCAGCCCCTTGAGCCCGTCACAGACCACGACGAACACCTCCTTGAGGCCAAGGTGGTGACCCCGATGGCGGCGTAGAACGGCCGGTTAGCGACCTGGCCGTCGCGCGCCTTCACGACAATCGCGTCGATGAAGATCGCGGCGTAAGTCTCGTCCAGCGGCCGCACCGACCAGTCATTCATCTCCTCGATCCCCGTGTCGGTGATCCGGCTGATCGTCTCCTTCGACACCAAAGCGCCATAGATTTCGGCGAAGTGCGCCGAAATCTCGCCGGCGGTAATCCCTTTGGCCTACAGCGACAGCACGAGCTCGTCCACGCCAGACAGTCGACGTTGACGCTTTCTGACGATCTGCGGCTCGAAAGTCGCGGCCCGAACAACCCGTCGGACCCGGTCAGCGAACCGTGACGCATCTGCCAGAGCGAACGTGCACCTCTACAGGTCCTGGACCATTCGCTCGGCACCCCAGGGTAAGCGGCCACGATAATTCTATTCAATGTCTTTGTGGTAATAACTTTCTTTCACAAATAATCAATAGCGAATAATCACTCATGTGAATTATCAATAGCGAATAATGAATGCGACACTGCCATCAAACGTGTTCAAAATGTGCCGAGAATTTCAACCGCGACACGTTACATTTTATCCGCGGCGCGGCACCCCGGCTACGTCGCTACCTTCACCTTTGGAGAAGAATATGCGATCAAATACGTCCACGCTGCTTCGCGCTGGCGCCATCACTCCGATGGCCCTTGCCGCCGCACTTTGTTTCGCCGGGACGGCACATGCAGCCGTCTCTGTGAACTGGAGTTGCCAGGCCTCGGTTGCGACGTCAAGCATGACAACCTCTGTCACCGGCACCGCGCCGACCTCGGTGACCGCGGGTTCTCCCGTGGCCATTACCATTGCACCAGGTTCATCGACGATTCCGTCGACAGCGAGCGGCTTTACGATCAATAACGTCAACAACATGAAGATGCTCATCCCGGTCCCGGCAAATTCGACATACGTCTCCTCCAGCGCATCCGGTGGGACTTATCCCGGCTCGACGTCACTAGTGAGCGGTAATGTCGTGCTCTCCATTCCCGGCCCAATTCCCGGTGGCACGACATACACCCCGCCCTCCGTCACCATCAACGTGACGGCCACCGCCCCCGGCACGGTTACCAGCAAGTATGCCGGCACCAGCTATTCCAACCCCGGCATGACATTCAACACCAACCTTCCAATTCTCGGTAACGTCGCAACCTCGTGCTACCCGAATCCTTCTCCGACGCTCACCACCACGACTGTCACCTAACTCTGCAGGTCGGACAGACCAGCTGGTTGGTGCTGTTCGGTTAGGCGGTGTGGGGAGGCTGGGGCCTCCCCACACCGTCAAACCCGCGACCAAACCCCAAAACACGTTCCACGCAACACGATTTGGGTACAGTCAGGCTTGCGCCTCAAAGGAACTGACTCGACCAGTCGGCGCAGGCCGCTTGCTCCCCTATCGGCCAAACGGGGCCAAGCCGAGCTTTGGGGAGGTTTTTCCAATCGATGACGACCGAACTCGCTCGGAGCGCCGTAGTGCTGCGGAAAACAATGGAATCACTTCATGCGTCCTTCGACGACGTAGCGCGCGAATTGGTCAGAGTGCTCGGCGTCAACCAAACAGACCGACGCGCCCTAGAACTCATCCTCTGCGCCGGCGAAAAGATCACAACACCAGGACTTCTCGCCGACCAACTCGGCCTCACCGCCGCCGGCACCACGATCGCACTCGACCGCCTCGAGAAACTCGGCTACGTCACCCGATCACAACACCCCACCGATCACCGCCGAGTCATCGTGGTGGCCACAGACCTCGCCGCCCGCCGCGTCACCGAACTCCTCGCCCCCCTGCTAAATCAAGGCGGCAAAGTGCTATTCAGCCACTACACGCCGGCCGAGATCGCCCTCATCATGGACTTCCTCACCCGCACCGACGAACTACAACAAGCACACGTGCACCGCATGCGCGAACTAGACCCCTACCCCCACTAG